>JBBQQX010000059.1:0-22880 GCA_038215405.1 Burkholderiales bacterium
ACTCTGTTCACGCTGATCTCGGTGCATGCGCTGTTGCTGCTGACCTTTGCCACCGTGATTCTTGAACTGGCCGTGGCGCGCGAGCAGGCCGCCGCTGGCGAGGGGGGCGGTCAGCACATGTTGCTGACCGTGCTGGGCGCGGTGCGCAGCGGCATCATTCACCCGGTGCCTTTGCCCATCATCGCTGGGCTGCTATTTGCGCAAACCGGCCTGGTACTGCCCGACGTGGTCGACCGCCCGCTGCAGTTGCTGGGCAACGCCTTTGGACCGGTGGCCCTGGTGCTGGTGGGCGTGACGCTGACTGCGGTGCGCATTGGCGAGCACTTCAAGGCGGCCCTGGGTCTGAGCCTGCTCAAGAACCTGGCTTTCCCGGCGCTGGTGGCCTTGTTGTGCTGGGCTACGGGGCTGAGCGGCTTGCCATTGACCGTGATGATCGTAACTGCGGCATTGCCGATTGGCGCCAATGTGTTCATGTTTTCGCAGCGCTATCAGGTAGCCGAGGAACTGGTGACGGCGAGCATGGCGGTATCAACCGGCTTGGCGCTGGTGACGCTCACATTGGTGATGGCGCTGGCGGGGTTGATGTGAGGTACCCGCAATGCGCGTTGTCAATCAGGCTTGGCCCCCGGGCCCATGGCCGTCAAGGCGCCAGGCGCTCGCGCAGCCACCGCGGCGCGCCGTTCTGACCTGAATTTTCCAGGCTGTAGAGCAGCCGGTCATGCAGGCGGCTCTTGCGGCCTTGCCAGAATTGCCAGCTGTCGGGTTGAAGCCGGTAGCCGCCCCAGTGCGGTGGGCGCGGCGGGTTGAGTAAAAATTTTGCGCCATATTTGGCCGCGTTCGCCACGAGGACGCCGCGCCCCGAGATCACCTGGCTTTGCGGGCTGGCCCAGGCGCCAATGCGCGAGTCGAGTGGCCGGCTGTGAAAGTAGTTATCGCTTTCTTCGTCGCTGACTTTTTCAACCAAGCCCTCGATGCGCACCACCCGCTCCAGTTCCACCCAGTGAAACTGCAGCGCGGCATAAGGGTTGCCCGCCAGTTCCTGGCCCTTGCGGCTCTCATAGTTGGTGAACCAGGTGATGCCGCGCGCATCAAAGCCCTTGATCAACACCACGCGCGTGCTCGGGCGCAGGTTGCTGGCCACGGTGGCCACGGTCATGGCGTTGGGCTCGGGCACTTCGGATGAGATGGCTTCTCTTAACCATTGGTCAAACTGCTGCAGCGGGTCGGCGTTCGAAGCCTCTTCGTTGAGTTCGGCGCGTTCGTAGCTTTTGCGGAGGTCGGCGATGGAGTTCATAGTCGGGTGAGTATAGGCAGGTTGATCTTTGCGTCTTGGTGCCCGAGCGTTCTCTTCTTTCGGCTGTCGGTTTATTTTTTCTGCGTTGTATTCCCCCCCTCTCCCCCAACCCCTCTCCACCCCCGCCGGGGTGGAAAGGGGAGCTAAACAGCCACATTTGGCCGTGTTTTTTAAGGTGGGACGTACATGCGCCGCTTGGCGTTGAGGCAGCATTGACCTTAAGTAAGGCCTTCGACCGGTAGACGCCTGGCGACCAGACCGACCACGCGCTGCATGGCATGGCGGCGAGTGCGGAACAATCAAGATGGGTCAACACAAGAAGGGAATTGGCTACGGCCACCGGTCGCTGCGGTGCATCCACTTCGAGGCCAGCGTACAGTGGAGCGCAGAGTTCCCGCCTTCAAAGACGCGGCCAAATGAGACCCCCCTCTTTCGCCCGGCGGGGCGAGAGAGGGATTGGGGGAGTGAGTGGGGGAAAAATCGCCAAAATTGAAAAATTGCTCGAATATCCAAACACCAAGCATACCGGGTAACATAGTGCTTGTAATTTAGTTACCAAGATTTTGCAAAATCATGAAACTCCACCCCACCGTCGAAGCCGTCACCCAGCGCATCGTTGAGCGCAGTCAGCCCACCCGCAGCAACTACCTGGAGCGCCTGACCCTGGCCGCCAACCGCAAACCCGGGCCCGAGCGTCTGGGTTGCGCCAATGTGGCGCACGCCTTTGCCGCCATGCCCGTCAATGACAAGCTGCGCGTCGTGAGCGAGCGCGCGCCCAACATTGGCATCGTCACGGCCTACAACGACATGCTGTCGGCGCACGCCCCGTTGCAGCACTATCCCGAACTGATCAAGCAGGAAGCGCGCAAAGGCGGCGCCACCGCCCAGGTGGCCGGCGGCGTGCCCGCCATGTGCGACGGCATTACGCAGGGCACGGCGGGCATGGAGCTCAGCCTGTTCTCGCGCGATGTGATCGCCATGGCGACCGCCGTTGCGCTGAGCCACGATGTGTTTGACGGTGCGCTGATGCTCGGCGTGTGCGACAAGATCGTGCCGGGGCTGTTGATCGGGGCGCTGCAATTCGGTCACTTGCCGACCGTGTTTGTACCCGCCGGGCCCATGACTTCGGGCCTGTCGAACGGAGAAAAGTCCAAGGTACGCGAGCTCGCCGCGCAAGGCCTGGTCGGGCGTGCCGAGTTGTTGCAGGCCGAATCAAAGGCCTACCACGGCCCGGGCACCTGCACCTTTTATGGCACCGCCAACAGCAACCAGATGCTGCTTGAAGCCATGGGCCTGCATGTGCCAGGCACCGCGTTCATCAACCCTGGCGCCGCGGTGCGCGAAGAGCTCACGCGCGAGGCGCTGCGCACCGTGCTCGGTAACACCCGGGCGCGCCGTTTTGCACCGATTGGCCAGGTGGTGGACGAGCGCTGCATAGTCAATGCCATGGTGGCGCTGCTGGCCACCGGCGGCTCGACCAACCACCTGATTCACTGGGTGGCCGTGGCGCGTGCGGCGGGCATCGTCATCGACTGGAATGATTTCTCGGCCTTGTCCGAGGTGGTGCCCTTGCTGAGCCGCGTCTACCCCAACGGCGCCGCCGATGTGAACCAGTTCCAAAACGCCGGTGGCCCGGGCTTTGTGATCCGCGAACTGCTGGACGCCGGCCTGATGCACGCCGACGTGCTGACCGTGCGCACCGGCGGCTTGCGTGAGTACACCGGCATACCGAGCGCCAATGCTGACGGTTCCTTGCACTGGGAGGACGCCGGTTCCAGCAAGGACGACGCCATCGTGCGGCCCGCGAGCGCGCCCTTCAGCCCGCACGGCGGCCTCAAGCTGCTTGCCGGCAATCTGGGACGCAGCGTGATCAAGATTTCGGCCGTGCCCGACGACCGCCATGTGATCGAGGCGCCGTGCCGGGTGTTTGATTCGCAAGAGGCGTTGCATGTGGCTTTTGCGGCCGATGAACTCAACCGCGACCTGATTTGTGTGGTGCGCTGGCAAGGCCCGCAGGCCAACGGCATGCCCGAGCTGCACAAACTCACGCCGCCGCTGGCGGTGTTGCAGGGCAAGGGTTTCAGGGTGGCCTTGGTGACCGATGGCCGCATGAGTGGTGCCTCGGGCAAGGTGCCGGCTGCCATTCACGTTTCGCCGGAGGCGGCGGCGGGTGGTGCGCTGGCCAAGGTGCGCGACGGCGACATCATCCGGTTAGATGCCAATGCGGGCACGCTGCAAGTGCTGGTGGACGCGGCCGAATGGGAAGCGCGTGCGACGCAGCCGATGCCCCAGGCGCTGGTTGAGGCCAACGGCCTGGGTATGGGCCGCGAATTGTTTGCCAGCATGCGGCGCAATTCGCTCTCGGCAGAGCAGGGCGCCTGCAGCTGGCTTTGATTTGAAACCCACTTGGAAATTGAGAGAATACTTATGAAGAATTTGACCGCACTGCAAGTGATGCAGGACGCGCCGGTGATCCCGGTGATTGTGTTGAACGACCTGGCGCATGCGGTGCCGATGGCGCGCGCTCTGGTGGCAGGAGGCATCCGCATGCTCGAAGTCACGCTGCGCACGCCGCAAGCGCTGGCCTGCATCGAGGCCATTGCCCGGGACGTGCCCGAGGCCGTGGTCGGCGCCGGCACCGTGCGAACGCGCGCCGATGCCCAGGCCGCCGCCATGGCCGGTGCCCGCTTTGCGGTGAGTCCCGGTTTCACCCCAGCCGTGGGCCAGGCCTGCCGTGATGCGGGTCTAGCGCTGTTGCCAGGCGTGGCCACCGGCAGTGAAATCATGCAGGCGCTGGAAGCAGGCTTTACCGAACTGAAGTTCTTTCCGGCGCTGCAAGCGGGTGGCGCGGCCATGCTCAAAGCCTGGAGCGGCCCGTTCTTTGACGTCAGGTTTTGCCCGACCGGTGGTGTGACACTGCAGAACGCCCCCGATTTGCTGGTGCTGCCCAATGTGCTGTGTGTCGGCGGCTCCTGGCTGGTGCCCCTTGATGCCTTGGCGCAGGGCGACTGGGCGCGCATCACCGAACTCGCCCGGGCTACCAAGAATTTATAAGAATTTGACCTCTAGCCCTCGTCGAATATGCGCCAGTAGCTATCAAAATAATTCTGAAGACTCCAAAACCAAGCGAAGGCCGCCACTTTTGAGCGATGCCGCAAGACCCATCGCGGACGTTCACAAGTCATCGTTGAGCTGCGGCTTTGGGCTCCTTGTTGTCGCTGGACTTGGTGCAAGGCAGTCGTTCAAAATGACTTGGTCAGGCAGGAAGGATGGCACCAGAAAATCAATCAGTGGGCTTGGTGGAGCCTGACCTGATTGCGCCCATTGCCTTTTGCATGGTACATGGAAAAGTCGGCATGCTTGGACAGAGACAGCTCATCTTCACCATGCTGTGGGTAGAGAGCAATGCCCACGCAGCATGAAATGCGTACGGTGTGACCGGCCACAACAAACGGTTGCTCCAGATTAGCGCGGATTTTTTCAGCCACGGTCAAGGCTTCGTGCTCCCCAGCCACATTGCGCAGCAGCACGACAAACTCGTCACCCCCGATGCGCGCGACGGTGTCGGAATCCCTTACACAGGCAACCATGCGCTGCGCCACTTCTTTCAGCAGCAAGTCACCCACCGGATGACCAAATTGGTCGTTCACTGGCTTGAACATGTCCAGGTCAATGGACATCAACGCGAGGCTGCACCTGTCGCGCAAAGCGCTGGACAGCGCGTTCTGCAACCGGTCTGAAAACAGTGCCCGGTTCGCCAGACCCGTCAGGATGTCATGCTGGGCCAGGTGTTCTATGCCCTCTTGAGCCGCCTTGCGCTCGGTGATGTCGAGAATGAAGCCGCTCCACGTTGACGGCTCACCAGTTGCAGCGGAACTGGGTTTTGATTCCGTATGGAGCCATTTCAGTTTCCCTTGCGGAGTCACGATTCTGTGTTCGATGACGAGCCCGGTTCCGGTTTTGTTGGCTCTTTTGTCCTCGTCGCGTACGAGTTGCCGGTCATCTTCGTGAACAAGGCTCCAGAATTTATTGGAGTCGGCGATGATTTCTTCGGCGTCGACGCCGAAGATTTCCTTGCTTCGATGGTTCATGTAGGTGAAACGATTGCTGCCATCGGGGTTTAGCACGTAGTCATACAAGACTGTGGGAACTGTTTCGGCCATTCGCTCAAATCGCTCACTGCTTTTTCGAAGTGATTCTTCGCTCCGTTTGCGCTCGGTGATGTCAATCGCGATGCCCACGCCACGCTCCACGGCCCCCGTCGCATCGTCAATAAAATATTTCTGAACTTCGACCCAGTGCAAGGTCCCGTCAGGCCATGTTGTCCTGAACTCCACCCGTAGGGGTGCGCCTGTCTCGCGGCCCACCGCCAAGGTGCGAGAAACCAAGTCGCGGTCTGCGGGGTTAACTGCGCGAATTAGCTCGTCGACGGTGCGAATGCCTTCCACTTGGGGCAAACCAAACACAGCACCCATTCCCTCGGAGAATGAGAACATGCCGCTTTTCAGGTGATGGGTCCAGGCGCCCATGTGAGCGGCCGTCATGGCGAGGCGCATTCGTTCCTCGCTTTCCTTCAGGCGAGCTTCGGCTTCCTTGCGCAATGTGATGTCCCTGGCGAATATAACGATGCCGCCGCCCACGCGCACCACCTGGTGCCGCAGCCACCGTGCTTTTGCCTCCGTGGTGACAATCGGAAACTCTTCCTCAAGCGGGGCGCCGGTAGCCAGCACTTGAACGTACTTGTCGAAAAAGTCCTCGCGATTGATGGGAAGCAGCCCCCAAAGCTTCTGCCCGATGACCTTTTCTCTGTCCATCCCCAGCAGCTTTAAGGCATGGCCATTGATGTCGACGCACTCGAAATCAATCAGTAGGCCAGCTTGGTCTCGCACGCCTTTCACGATGAATAGCCCGTCCAGTCTCGCATCGGCGACCGTCTTGAACCAATCGGGGTCGGGCTGCAACGTATCCATCATTTGGGCCTTGTAAGCCTAGGACTAAGCATAATGACGCCCCTAAAAGACAGAATATTGTAAGCAAAACAGGAATTTTTTCTGATGACAAAACGCAACCAGTGCGACCGGAACCTGACCTGTTGAAGAGCAAGTTTGTCGCGTTCGTGACTGTCGCCAAACCCGCGACGACGACTCACTCCGCGCAGATTGGTTTGGTGCATCGGGTGCGCAATGCGCTTGCGGCTGGCCTTGATACCCCTGTCGTGATTCAACCAAGCGAGTGGCCGCGATGGAATAACAAATCGTTCGTATGCAACTGGTCGAAAGCACCAATTGGCGGACTCTCAAACTGCGTATTGGCTTGAGAGATGGGCTATACAGCACTGACCAACGGGATTGGTGGCATTCGACCCCCTAGCCACGCAATGCATTTGGCAAACTGTCATGCGGACCAAGTGTCCGTTGAGGAATATCCTCCCACCAATCGCCGGACTTCAAATCCGCGCGCCTCGATGAATTGAGTGGATAGAAGATGCGATTGCCCAGCTTTGGTGCCTCGCCACCGACCAGAAGGAGTACCTCACGCTCGGTGTTATTGATGAAGCAGTGGCAGACACCCGTGCCAGCGGGAAACGCCGCCAGGTCGCCAGCACGCATGCGATGAAGGTTCCCGTCAATCCAGGCGTCGACCTCGCCTTCAATCACATAGACGAACTCTTCCTCGTTTTCCTCGGCGTGAGGCCACGATGAACGCGTGCCAGGCGGCAGGCGTTGAACGTTTACGCCAATGCGAGCAAGACCCGCTGCCTTTCCAAGGCGGCGCACCGGCCCCATCGGCTCCGTGCTCTGAGGGTAAACATGAGCGCTTTCCTGCAGGTCGTTGGATGAGACGATTAAGGAAGGACGCGTAGCCATGGCAGTCTCACTTTATGAAGGTTGTGCAGAAGTTTCTCCTGCACAGCACGATGACTTCGGTTTGAGGTCTGGTCAAGGGTTCAACTCTCAAATTCATCTCGTCAGTTTGCCACAGAACTTGCCCAGGAATGGCCGCTATTGGGACGATGGCCGAATGGCCGGAAGTGGTCGAAAGCTCCAGATGGCGAACGCTCGACAGTAGTGGGTCCTTAGCGGTCAGATGACATTCAGTAGAGCGGTGATTCCGACATCACCATGTAACGGCGAGGTCCCTCGCTGGCTATTTTGAGTGCGCCATTATCAGCCTCTTGACTACCCAGTGGTTTTTACCAATGCGGCGGACCCTCTCGAACCCCTGATTCTCGAACATCGACATACTGCTGTTGTGGAGGAAAGACGAGGAAACTATGCGGTCAGTAATGTCTTCGGGATAACTTTCAACCGTCCCGCCACCTAGGCGGGCAATCTCCTGCAGCGCACCAACAAGTGCAGTCACCGCGACACCCTTAGCCCGGTACTCCTTGTCAACGAAGAAGCAAGTGATTCTCCAGTCGGGAAGAGTCATCAGCCCTTCCCGGTACGCTCTCTGGTGCTTGATGCGAGGCAGCTCAGTTGGAGAACCGAACTGGCACCAGCCGACACACCTGTCGCCGTCATAGACAAGGGCAGCGTGAGCAGTTCCCTCTTGCACGCGGCACTCTTTTCTTTCCCGCCGCTGTGCGCTTCGCTTTGCGCCCTCCGGGTGGAATTCCAGACACCAGCAACCACCCCAGACTCCCTTGTGCCGCTCTACAAGAGCAGCAAAGTCTGGCCATGTCGTTGGATTCAGTGACTTGGTACTAAATTCAGTCATAGCTACGCAGGCGCCCGAAACGGTCTCAAGAAGTTGCGATTGCCCTGAGTTTAGTTCTGAGTGCCAACAAGCAGACGACTGCTAATGGTCTTTCAGCGACCAATAGCCAAGCTTGGTAAAGTACGGTTGGAATCTATGAGAATCTCGTCCAGTCCCAAATTTTTGGAAGCAAGCCGGGCCAGCGCTATCGCATGACTTTGGTTTGACCGACTTTACGAAGCAAGCATTCATCCATGAAAAAGAACCCGGACTTTGACATCGCCTCGGCGCACAAGTATTTTTCCGCCCAATGTTTCAACAAAGCTTGGGATTACATCGAAAAGCCGGACAGGACACCTGACGACGATAGGGTGATGGTCGAGTTGAATCAGGCATGCATTTTTCACTGGCGCCAGCGTGAGGACTGCAATGACCAGCGACTCTCTGTCGGCTACTGGCAGGCATCCAGAATTCAGGCACTTCTTGGGAACTCGACCGAGGCTCTGCGCATGGGTGAAGTATGTCTTTCCTACAGCGGCGAGTTGAAACCGTTCTACCTTGGCTATGCACATGAAGCTCTTGCCAGAGCGCACAAGCTTGCTGGAAATATCAAAGACACTTCGCGTCATCTACTTCGGGCCAAAGAGTGTCTTACTGACGTGGGAGACAAGGGGGAACGAGAATTACTGGAGTTAGACCTAAGCCAGTTGTGAAATGTCGCCCGTTCGTCTAAAAGGCTAGTTGGCAGACAGATTAGCCCCAGGCGGCCAATTGACCGCTTCAGTGCAATTTCCCCTCTGACCGCTCTTTGTCGAAAGCTCCAGTTGGCGGACGCTCGGCGGCAGTGGACCCAAAAGCGGTCCGATGTAAGGCAGAAAGCTGCCATTCACTGTCTTGCCCAAACGTCAGCTATTGGTCGCTGAGCCCGCTGGTCGTCACTGTACGTTGGCACATAGACTCCGCTCGTTGAAAGATTTAACATTACATTTAATTGCGCGGGGCCTGAGCCGTGTGAAATCAGCCAATTCCGTCCCATCGGCTCGCCGTCAGATTGCGCGAGTAAACGCGTCCCATAAACCCTTCAATTTTCTTGCATCTCTATGAACCAACGTAGCTCCACCCCATTCGATTTCCTCAGTCAAGCGTTTCATTGGGTCACGGCCGTTGTCGTGACCGTTGCCTTCATCCTCGGGCCAGGTGGTTTTGGCCGTCTGATGAATCAGGGCGTAGACCCTGCAACGCAAAGCGACATCGTTTGGCACGAGTCTTTGGGCCTACTGGTTTTTGCGTTGACCGTGTTGCGGCTCATCTGGGTAGCACTGCGCCCAACCGCGCCGGAGTTTCAGATGGCCAGCTGGATGCAGGTCATGGGCAAACTGATGCACCTTGCACTTTGGGCGCTGATGTTGGCACTACCGATAACGGCGCTCTTGGCATTGGGAACTGAAGGCCACCCACTGACCTTGCTGGGAGGCATCCGCCTTGACAAAATGCCCGTGATTGCCGAATCAAGCATTGCAAAGTTAGTTGATTGGGGGGACGTGCATTCGTTCTTGGGAGGTGCCATCATGTGGTTCGCCGGCCTGCATGCGGCTGCCGCAATATTTCACCACGTCGTGCTCAGGGACGGTGTGCTTGCATCCATGCTTCCATTGAAACTCCGTTAATCGCAGCCAATGCCTTTAACACGTGCAATTGGTCATGCGCCGGCGCTGATGCTGCGGGTTGTCAAAGTCGTGAATTCGTCTAAAAATTGGTATGAAGTTGGTCAATTTTTCAAGAGAAAATCTTGAAAGATCTCGAAGTAGTTGACCCCGCCATGTGCTGTTCAGCAACCGTGAAATTCAGTCCATCAAATGAGCTGGTCACAACCATCTTCATTCGGGCATCCGGCACCGAAGGGGTCGCACACTCTGCTGGAAATTTACAAGAATCCAGCCTCTAGCCCGCGCTAGCTGTGCATGAGCAGCTACTTAATTAATAGTAGAAACTGGCGCGAAGCAAGCGGCGCGAACGACTGGTTCATTGGGCTGACTGGGCGGCTGATGGTCGCGCCACGACCCCGCCCCCCAGCGTCTTGTACAGCGCGATCTGGTTTTGCAGGTAGGCCAGGCGGGTTTGTACCAGCGCCTGCTGGGCGGCAAACAGAGAGCGCTGGGCATCTAACGATTCGAGTTGACTGGCAGCGCCGTTGTCGTAGCGCAGTTGGGTCAGGCGCGCGCGCCCAGCTTCGGCCTGCAGTTGCGCCTGGCTCGCTTGCAGCTGGCTGGCGAGCGTGTCGCGCCCGGCCAGTGCATCCGCCACTTCGCGAAAGGCGCTTTGAATCGTTTGCTCATACTGCGCCACGGCAATGTCGCGACCGGCTTTTGCCGCGTCCAGGTTGGCCTGGTTGCGTCCAGCGTCAAAAATCGGCAGCACCAGGTTTGGTGCCAGCGTAAAGCCCCAAGAGCCGTTCTTGAACAAGCCGGCGAGTTCGCTGCTGGCTGATCCGGCACCGGCCGTCAGGGCGATGCGCGGAAAAAACGCGGCCCGGGCAGCACCGATGTTGGCGTTGCTGGCGATCAGCAGCTGCTCGGCCTGGCGAATGTCGGGGCGGTGCGTGAGCAGGTCCGAGGGCAGGCCGGCGGGCAGCTCGGCAAACTGCAGTTGCGTGAGTCCGCCAGGGAGCAATCCGGTCTGACTTGGCGCTGGGGGCGTGCCAGCGGACTTGGCTTGCAGGCTTTGCCGCGCCGACTCGGGCAGCGCTTGGCCCAGCAGCAGCACCAGCGCGTTCTCGTCGAGCGCGCGCTTTTGTGTCTGCTGCGCCAGCGTGACGCGCGCGCCTTGCAGGAGCGACTCGGCCAGGTTCTGATCCAGCTCGGAGCTGGCGCCATATTGCAGGCGCAAGCTGACCAGTTTGAGCGAGTCCTGGCGCGTGGCCAGCGTCTGGTGTGACGCTGCGAGCAGTTCTTCATCGGCCAGCAGGTTGATCCAGCCTTGCGCCACGGTTGCGATCAGGCTGATCCGTGCGGTCTGGCTGGCCTCGGTGGTGGCCAGGTATTGGGCCAGCGCCTGCTCCTTGAGGCTGGCAACGCGGCCAAAGAAGTCAAGCTCGTAGGCCGTCACGGTCAGCCCGGCCGCGTAGCTGCTGTTGATGCCGCCGGAACTGCTGGGCGTGCGCGAACCCGTGGCTGTGGCATTGAGCGTGGGGAACTGGTCGGCACGGCGGATGCCCAGTTGCGCGCGCGCCTGCTCAACCCGTAAGAGTGCAATGCGCTGGTCGCGGTTGTTGCGCAGCGCCGTGTCAATCAGCTGCCTGAGCGTGGCGTCGGTGAAAAAGTCCTGCCACGCCAATTCGGCGGCGGCGGTTGCGTTGCCCGCCGTGGTGGCGGCGCCGGGCCACTGCGTGGCCACCGGTGCCGGCGGGCGCTCGTAGCTTGGCATGAGTGAACAACCTGCTATCAACAAAGTAGCTGCTTGTGCAATACCTACGAGGGCTAGAGACCTAAATGGCCTATATTTCTTATTCATGCGAATGCACTCCCATGTGCGCTGCCTGCTCAGCGTGCACTTGCTGCTGGCGTGCGCTGTCTTTGAACAGCGTGCGCACCACCACAAAAAAGATCGGTACAAACAGCACCGCCAGCGTGGTGCCGGTCAGGATGCCGCCGATCACGCCGGTGCCGATGGCGCGCTGGCTGGCCGAGCCCGCGCCGCTGGACAGAGCCAGCGGCAGCACGCCCAGGGTAAAGGCCAGCGAGGTCATCACGATCGGGCGAAAGCGCAGGTGCGCGGCCTCCAGTGCCGAGGCGATCACGCTTTTGCCCTGCGCCTGCAGGTCCTTGGCAAATTCGATGATCAAAATCGCGTTCTTGGCGGACAGGCCAATGATGGTGACCAGGGCGACCTGAAAGTAGACGTCGTTGGCATACACGCGCAGTAAGGTCGCCAAAATCACGCCCAGCACACCGAGCGGCACCACCATGACGACAGCCAGCGGAATGGTCCAGCTCTCATACAAGGCGGCCAGACACAAAAACACCGACAAAATGGCAAAGCCGTACAGGATCATGGCCTGTGAACCTGCGAGCTTTTCTTCACGCGAGGTGCCGGTCCATTCAAAGCCGAAGCCGGCTGGCAATTGGCTGGCAAGTTGCTCCATCTCTGCCAACGCGGCACCGGTGCTGTAGCCGGGCGCGGCGCTGCCGCCGATGCGCATCGCGGGGTAGCCGTTGTAACGCACGGTCTGCATGGCCCCCGTCACCCAGCGCGTGCTGGCAAAGGCTGACAAGGGCACCATCTGGCCCTTGTTGCCCATCACATTGAGCTTGAGCAGGTCGTCCGGTTGCATGCGCGCCGGTGCATCGGCTTGCACCATCACCCGTTGCAAGCGCCCGGCGTTGGGAAAGTCGTTGGCATAGCTGGAGCCCAGTGCGGTAGAAATGGTGGCGTTGATGGCATCAAAGCCCACGCCCAGGGCGCTGGCCTTGTCGCGGTCAATGTCGAGCTGCAATTGCGGCGCGTCTTCCAGGCCGTCAGGGCGCACCTGGGTGAGCACTTTGCTTTTGGACGCCAGGCCGACCAACTGGTTGCGCGCCGCCAGCAGGGCTTCGTGGCCCAGACCGGCGCGGTCTTGCAGCCGGAAGCTGAAGCCCGATGACGAACCCAGCTCAGGAATGGGCGGCGGGCTCAAGGGGAAGATGAACGCATCGCGAATGCCCGACAAAGCGCCAAAGGCGCGCCCCGCGACGGCTTGCGCCGAACTGCCCGCCCCCTTGCGTTCGGACCAGTCTTTGAGCGTGACGAAGGCCAGCGCCGCGTTTTGCCCCTGGCCAGAAAAGCTGAAGCCCAGCACGCTGACCATGCCCTGCACCTCGGGCTGCTTGAGCACAAAGCCTTCCACCTGCTCCATCACCGCCAGCGTGCGATCGCGCGTGGCGCCGGGTGGCAACTGCACGTTGACCAGCATCGTGCCCTGGTCTTCGTTGGGCAGAAAGGAGGTCGGCAGGCGTTGATAGGTCCAGGCCGCGCCGGCCACGATGGCCAGGTAAATCACCAGGTAGCGGGCGGCACGCGGCAGCAGTTTGGCCACGCCCTTCTCATAGCCCTTGGCGGTGTTGGCAAAGCCGCGGTTGAACCAGCCAAAGAAGCCGGTCTTGGCATGGTGATGCCCGGCCTCAACAGGCTTGAGCAACGTGGCGCACAGGGCTGGGGTCAAGGACAAAGCCAGAAAAGCCGAGAACGCAATCGACACGCCCATCACCGCGGCGAACTGGCGGTAAATGTTGCCGATGGAACCACTGAAAAATCCAAGGGGAACAAACACCGAGATCAACACCACGGTGACGCCAATGATGGCGCCTGAAATCTGCCCCATGGCCTTGCGCGTGGCCAGCACAGGAGACAGCCCTTCTTCGCTCATGATGCGTTCGACGTTTTCGACCACCACAATGGCGTCGTCCACCACGATGCCGATCACCAGCACCATGGCAAACATGGTCAGCACGTTGATCGAGAAGCCAAACACCAGCAGCGTGGCAAAAGTGCCTAAGAGCGCCACCGGCACCACCAGCGTCGGGATCAGGGTGTAGCGCCAGTCCTGCAAAAACAAGAACATCACCAGGAACACCAGGGCAATGGCTTCAAGCAAAGTTTCCGCCACCTGGCGCAGCGAGGTTTCAATGAAGCGCGAGCTGTCGTACGGAATGGACCAGCTCACACCCTTGGGAAAGAACTTTTCCAGCTCGGCCAGGCGCGTGCGCACCGCTTTGGCAGTAGCCAGCGCATTGCCGCTGGGCGAGAGCTGCACGCCGATGCCGGTGGAGGGTTTGCCATTGAGCCGCGCCGAGGTGGCATAAGTCTGGGCACCAAGCTCGATGCGCGCCACGTCTTTCAAGCGCACGCTGGAGCCATCAAGGTTGGCGCGCAGCACCACATTGCCAAACTCGGCCACGTTGCTGAGCTGGCCGCTCACCACCACGGTGGCGGCAATGCCCTGGCCCGCCACATTGGGCAAGCTGCCGATCTCACCGGCTGAGACCTGCGCGTTTTGGGCGCGAATGGCGGCGGTGACGTCGCTGGCCGACAGCTTGAAGCCCTGCAGCTTGGCTGGGTCGATCCAGATGCGCATGGCGCGTTCGGTGCCAAACAGTTGCGCCTGACCGACCCCGTTGATGCGTTGCAGTTCGGGCAAGATGCTGCGCGAGGCGTAGTCGCCCAGAGCGACCGGGTCCAGCGCCGGGTCATCGGAGGAGAGAATGGCGAACAGCAAGAAATTGCTGCGCGCCTTGTCCACGCGCACGCCTTGTTGCGTCACCGCCGAAGGCAGGCGCGGCGAGGCGCGGCTCAGGCGGTTTTGCACATCCACCTGCGCCAGGTCAGGGTTGGTGCCCGGTTGAAAGCTCAGCGTGATGCTGCCGCTGCCGTTGGCCTGCGCCACCGACTCCACGTACAGCAGCCCGGGCGAGCCGTTCATCTCCTGCTCGACGATCGACAGCACGCTGTCTTCGAGCGTCTGGGCCGAGGCACCGGGGTAGCTGGCCGAGATCACGATCGAGGGCGGCGCCACCGGCGGGTACTGGGCAATGGGCAGCTGGGTGATGGCAACCGAGCCCATCACGATGATGAACAGCGCAATGACCCACGCAAAGATGGGTCGGTCAATGAAAAACTTGGCCATGAAGGTGACTCCTTAGCGCGCGGCGCTTGAGGCGGCGCTGGCCGGGGCTTGCACGGCAGGCGCTGCCGGTGCAGAGGCGGCAGAGGCGACACCGGCTTTATCGGGCGTGCCGTTTGATGGCGCCGCTGCGCTGCCCGTTGCCTGCCACGGTACCGCCTTGACCGGCGCACCGCCGCGCAGCTTCTGGAAGCCGTCCACCATCACCTGCTCACCGGCTTTGAGACCGTCCAGAATGACCCATTGGCCATTTTGCTGAGAACCGACTTTGACCGGGCGCGGTGCCACCTTGCCGTCGGCAGCCACCACCATCACTGAATCGCCCTGCGGCGAACGCGTCACCGCCTGCTGCGGCAGTGCGATGGCGTTGCTGGCCTGGGCTTGTTCCAGGCGCACGCGCACAAACAGGCCGGGCAGCAGTGTGCCTGCCGGGTTGGGGACTTCAGCGCGCAAGGTGATCTGGCCGCTGCTGGCATCGACGGTCAGGTCCGAGAACAGCAGCTTGCCGGCCCGGGCGTACTCGGAGCCGTCTTCCAGCACCACGCGCACACTGGCGGCCTTGCTTGTGGCGCGCTTGAGCTGACCGGCCTCCATGGCGCGGCGCAGTTGCATCACTTCAGAAGCCGATTGGGTGAAGTTGACGAACAAAGGATCAATCTGCTGAATCAAGGCCAGTTGCGTCGCTTCACCCTGGCCCACTAGGGCGCCCTCAGTCACCAGAGCGCGGCCAATGCGCCCGGCAATAGGTGCGGTGATCGTCGCGTAACTCAGGTTGATGCGCGCGCCCTGCACAGCGGCTTTGCCTATGGCGACGTCGGCCTGCGCCTGCTTTTGTGCGGCCTGGGCGGCGACAAACTCTTGCTCGCTGATGGCTTTGGCTTCTGCCAGCGGCTTGAAGCGCGCCGCTTGCGCACTGGCTTGCATCAGGTTGGCTTCGGCCTTGGCCTGCTGGGCCTGGGCGCTGGCAAAAACGGCCTGGTACGGGCTGGCGTCAATGTCAAACAAGGGTTGCCCGGCCTTGACGTCGCTGCCCTCCACAAAGCGGCGCTTCTGCAAAATACCCGCCACCCGCGCGCGCACCTGGGCCACGCGTGAGGCTTCCAGCCGGCCCGGCAGCTCGGTCACCAGGCCCACCTCGCCTGGCTTGACGATGATCACGCCGACCTCGGCCGCGGGTGGTGCACCGCCCGGCCCACCTGGACCGGCGGGCGGTGCGCTTTGCTGACCGCACGCGACCAGCAAAGCGCTTAACGCGAGCGTGCTCAAGAGCTGCAATTGGGGTGCGCGGATCGATGGCCTGGCGAAGGTTTCAAGCATGATGTATTTCCGAAAAAGAGGGGCGACAACGCGCACTGGTGGCGCGATATTGACATAAGAATTATTTTTGCGAATTATACATACAGTCTTGAATGTATAAAATACAATGGGTGTTTTCCGACCTTCAGGAGCTGGTTTTTCACCATGGCCCGTTGCACCAAAGAAGAAGCTTTCGCCACGCATGAGCAATTGCTCGATGCGGCCGAGCGGGTATTTTATGAACAAGGGGTGTCGCGCACTTCCCTGCAAGCAATCGCCGAGGCTGCGGGCGTGAGCCGGGGCGCCATTTATTGGCATTTCAAGAACAAGGCAGATCTATTTAACGCCATGATGGCGCGCATCACGCTGCCGATGGAGACCACGCTGCAGGGCATTGGCGCAGATGACGGACGCGATCCGCTTGACGCTCTGCAGCACGCCATTCTGGATGCGATGCGAAAAATTTCCTCGGACGAGCGCACCCGCCGCGTTCTTGAGGTCGCCACGCTGAAGGTGGAATACGTTGATGAACTGTTGGCGGTCAAGGCGCGCCAGGTGCAGACCCAAACCGAGGCGGTACAACGCATATCGCTCAGCCTGCAGGACGCGAGCACGCGCCAAGCCGTGATTTTGCCGATCTCGCCCTTGATGGCGGCGCAGGGCTTGCATGCGCTGGTGGTGGGTCTGATCCATACCTGGTTGCTGGCACCGCAGGCGTTTGCGCTGGTGAAAGTTGCCGAAGTGAGTATCGGGGCCTATCTGACCGGCTTAGGGTTGACGGTGCGGCGTTGAGTCGGCCACGGCGTGCCGGTGGGCGCAATCGAGCCGGTTCATGCGCGGGCGTGCATCCCCTAAACTCACCGGCTATGGCAAAAGACTACTGCGTGTTGGGAATCGAGTCTTCGTGTGATGAAACCGGGGTTGCGCTGGTGCAGGTGCGGGGCAGTGCCTTGCCGCTGCTGCTGGCCGATGCCCTGTACAGCCAGATCGAGATGCACCAGGCCTACGGTGGCGTGGTGCCGGAGCTGGCGAGTCGCGACCATATTCGCCGCGTACTGCCGCTGACCGAGCAGGTGCTGGCGGCATCCGGGCGTACCCTGGCAGACGTCGACGTGGTGGCGTTCACCCGTGGTCCCGGACTGGCCGGCGCCTTGCTGGTGGGCGCGGGTGTGGCCTGCGCACTGGCCGCGGCCCTGGGCAAGCCAGTGCTCGGCATGCACCACCTCGAAGGGCATTTGCTGTCGCCATTTTTGAGTGCCGATCCACCCGAATTCCCGTTTGTGGCGCTGCTGGTGTCGGGCGGCCACACCCAGTTGATGCGGGTCGATGGGGTCGGGCGTTACGAACTGCTGGGCGAGACGATTGATGACGCCGCCGGCGAGGCCTTTGACAAGTCGGCCAAGCTGCTGGGTCTGGGCTATCCGGGTGGCCCGGCGCTCTCGAAGCTGGCCGAGCAGGGTGATGCGGCGGCGTTCAAGTTGCCGCGCCCTTTGCTCAAAAGCGGCAATCTTGATTTTTCTTTTGCCGGCCTGAAAACGGCCGTGATGGTGCAGGCCAAAAAGCTCGCGCTGGTAGCAGGTGTTGCGGTCGAGGCGTTGCCGCTGCCCGTGCTGGCGGACCTGGCGGCCTCGACCCAGGCGGCCATTGTGGAAGTGCTGGTGAAGAAGTCGCTGACGGCCTTGCATCAAACCGGGCTGAATCGTCTGGTGGTGGCCGGCGGTGTCGGCGCCAACCGCAGCTTGCGCGCGCAACTGAATGCGGCGTGCGCCCAGCGCGGCGTGCGCGTGCATTACCCGGAACTGCATCTGTGCACCGACAACGGCGCCATGATTGCCATGGCGGCTGCGATGCGCCTGCAGTCCGGCCAGCAAGCCGCCAGCGAGGTCTATGCCTTTGACGTCAGGCCGCGCTGGCCGCTGGCCGATTTGCCCGTGGCAAGTTGAAATTGCCCAGAAATTTATAAGGAATAAAGCTCTAGCCCTCGTCCTATATGTATAGTACGCTATCAGTAATATAGCGTTATTGAGCCGCCCAGCCGCCGTCCATGTTCCAGGCGACGCCGCGCACATTGTTGCCCGCCGGTGAGCAGAAGAACACGGCCAGCGCGCCGAGCTCTTCAGGGGTGGTGAATTGCAGCGAGGGTTCTTTTTCACCCAGCAGCTGTCTGGTTGCCTCGGCATTGCTGATGCCGCCCGCAGCGGCCTTGGCATCGACCTGCTTTTGCACCAGCGGGGTCAGCACCCAGCCGGGGCAAATGGCGTTGCAGGTGACGCCAGTGGTGGCGTTTTCCAGCGCGGTGACCTTGGTCAGGCCGACCACGCCGTGTTTGGCCGTGACGTAAGCTGATTTTTCAGCCGAGGCCACCAGGCCGTGCACCGAGGCGACGTTGATGATGCGGCCCCAGTTGGCCTTTTGCATCGCCGGCAGGGCGAGGCGGGTGGCATGAAAGGCGCTGCTCATGTTGATGGCGATGATGGCGTCCCAGCGCTCCACCGGGAAGTCTTCAATCCGCGCCACATGCTGGATGCCGGCGTTGTTGACCAAAATGTCGACCTGGCCAAACTGCGCTTGCGCGAACTTGATCATGTCTTCAATCTCGGCCAGCTTGCTCATGTCGGCGCCGTGGTAGGCCGCCTTGACGCCCAGCGCCGCGATCTCGGCCTTTGGGCCTTCAACGTCGCCAAAGCCGTTGAGCACGATGTTGGCGCCCTGGGCGGCCAGGGCTTTGGCGATGCCAAGGCCGATACCGCTGGTAGAGCCGGTGACTAGCGCTGTTTTACCTTTGAGCATGAGCTTTCTCCGTGTGGGGTTGGGGTGAACTGGGATTGAATTAGGATGTGGGCATTGTGAGGGTGCATGGGGTTGAAGCAATTCCCTTGCATCCTTGTACTACGCTGCGACTTTATCAAACCCTCAACCCCACCATGACCGAGCCTTCTCTGAATTACGTCCTGTGTCCTGATGCGTCCGGCGGTCATCGCATGGCCTACTGGCAGTGGGGCAACCCCGAGGCAGGTCATGTGGTGGTCTGCGTGCATGGCCTGACGCGCCAGGGGCGTGACTTTGACGTGCTGGCGCAGGCGTTGTGCGCACGCGGCGGCGACACGCTGCGCGTGGTGTGCCCGGATGTGGCGGGCCGCGGCCAGAGTGATTGGCTGAAGGACCCGCAGGGCTACCAGATTCCGAATTACGCGGCTGACATGCTGGCCTTGTTGGCGCAGCTCAAGCCCACCACGCTGGACTGGCTGGGCACCAGCATGGGAGGCTTGATTGGCATCGTGCTGGCCGGCCAGCCCGAGTTGCCCTTGCCGGTGCCGGTGCGCCGGCTGGTGCTCAATGACGTCGGCCCCGTGCTTGAGTGGCAGGCCTTGCAGCGCATTGGCGAGTACCTGGGCAAGACCGGCCGCTTTGACTCGGTGCAGCAAGCGGCCGATGCGCTGTGGGTGCTCGCCAGCAGCTTTGGGCCGCACACGCCAGCGCAGTGGCTGGCCCTGTCACGGCCGATGCTCAAGCCCCTGGGCGACGGCTCGGGCGCGTTTACCCTGCATTACGACCCGGCGCTGGCGCAGCCCTTTGGCGCGGTCACGCCCGAGTCGGCGGCGCAGGGTGAAGCCTTGCTGTGGCAGCTTTATGACCAGATCAGCGCGCGCACCTTGTTGGTTCGCGGCCAGGAATCTGATCTTCTCTCTGTGCAGACGGCGTTGGCCATGATGGCGCGCGGCCCCAAGGCCCGGCTGCTGGAGTTTGCCGGTGTGGGCCACGCGCCCACGTTCATTGCCGACGATCAGGTGCAAGCCGTCACCTCTTTTTTATTGGATGAATAACGGATGGTTTGCAGATGAAGACCCTGTCTACCGAGCCCACGGGCGCGGTCTCTATGGCCCAGCCGGCGGCGCAGTTGCTGGCCGCCACCGCTTCACCGCAACCCGAGCAACCCCATGCTTTGGCGCGCGCCCGCGCTTTTGCCGAGCCGCTCTTAGCCAGCGAAACGCTCGATACCGGCGAAAACACACTCGCCCATGCCGATGCCGTGGCAGCCACTCTCAAGACCATCGGCGGCTCCGAGGCGATGCAGGCTGCCAGTTACCTGGTCTATGCCTGTGACCATCTGAACAAGCCGCAAGAGGTGATCGCCAAAGCGTTTGGCGACAGCTTTGCCGCGCTGGCGGTTGAAACGACCAAGTTGGTGCGGGTGCAGCGCCAGGCGCGTCAGGCCCAAGTGGCGAGCGAGCGCGCCGCCACCGGCATGCCCTTGGCGCAAACTGCGGCTGCGCAAACCGAGAACGTGCGCAAGATGCTGCTCGCGTTCTCACGCGACTTGCGCGTGGTGATGCTGCGGCTGGCTTCGCGCCTGCAGACGCTGCGCTTTTTTGCGGCGGCCCGGCAGGATGCGCCGTCCGGTGTGGCGCGCGAAGCGCTGCAGGTGTTTGCGCCGCTGGCCAACCGGCTGGGCATCTGGGAAATCAAGTGGGAAATGGAAGACCTGGCGTTTCGTTTCCTGGAACCCAACACCTACCGCGAGGTGGCGCAGCTGCTCGACGAAAAGCGCTCTGAGCGTGAATTGCACATCGAACAATTGCGGCTGCAGCTTGAGTCCGACCTGAAGGCGCAGGGCATGCCCGCTACGGTGCAGGGGCGGCCCAAACACATCTACAGCATCGTCAAGAAGATGCGCGGCAAGTCGCTCAACTTTGACCAGGTCTATGACATCCGGGCACTGCGCATTGTGGTCGCGAGCATTGCGGACTGCTACACCGCTTTGAGCTGGGTTCACAGCCAGTTCACACCGATCACCGAGGAGTTTGACGACTACATTGCCAAGCCCAAGGCGAACGGCTACCAGTCCTTGCACACGGTGGTGCGCGACGCGACCGGGCTGCCGATCGAGATTCAGATTCGCACCCAGGCCATGCACGACCATGCCGAGCACGGCGTCGCCGCGCATTGGGCCTACAAGGAAGCCGGTGTCAAGGGTTACGCCGGCGTGTCGGCCAGCAGTGCCTACGACACCAAGATTGCCGTGCTGCGCCAGTTGCTGGCATGGGAGCGCGACTTGTCGGGCACGACCGCGCAGACGGTCGGTCTGGACGACCGTATTTATGTGTTGACGCCCGATGCGACCATTGTGGAGTTGCCGCAAGGTGCCACGACCGTCGATTTTGCCTACAGCCTGCACACCGATCTGGGCCATCGCTGCCGCGGTGCCCGCATTGATGGCGTGATGGTGCCTTTGAACACGCCGCTCAAGAATGGCCAAACGGTGGAGGTGACGGTCGCCAAAGAAGGCGGGCCGTCGCGTGACTGGCTCATGGCCGAGCAAGGCTACTTGGTGAGCCACCGGGCCCGCTCCAAAGTGCGCGCCTGGTTCAACGCGCTGGCGCTGCATGAAACCGTGGCCAAAGGGCGCGAGGCAGTCGAAAAGCTGCTGCAGCGCGAGGGCAAGACCGCGCTCAAATTGCAGGATCTGGCCGCGCAGCTGGGTTTTAATTCGGCCGACGATCTGTTTGAAGTGGTGGGCAAGGACGAATTCTCGCTGCGCAATATCGAGACCCTGTTGCACCCGCCCGAGCCGGAACCGGCTGATGAAGAGCCGCTTTTACGCAAACCGCGCAGCGCTGCAAACCCGGCCAAGGGTGGCGTGCTGGTGGTGGGTGTTGATTCACTGATGACGCAGCTGGCCAAGTGCTGCAAACCGGCGCCGCCAGACCCGATTTGTGGCTTTGTCACGCGTGGCAAGGGCGTCAGCGTGCACCGCGCCGATTGCTCCAACCTGCGCGAGATGATTGCCCAAAATGGCGAGCGCGTTATCGAGGTGGAGTGGGGCCAGCCGCCAGCGGCTGCAACCGGATCGACCGGCAGTGCGGTGTATCCGGTGGACGTGGCCGTGCACGCTGTCGACCGCCAAGGCCTGCTGCGCGATATTTCCGAGGTCTTCACCAAGGAAAAAATGAACGTGGTTGGCGTGCAGACACAGTCCATCAAGGGCGTGGCCTGGATGACCTTCACGGTGGAGGTGTCGGATGCCGGACGGCTGCAAAAGGTGCTGGGCGTGGTGGCCGAGCTGGCGGGCGTCAAGTCGGCGCGGCGGCGCTGAGTTGCGCGGTTGCGGACTCTGCAACCGACTCGCGATAATCAAGCGCTGAATCAACCAATTTCAAAAGCAGCCAGCCAAAAAATGACCGCCCCTCCCGCCTCTCATACTTTCCTCTGGCACGACTACGAGACCTTTGGCGCCGACACCCGGCGCACGCGCCCGGCGCAGTTTGCCGCCATTCGCACCGATGCCCAGTTGAATGAAATCGGCGCGCCGCTGATGCTCTATTGCCAGCCGGCCAATGATTTCTTGCCGGAGCCGCAAGCCTGTCTGATCACCGGCATTACGCCGCAACTGTGCCTGGAGCAAGGCATACCCGAGCACCAGTTTGCCGCGCAGATCGAGCAGGCTTTCAGTTTGCCCGGCACCATCGGCGTGGGCTACAACACCATTCGTTTTGACGACGAGATCACGCGTTTCATGTTTTGGCGCAACCTGATCGATCCTTACGCCCGCGAGTGGCAAAACCACTGTGGCCGCTGGGACCTGCTCGATGTGGTGCGCACCGCTTTTGCGCTGCGGCCCGAGGGCATCCAATGGCCGACCAAGCCCGAGGGCGGAGCCAGTTTCAAGCTCACCGACCTCACTGCAGCCAACGGTTTGGTGCACGAAGCCGCGCACGACGCGCTGAGCGATGTGCGCGCCACCATCGCCCTGGCCCGCCTCATCAAAACCACGCAACCCCGCTTGTTCGACTTTTGCCTGGGTTTGCACAAAAAAGACCGCGTGGCGGACGAGCTGGGCCTGCCAACTTCGTTGCGCAACGCACGGCCCTTTTGGCATGTGTCGGGCATGTTCCCGGCCGCGCGCGGGTGTTTGGCGCTAATGTGGCCGTTGGCCAT
>JBBQQX010000060.1:0-22398 GCA_038215405.1 Burkholderiales bacterium
TGGGTGTTGGGAAACTGCGCCAGCATGTCGGCCTGCTGCTGACCGTAGCCAAACACGGTGGAGGCAAAGATCACCGGGTGCAGCGGCGGCGCCTCCAGCTTGAAGCCGATCGGGCCGTCAATCGGCTGGGTGCCCAGAAAGTGGTCGGTGTAGATGGTTTGCGGGGCACCGGCCCAAGCCTCCACTTTTTGGCCCATGATGGCCGCCGACATCACCACCGGATGCAAGAAGGTGCGTCGGCCCAGGCGCGCGTGCGGATCCGGCGCCTTGGAGCGCAGCAGCAGGGCGGCCGAGTTGATCGCCCCCCCGGCCAGCACAAAATGCTTGGCGACGATGGTGGTCACGTTGGCCCCGGACTCCTCGGGGGCACTGTTGGGTTTAACCGCGATGCAGCGGACCGACTGCACCCGCCCGTTGAGCATCTCAAAGGTTTCGGCCCGGGTTTCGACCAGCAGCGTGGCGCCAAGGTCCAGCGCCTTGGGTATGGTGGTCACCAGCATCGACTGTTTGGCATTGGTCGGGCAGCCCATGCCGCAGGAGCCCAGGTTCCAGCAGCCCTTGACGTTGCGCGCAATCGCCGCCGCCGGGATGCCCAACCTGGCGGCACCGCGGCGCAGCAAGTCGTTGTTTTCATTGGGCGCCATCAGCCAGGGGCCCATGTTCAGGCGCGTCTCGGCCTGCTGAAAATAGGGCGCCAGCGCGTCGTTGGTGTAGTCGGGTAGGGCAAATTTCTGCTGCCAATAGCTCAAAGTGTCCATCGGCGTTCTGAAGGAGCTGGTCCAGTTGACGGTGGTGGAGCCGCCGACGCAGCGCCCCTGCAGAATCGTGACGCCCTTATCCAAGGTCTTACGTCCCGCGCTTTCCTGGTACAGCGCTGGATAGGCCTCGGCCTCCTTCTGGTTGAAGTCGCTGCTGCTCTTGAGCGGTCCCTCTTCAATGATCACCACGTTGAGACCCGCGCGCGCCAGCAGTTCGGCACTGACGCCAGCGCCGGCGCCCGAGCCAATGATGGCCACATCGCAGACGATTTTTTCGGGCCGCGCGCCGTGCGCGCCACCCAGCACTTTCCAGCCACGTTTCAATCCGTCGTGGATCGGATCCTGCAAACTGCTCATAAGGGGGAGACACCTCGGTTAAGGGTTGGTTCAGATCTTCAAAGGGCCGGCATAACCCAGCGCGGGCCAGGTGCTGGCGTCTGAAAAGTAGGCTGCACCCACGATCTCATGCAGCGCCTGGTAACTCTGCAGGCGCAAGCCCAGGCGCGAGCTGCGCATCGACTGCAGGGCCTGCTGCACTTCGATCACGCTGGCGCTGCGCCAGTCGGACGCCAGCCCAGCCAGCGTCCGCCGGCCAACGCCGGTCGCCAGCAGCCCGAGCAGTTGCGACAACTCCGCCTGTGCGTGGGGCGGGAGCGCCTGCACCAGGGCATCAACGCGCTCGATCAAGCCCGCCAGCGCCGCTTGTGCTGCTGCTGGCTCCTTGGGCAAGGTGCCGTCCAGAATGGCGCGCCCCACGCTGGTGAACACCTCCTGCGCGCCCGGGCTCAAACGCCCCTGCTGCAGGCCCGGCTGCAGCAAGGCCACCGTACCACCAGCCAGAATCAGCACCGTGGCCGATACCGCCCCCAACTTCAACCAGGTTCTTCTTTGCATGACTGGAATATCGCACGCAAAAGTGCCCTATTTTTAGAGCCTGGCACCTAGGTAGACTCAGGGTTTATATGGAAGCCACCAACATCATCCGCGACGCGGTCACGCGCGTCAGCGCACTGCGACAATGTGCCATCGACGACCCCGAACTCGCGCGCGCTATCAGCGCGGTCAAGCGGCTGCAGGCGCGCCGCTTTGCCGGGACTTATGCTGATCTGCTGCAGTCCGAACAGTACCGGCCGGCGGCCACCTTCTTTCTGGAGGAGCTGTACAGCGAGAAGGATTACAGCTTGCGCGACGCGCAGTTTGCGCGCATTGCCAGCGGCCTGGAGCGGCTGTTCCCGCAGCAGGTGGTGCAAACCGCGGTGTCGATGGCGCACTTGCACCGCCTGACCGAAGAGCTCGATCTGGCCATGGGCCAGAGCTGGCTCAGCCACGGCGCGCTCAACGAAGCGGCGCGCTACGTGGCCGCCTGGCGCACTGTGGGCCGGCCTGCGGACCGGAACCTGCAACTGGCCACGGTGCTCGCGGTGGGGCAGGAACTTGACCGCCTCACGCGCACGCCGGGCCTGCGCATGATGCTCAAAATGATGCGCGGTCCGGCGCGCATGATGGGCCTGAGTGCGCTGCAGCAGTTTCTGGAATCAGGCTTTGACACCTTTGCCGCCATGGGGCGCAAGAGCGACGGTGCCCGCTATTTTCTCGACACCGTGCGCGAGCGCGAAGCAGGGTTGATCGGGCGCCTGTTCGAGCGCGATGCTGTCGCGTGTGAGACCGAAATCAGGCGGACACTGGGGCAAGCCCTGTAAGGCTGGCGGCCAGTCTGGCTGAAAATCAGCCTCAGGAGAATCCGCATGGAAAAAATCTGGCTCAAGAGCTACCCCCCCGGCGTCGCGCATGACGTCAACCCGGAGCAATACATCTCGTTGACGCAGCTGCTGGAAGAATCCTTGCGCAAGAACGCCAGCAGCCGCTTTGCGGTTTGTATGGAGACTTGGATGAGCTATGGTCAGCTTGATCAGCTCTCAAGCGCGCTGGGCGCCTGGCTGCAAAGCCAAGGCCTGGCACCCGATACGCGGGTCGCCATCATGCTGCCCAACATTCCGCAGTTCCCGGTGACGATGGCGGGCGTTTTGCGCGCCGGCTACACCTGTGTCAACGTCAACCCGCTGTACACCGCGCGCGAGCTGCAGCACCAGCTCTCTGACTCCGGGGCGAGCGTGATTGTGGTGCTGGAGAACTTTGTCGCCACGCTCGCCGAAGTGATCGACCAGACTGCAGTCCAGCATGTGGTGGTGGCCTCGATGGGCGACCTGCTGGGCTTTTGGTACGGCCAGTGGATCACCTTTGCCGTGCGCCACCTCGCCAAGATGGTGCCGCCTTACAAATTGACGCTCGCCAACGGCCGCACAGCGACCTCGTTCAAGCAGGCCATCGCCAAGGGCGGCGCGCTGCCCTTCAAGTCGGCACCGAGCACACTCGACGCCATCGCTTTCTTGCAGTACACCGGTGGCACCACCGGCTTAAGCAAAGGCGCCGTGCTGACGCACCGCAACATCGTGGCAGCGGTGTTGCAGGCCCAGGCCTGGTTCACGCCGGCGCTCTCGCGTATCGGCGACATCCGCCAGCTCAACAGTATTGCCGCGCTGCCGCTGTATCACATCTTTGCGCTGACGCTGTCGCTGCTGGCCATCCGCTGGGGCGCGCAGCTGACGCTGATTCCAAACCCGCGTGACTTTGGCGGCTTCATCGAGACGCTGAAGAAACGACCCTTTCACATGCTGCCGGGGGTCAACACCTTGTTCAACGCCCTGTTGGCGCACCCGCAGTTCAAGAGCGTGGATTTTTCCAGTCTCTGCGCCACCCAAGCGGGCGGCATGGCGGCCTCGGAGGGCACCGCCCAGCGCTGGCTGGAGACCACCGGTTGCCCGATGGTCGAAGGCTGGGGCATGAGCGAGACTTGCGCCATCGGCACCAACAACCCGGTGCTGGCGACAGAATTTTCCGGCACGATCGGCCTGCCGCTGCCCGGCATTGACATTGCCATCAAGGACGACGAAGGCAACACGCTGAAGCAGGGGGCATCCGGTGAAATCTGCATCCGCGGCCCGAATGTGATGACCGGCTACTACCACCAGCCAGAAGAGAACCGGCACGCCTTCACCGCGGACGGTTTTCTGCGCACCGGCGACGTCGGCATCATGGACGAGCGCGGCTACACCAAGATTGTGGACCGCAAGAAGGACATGATCCTGGTCAGCGGCTTCAACGTGTTCCCGAGTGAGCTGGAAAATGTGATCTCGCTGTGCGATGGCGTGCTGGAGTGCGCCGTCATCGGCGTGCCCGATGAGAAACAGGGCGAGGCCATCAAGGTCTTTGTCGTCAGGAGCAAGCCGACGCTGGCCGAGGACGACTTGGCCCGCTACTGCCAGCAAAATCTGACCGCCTACAAGCAGCCCAAATACATTGAGTTCCGCGACGAATTGCCCAAGTCAAATGTCGGGAAAATTCTGCGGCGTGAATTGCGCTTGGGTAAATGACCCGAGCCACGGCGCTGCAACCCCGCGCGGGCACGCTCACTTCACCAGTTGGTTGAGCTGGATGATCGGCATCAGCACCGCCAGCACGATCAGCATCACCACCACGCCCATCACCACAATCAACAGCGGCTCCAGGATGGTGGCGAGCTGCATGGCGCGGCGCTGCACCTCCACACTGAGCTGCTTGGCGGCGCGCTGCAACATGGTCGGCAACTGGCCGGTTTGCTCCCCCAGACGGGCGAACATGGCAAGCAAGCCGGGAAAGCGTTTTTTTTGCGCCAGTGCCGCGGCCAGCGGCGCGCCTTCGCGCACCAGCACCAAGGCATCGAGCGCGTCTGTGCGCATGGCACGGTTCGACAGCGTTTCAGCCGCTGCCTGCAAAGCTTTGAGAATCGGCACGCCGGCGGCGGCCAGCATCGCCAACGTGCTGGCAAAACGGGCGGTGTTGTAGCTGCGGGACAACTTGCCCAGAATCGGCAGGTTCAGCCAGGCCGCGTCAAACTTCTCACGAAATGCGGCGTTGGCCAGCGCCAGACGGGCACCAACAGTGCCCAGAATAATAGCCACCAGCATCAACCAGCCGTAGCTGCGCACAAAGGCACTGGTGCCGATCATGATCACGGTGAGCAGCGGCAGGGCGCGCTTGCTGCCCGCAAACACATGCGCCACCTGCGGCACCACATAAGTCACCAAAAACAGCACGATCACGATGGCCACGAGCGACACGATCGCCGGGTACAGCGCGGCGCCGATCAGCTTGGCCTTGAGCAGTTGCTGCTCTTCCAGGTCGTCAGCCAGGCGCTCGAGCACCAAGCCGAGGTTGCCGCTTTGCTCGCCGGCGCCGATCACCGCAATAAAAATGGGCGTGAACTCACGCGGATGCTGCGACAAGGCCTTGGCAAAGGTCGAACCGCCGTTCACCTCCGCGCGCAGGAGCGCCACCAGATGGTGCTCGCTGTCGCGTTCAGCCTCGTCGGACAGCGAGGTCAGCGCCCGCTCCAGCGGCAGGCCCGAGGACACCAGACCGGCCAGCTGGCGCGTCCAGATCGCCAGCCCAGTGGCGCCAAAAACCCGGCGCCTCAAACTGCGGCCCGAGCCGGCAGCAACCGCGCCCGCCTGGCCTGGCGCCTGCGCCCCCACGCTCTCCACCTTGAGCGGCACCAGTGCCTGCGTGCGCAACAGGCTGCGGGCGGCCTTGGCCGAGTCGGCCTCGATCACGCCCTTGCGCGTTTCGCCGTCGGCGCTCAGGGCTTCAAAGGAATAGACCGGCATGGCTCTGACTGAGTGTTAGTCGCGCGTCACGCGCAGCAGCTCTTCGCGCGAGGTCAGCCCCAGGCGCACCAGGCGCTCCCCGTCATCGCGCATCAGCGTCATGCCACTGGCCAGGGCGGCGGCGCGGATGTCGGCCTCTGACGCGCGGTTGTGAATCTGGGCGCGAATCGCGTCATCGGCGACCAGCAGCTCAAACACCCCCGAGCGCCCGGCGTAGCCGGTCTGGCCACAGACCGCGCAGCCCGCGCCCTGGCAGCTCAGGCACAGCTTGCGCAGCAGGCGCTGCGCCAACACGCCCAGCAGGCTCGAACTCAGCAAAAAGGGCTCGACCCCCATGTCGGTCAAGCGCGTGACGGCGCTGGTGGCATCGTTGGTGTGCAGCGTGGCGAGCACCAAATGGCCGGTGAGCGAGGCCTGGATCGCGATCTGGGCGGTCTCGAAATCGCGGATCTCGCCGATCATGATGATGTCCGGGTCCTGTCGCAAGATGGCACGCAAGGCCTTGGCAAAAGTCAGGTCGATCTTGGGGTTGACCTGGGTCTGGCCGACTCCCGCCAGTTCGTACTCGATCGGGTCTTCCACCGTCATGATGTTGCTGCGGCTGGCGTCCAGGCGGCTCAAGGCGGCGTACAGCGTGGTGGTCTTGCCCGAACCCGTAGGGCCGGTGACCAGCACAATACCGTGCGGCTGCGTCACCAAGTGCTCAAAGCGTTTGAGCACCTCGCCCTGCATGCCCAGCGCCTCCAGGCTTAAGCGCCCCTCCGACTTGTCGAGCAGACGCAGCACGGCGCGCTCGCCATGCGCACTGGGCAAGGTGGATACGCGCACATCGACGGCGCGCGTGCCAATGCGCAGCGAGATGCGCCCGTCCTGCGGCAGGCGGCGCTCTGCGATGTCGAGCTCGGCCATGATCTTCAGGCGCGAAATCAGCGCCGCGTGCAGCGCACGGTTCGGTTGCACCACCTCGCGCAGCGTCCCGTCGACCCGAAAGCGCACGCTCGAATGGCGCTCACAGGGCTCGATGTGGATGTCGCTGGCGCCGTCGCGCGCCGCTTGCGTCAGGAGCGCATTGAGCATGCGGATGATGGGCGCATCGTCCGAAGTTTCCAGCAAGTCTTCAATCGCGGGCAGGTCCTGCATCATGCGCGTGAGGTCAGCGTCGCTCTCGACTTCGCTGACCACCGCCGCCGCGCTCGACTCGCCCTGGGCGTAGGCGGCGCTGATGCGCTGGATCAGCGCCTGGGCACCGAGCGACTGCAGATGCCGCACCGGGTACTTGCGCATCACCTCGCTCACCGCGCTGGCGCCGGAGTCGGGGTGCACGCACAGCGTCAGGTCACCCGACTCGTCCTCCAGCAGAAGCTGGTGGGTGCGGGCAAAGGCGTAGGGCAGCGGGTAGCGCATGGCGGCTTGGCCTTTTGACTCAGAATTGGGGTTTGACGGCGGGCGTGGCGCCCAGCGGCTCAGGAGGCGGCGGGCGCTGGATCGCCGGCACCGAGCCCGGCAGCGCCGGCAACACCGGCGCCTCGTTGATCGGCGCCAGGCGGCTTGGCAGCGGCTGCGCGGCATTCATGCCCGAGCGCATCAGCTCATAGCGGTCCAGCGACAGGTTGTCGCTGGCCTGGGCGTCGCGCACCACCACCGGGCGCAGGAACACCATCAGGTTGGTCTTGTTGCGGCTACGGGAATCGTTCTTGAACAGGTTGCCAAACAGGGGTACGTCACCCAGGCCCGGCACTTTTTGCTCGTTGCCGGAATACTTGTCTTGCAGCAGGCCGCCCAGCACCACGATGCTGCCGTCGTCGACCAGCACGGTCGACTCGATCGTGCGCTTGGAGGTGGTGGGGCCGTTGAGCGCCGTTTCGGTGCCGGCCTTGACCGCCGAGGTCTCCTGGTAAATCACCAGTTTGACAGTGCCGTTCTCGTTGATTTGCGGCCGAACCTTGAGCGTCAGGCCCACGTCCTTGCGCTCCACCGTGGTGAACGGATTGACCGAGCCGTTATTGGAGCCACTGCCGGTGTTGGAGAACGAGCCGGTGACGAAGGGCACGTTTTCACCGATCACGATCTTGGCCTCTTCATTGTCCAGGGTGAGCAAATTGGGCGTGGACAGCACGTTGCCGCTGCCGCTGCTCTCCAGAAAGTTCGCCAGGAAGCCCAGAACATAAACGCCGTTGGTGCGCTGCACTGCGCCAAAGTTGATGCCGGGCGCGGGCTTCACGCTGCCGGTACCGGCGCCGAGGGCCAGGTCGATGATGTTCTTGCCAGCGGCGCCAAAGTTGGTGCCCAGCAGGCCAATCACGCCGTCGCCGGCTTTGCCCAGGGGCCCCTGCCACTGAATGCCGAACTCGGCGGCGCGGTCGGCGTTGACCTCCACGATCAGGCTCTCCACCAGCACCTGGGCACGGCGGCCGTCGAGCCGGTCGATGACGGCGCGCAGTTGCCGGTACTGCGGCTCGGGCGCGGTGATGATGAGCGAATTGGTGGCCACATCCGCCTGAATCTGCCCCCCAGTGGCGGACACGGCAACGGCGGCAACCGCCGCGCCCGCCGCGCCGACCGGTGCCGCTGCCGTCGGGGCCTGGCCCGTCATGGCCGCGCGCAAGGTGGCGGCCAGTTTGGTGGCGTCGGCGTTTTTGAGGTAGACGACGTAGATGTTGCCGGCAGCGCCATTGGTGCTGGGCGCGGGCGGCTGGTCCAGCTTGTCCACCAGCGAGCGCACCAGCGCCACCCGGGCCGGGTTGGCGGCCCGCAAAATCAGCGAGTTGGAGCGCGGCTCCGCCATCAAAATGGTCTTGAACGAGGTGTCGGCCTGACCTGGTGCCACCCCGGCGCCGGAAGACTCGACCAAGCGCAGCACCAGCGGCGCCAGATCCGTCGCAATCGCGTACTTGAGCGGCAAAATCTGGACATCGGTGGCATTGGAGACATCGACCGCGGCAATGATGCGCGCCATGCGGCGCAGGTTGTCGGCGTAGTCGGTGATGATCAGCGAGTTGGTGCCGGGGTTGACGTTGATGGTGTTGTTCGGGCTGATCAAAGGTCGCAGCACCGCCACCAGGTTGTTGGCGGACTCGAAGTTGAGCTTGAAAATCTGTGTCGTGATCTGGTTGCCAAGCGCGCCGCCGGCAGGCTCGTCGCTGACGGTCACGGCGCCACTTTGCAGCTTCGCGTCGGCCTCGGGCACCACCTTGTACAAACCGCCTGACTCCACCATGGTGAATCCCTGCAGGCGCAGCGCCGCCTGAAACTGGTTCATGGCCACGCGGCGACTGACCGGCTTGTCGGTGACCAGCGTGAGCGTGCCCTTGACGCGCGGGTCCACCACCACATTGGCGCCGGTGATGGTCGCCATGGTGCGCGCCACCGCCTCAATTTCGGCATTGCTGAAGTTGAGCGTGACGCCCTCCTGTGCCCGCCCAGGGGAACTGGTCTGCGCCCCCAAATTTACAGAAAACGAGGCGCTAGCCCCCGCAATGATTGCGCACGCAGCTATTGAAAAAAGAGCATTCTTGGGATCGGTGGCAACGCGGAGTTTCATACAGTTTCAACCTACTTTGATGATGGCGCGGGCGCCGTCGCGCCGACCGATGATATTGAGAAGATTCGACAGTGCGTCCAGGCGCTCCGGGGCGGCGCTGGCGACGCCCTCAAACCGCAATCGGCCCCCGACCCACTGGCCGGTGCCGGACAATTGTAGGGCGCCCTCCACGGTGCTCAGACTGAGGCTGGGCGCGGCGCCGCTTTGCAGCAGAACGCGGTAGCTGCCCATCGGTTTGAGGGTGGAAAGCCGTGACGATAAATGCAGGGCATCGAGCTGGGCGTTGCCCTGAAGCAGAAAGCGCCCGGCGGTCCATTCGGCAGTCAGTCCGTGCGTGGACAGACTCAGCTGGCCTTCGGGCTGTACCGTGTTCCAAGGCGTTCCCAGTCCGGTCAACCACTGCGCCGGCCATTGCGACTGGCTGTCGGCCAGCGCCAGGCTGGCCCCGCCCCAGCGCGGGCTCAGGCTTAAGTTCCAGGCTTGCTGCATGCAGCAGTCGGCATTCAATTGCGCCGCCAGACCGGCCCAGCTGGGGCGCAGGCGCCAGCTCAGGCGTCCGGGCAGGGTTGCCGCGTCGATGCTGCCGGCGCCCCCGGTGAGCGTGAGCCGGGCCGTGCCGTTCCAGACGGTGCCGCGCGCGTCATCCAGCAGCACCCGCCCCTTTAAGCCCTGCTGCACCGCAGCGGCCAGCCAGCGCGCCGGTGCATTGAGCAGCAGCGCCAGCGTCAATCCCAACAGCGCGCCGGCCATGGCCCAGGACCAGGGCGCCGTGCGCGCGAGCTCACCGCTGCGGCGTCGGCTGCGGGCGGGTGATCGCGGGGTGGATGGGCGGCGCAACATAAAGCGGGAGGTGGGCTTGGACACGATCCGGGCGCTGATCGGGTCAGGCAACTCAGCGCGCACTCAAGCTGAGCACCAGCGTGCCGTTCCAGCCGCCAGGGGCGCCACCGGCCACCGCAACACCGCGCACCAGCCGCACCTCGCTCGGCACGGCGCGCGCGGTCAGGCGCGCCTGCGCCAGCCACTGCGCCAGCGCGTCGGCGGAGAGGCCTTTGGCGCTGAGCGTCACGCGCTCGCCCGCGACCGACAGTTGCGCCGTGCTGCCCAGCGTCTTGACCGAGGCCTCAAGCAAACGCCGCGCGTCGTCAAAACTCAAAGGCGGCTGGGCTTGCAGCGCCTGGGCCTGCGCCTGCAGGCGAAGCATCTGCTGCCATTGGGCGTCCAGCACCACGCGCTGCTGCTGCGCCGCCTTCAGGGTCGCCAGCGCGGGCGCCAGCGCCACAGCCCAGAGCAGGGCCAGCACCATCAATGCCAGGGCGGCCAGCAGCAGGCGTTGTTCGCGCCGCGCCACCAGGCGCCAGCGCGCCTGCAAGTCGGACAGCAGTTTCATGAGCCAGCCCCCAGTTTGATCACCAGATTGTCGGCATCGACGTTGACGACATAGCCCTGTGGTTTGAGTTGGAAAGAGAGCGCTGCGACCTGCTCCGCGCTCAGCGCAAGCCCCTTCAAACGCAGCTCGCCCGCCATGAATTCGATAGCTGTAGGCACAGTGCCGACGGGGGCTAGCGCGCCAAAAGCCCCCAACATGCTCTCCAGATCACGGCTTGAGGGCGCGCCGCTGGCCTGACGCAGGGTGGCGACCTCACGCGCCATCTGGATTGGCGCATCCACCACCACGCGCACCTTGGGGAAAGTCGTGGTCAGCACCGTGCTAATGGCCTGGCGCTGGTTGATGAGCAAGGAATTTTCTTTCCAGGCCCAGGCGTTCAGGCCCACCAGGTTGATCGCCAGCAGCGCCAGCACGGCCATCCGGGCGGCACGCCAGCGCGGCGCGCGCAGCACCTCGCGCATGACGTCAGAGCCGTGTTTCCAGGCTCGGGCGCCTTGGGACGTCACCAGATCAAATTGCGCCAGATCCCAGTTTGACTGCGCCGCCTGCAACTGGCGCTGGCCACTGGGCTGCAGCGTCACCGGGCGCTGGAACAGGGTTTCAGCCAAGGCCACCACGGCGGGCTCGGCCACGATCATTTTTTCTTCCGACGCGCCCAGCAGGGAGATCGCGTCGCGGCACAAAGGCAAAACCGCCAAACTGCCCTGGGCCGCGCCCACCAGGAAAGCCGCGTCGGCCTCACCGGTCACAAACAGCGTGTCACGCAGGGCCTGCGGTGTGAACTCGGGCACGATGCGAGTTGCCGCGCGCCCGGACTGCTCCAGCACCTGCAGGGCGAGGCGCAACCAGGCGCGCTCGCACGCCGCGACCCACACCGGCGCATCGGTGGAGGGCTGCGGCTCCAAAGCGAAATGCAGCTGCGCGGTGTCGTCGAGCACGCGGTCTTCGAGCAGGCCATCGAGCACCGCGCGCACGCGCAAAGCGCCACCTTCCTGAAAAAAGCGCCGCCCCAGGGTGCCCTTGGGCAACTGCACCTGGTGCCACGACAGACGCTGCGCGGGCACCAGCGCCACGACCTCGCCGTCGGCCTTGCCCAACAAGGGCAACAGCGCCAGCGGCGCACGCGACTGTTCGGCCAGCGTGCTGCCATCAGGGCTCAGGACGTAGTCGTACAGGGCAGCCATGTCGAGCGGCTCGGCAGGAAGGGTAACGATCAGGGTGGTCATGGGTGCTTGTCAGTCCAGGTCGACGCTCATTGTAGGGTTGACGTGGCGCTCACCACGCCGCGTTGCCGGGCCAGTGTCTTGACATCGAGCCCGTCGCGCTGCACCACGGACCGTTCTTGCACCGTCGACTGATCGATGCGCAGCGTGCCGCGCACTTCAAAAAAACGCGAGGACACGCTGTGCCGCGCAGCGTCAAATTTTGCATCAATTTGGCCACTGAGCTTGCCGGCATCACTCAAGGCTGCCAGATGGGTGGCGTTGCGCGCACGCACCAGGCGATCGGCGTCCGCCAGGTCAAAGCTTTCAACACAGGCGTAAATCACCTCGGCCGGTGCCGTGTTGAGGTTGACCGGCGTGCGCACTGGCAACACGGTGACAAACGGTCGCAACACCGCGATGCTGCGCGGCGACAGGCCCAACCAGGCCAGTTGATCGATGGTTTGTGGCCACAGCGCGGTACTGGCCGTGTCTGGCGCATCCAATGGCGCTGCCACGGGGCTGGCGCTGGGTGCGCCTTGGGCCAAGCGCAGCTTGTCAAGCATGAGGATCAGCTCGGTTTCAGGCAGATCGAGCAGCTCGAACAGCCGGGTGAATGCCAGCGCGCTGGGCGCGTCGATGGCGCCACCTTGCACCAGGTTGGCCACGTTCAAACGTGACTGCAAGTCAGTGATCTGGCCCGACAAGAAAGCTTCTTGCGCGGCATCGGCCTCGATCGCATCGCTGCGATCGGCCGCCAGAAAGCTCGACAAGCGCGCTTGCGCCAGCGGCACCGCCCATGGTTCGGCCAGATGGTCGGCGCCGCCCTTGCGGCCGTCCTCTCGCAGGATCAGGCGCGCCCAGTCGAGCGCGCCGTTCAGGATCCAGGCCGACTGCACGCGGCTGCGCTCGGCGGCCTCGATCTCGACGGCGCGCCATTGCTGCCAGAGCGTGGCCGAGGCCAGCGAGGCCACCAGCACCACTGTCAGCATGGCGGTCAGTATGGCAGCGCCGCGCTGTGGCTTCATTTGCCACCCCCCAGCGTGGGGCGAACCCAATCGCGCGTGATGCGCCCTTGGACGGCCTGCCCGGCTGACAGCTCAAGCACCAGCCGCACGCCGTCAGGCGTCGCGGCCGTCGTGGCGGCCTGGGCCGCGCCCGGGGCGCCGGCGCTGGACATCGGGTTGCTCCAGGCGTTGTCCCGGAAATAGAAGATCTCCCACTGATCGAGTGGCACCACGCGCACCTCGCGGCGTCTGTCTTCGTCGCTCGGGTTCTGCCCCCATAAGGCCGCCTGCTGCCAGGCCAGCTGCAACTGCCCGCGCGTCGTCACGGGCGGCGACTGCCAGCGCAGCCACTGACCGGTGCCGTCGACCAGGCGCCGAGACCAGGCCACCACCCGCAAACCTTCGCCGGGCGCTGCCGTGCTGGCGCGCAAGAGGCGCAGAGCGCGCCCGTCCCAGTCCAGGCTCGGGGTATTGGGCTGGGTGGCGAGTGCGTCCAGGTCCGCGCCCCACTGGGCCAGACCGGCCTGCAAGGTGAGCACCTCGTCCGAGTGCCGGCGCATTTGCGCTTGGGCCCGCGTCATACCGTCAAGGCCGCGCCAGCTCAGGGCCGCCATCAACGCCATCAGGCTGATCGCCACCAGCAACTCAACCAGCGTGAAGCCTTTGTCACGAGGCCGCAGCAAGGCCGGCTTCGCCATCAGTAGCGCCCCGCCACGGTGGACAAGCGCAGCACGGATTCATCGCCTTTGAACACCTGCGCGTCCACGCGTCGAAAGTTGAAGTTGGGTGTGGGCCGCACCGCCAGCGCCACGGTGAAGACCTGACCGGCCTGCTCGCAGGCGACGCTGCTGTCACCCACATCGGGCAACTGCCGCGCCAGGCGCAGCTTGACCATTTCATTTTCGGCACAGGTCTGGCCCAGCAGCATATCGGACTGGCGCTGGGCGTGACGCGTCAGGGCCGCGGTGGCCTGCAAGCCCGCCAGCAAGGCGATGGCCACGATGCCCAGCGCGACCAGCACTTCAACCAGCGTAAAACCGCGCGCATTCCGATGCGCTCGGGTGATGCGGGTCACGGCGCGTCCGCCTGCACGGCAAAGGGTCGCACGCCGTCGGTCGCCAGTCGCACGCTTTTGCCGGGCTGGCTGCGCGAGACCAGCACCAGTTGCTGCGGTTCGATGATGGGTTCTGGCCCCAGCAAGAGCGAGGGCGCTGGCGCCCCGGCGGCGCTGTCGGCTACGCGCGTATCCGGGTCGAGCCATTGCTCGGGCAAATCGGCATCGGGCTGCCCGGAAGGCTCCAGGCCCTCAAAACGGAATCCGGCTGGGGTGGCGCGCCAGCGGACCGGGACGCCGCTAACGCGTGAGCGTGCGCGCGCCGACTCCAGCAAGGCCGCCAGCCGCTCGGCGTCGCGCGCCAGCGCCACCTGCGAGGTGTCGCGCATGGCGAAGCCAACACCGGCCGACGCCATGGCGATGATGGCGACGACCACCAGCAATTCCAGCAGGGTGAAGCCTCGGCTGCGACGGGCCGATGGCATCGCAAGCGAAGAAGAGCTCAAGATCGAAGGCCGTTGTAACCCGGCCTACGGTTGCCAGCTGCCAATATCGGCATTCTTGCCCTCGCCACCGGCTTGGCCATCGGCGCCAAAAGACATCACGTCGATCTCGCCCTTGATGCCGGGGTTGAGGTAGACATAAGGCTTGCCCCAAGGGTCATTGGGCAACAGGTCCAGGTAGGACTTCCAGTTGGGCGGCACCGGTGCCGTGGTGGGTTTGGTCAGCAAGGCCTGCAAACCCTGCTCGGCCGTCGGGTAGCGCTGGTTGTCCAGGCGGTAGAGCTTGAGCGCCTGCATCAGGTTATTGACATCGGTCTTGGCGGCCGTGACGCGGGCGTCATCGGCACGGTCGAGCACATTGGGCACGATCAGCGCGGCCAGCACGCCAATGATGAGCAGCACCACCATCAGTTCGATCAGGGTGAAGCCGCCCTGGAGGCGCCGGCGCAGGCTTTGGGACATTGATTTCATCGGGTAAGGTCACTTTTGAATAGCGGGATCGGTTCAATGATAATCCAGCCATGAAGACCGCAACGCTCTCCCTTTGGTGGCTACGCATCGCCACGTTTTTGCTCGCCGCCCTGGCTGCAGCCAGCGCCACGTATTGGGTGTTGAAGTGGCAGGCCACGGTGCCCTCAAACCTGACGGCTTCTGTGGTTTACACCGCCGCACCAAAGGCCGACCCGCAACTGGTGGCGCGCGTGCTGGGGGGTGGCCAAGCCAGCGTCAGCGTGAAACTGGTGAGCAGCGCAGCCAGTCACTTTAAATTGAGCGGCGTGCTGGCCAACCGGGCCAACGGCAGTTATGCGCTGATTTCGGTCGACGGCAAACCGGCCAAGCCCTACCGGGTCGGCGCGCAGGTGAATGACGATCTGGTGCTGCACTCGGTGGAGCCGCGCAGCGCATCGCTGGCCACCAGCCTGCAGGCGCCGGTGTCGGTCATGCTGGAGTTGCCCAAACCAACTCCAGCGTCAACCTTGCCGGCACGGGCAGCAGCGCCAACCCCAGCGCCTAAACAAGAAGAATAAGCCGGCGAGCGGCTTAGGCGGAGGTTGCCAGCGCCAGCCGCATCGCGTCCACCACCGACTTGTAGTCGGGCTTGCCAAAAATGGCGCTGCCCGCCACAAAGGTATCGGCGCCGGCATCGGCGACCCGCCGAATGTTGTCGACCTTGATGCCGCCATCGACTTCGAGGCGGATGTCTTTGCCGCAGGCCGTGATGCGCCGGCGCACGTCCTCGATCTTGCGCAAGGCGGATTCAATGAAGCTCTGGCCACCAAAGCCGGGGTTAACGCTCATGATCAGCACCAGATCAATGTCGTCAATCACCCAATCGAGCACATCCAGCGGCTCGGCCGGGTTGAACACCAGGCCGGCTTTGCAACCTTTGGCCTTGATCGCCTGGATGCTGCGGTGCACATGGCTTGAAGCGTCCGGGTGAAAACTGATCAAGTCTGCGCCCGCGTCGGCAAAGGCGCCGGCCAGCGCATCAACCGGTTGCACCATCAGGTGCACATCAATTGGCACCGCCACACCGCTGGCGGTCTTGGCATGCGGCTTCAAAGCGCTGCAAATCATCGGGCCGAAGGTGAGATTGGGCACGTAGTGGTTGTCCATCACGTCAAAGTGAATCCAGTCGCAACCGGCGGCAATGACGTGCTTGAGTTCTTCGCCCAGGCGGGCAAAGTCGGCGGAGAGCAGGGAAGGGGCGATGCGGTAGGTCATGAAAGAAGTTTAAACGGTCTCTGCCAGCGCCTGCGGTCCACCCATGACAGAGTTGTTAGCATCACACCCATGTCCAAATACCAATTTCGCGTCGAAGTCGCGCCACGCTACCTCCCGGCCCAATCACAGCCGCAGCAGGATCTGTATGTGTTCGCCTACACCATCACCATCGTCAATGTGGGGCAGGTCAGCGCGCAGTTGATCTCGCGCACCTGGAACGTGAACGACGCCAACGGCCACACCGAGCGCGTCAAGGGCCTGGGCGTGGTCGGGCAGCAACCGCTGCTCAAACCCGGGGAAGCCTTTGAATACACCAGCGGCACGCGCCTGCGCACGCCCACGGGCACCATGCACGGCAGCTTTTTTTGTGTCGCTGAAGACGGCGAAAAGTTTGATGTGGATGTGCCCATGTTTGTGCTCGACGGCTTGAGCCCCAGCGCTGGCGGCGCGCGCACCCTGCACTAAGACTTTAGCCGATGACCCCCACTTTTGACCTGGCTGAACTGCTCGATGCGCTGGACCCGCAGGCCGATCTGGCGCACCGCCACCTGTGGCTGATCGACTTGCTGCGCTGGATCCGCGGCAGCGGCGCTTCGGTGCCGCGCGCGCTGGCCCGGGTGACGCTGCTGCTCGATACCCTGCAACAACGTCCGGATGCGCGGGTCAAACTGCAACGCTGGTGGCAGGTGCTGCTGAGCACCGTGGATGCCACCGCCTTGCTGGCCGACTATGGATTTTCATCGCGCAGCGCTTTTGTCAGTGAACTGGGCGAGCGCCTGCGACTCAAATGGCTACCCGGCACACCGGAGACCGCTGATGCCTCGGCCCTGTTTGCCCTGGTGCTGTGCGATGCCTTTGATGCCCAGTGGATCAACGCCCTGGACGACGCCACCTTGACGCGGCTGTCTGAGTTACTGCACGTCTCGTGTCAGGACGTCAACGAGGGCAACTGTGCCTGGGTGCCTCAGGGCAAGCTCAGCAGCGTGTCGCCCTGGCAGGCGACGCTGCTGGAAGCGCTGACCTTTTGCACCAGCCAGATTCGCGCCGCCGGTTTTTCACCCGAGTTGCGCTTGCGCATGAGCGTGCCAGCGCGGGAAACGGCCCCTTTTCACGCGCTGGACGGCGACATCATGACACTGCAAATCGCCTATCTCGCCAGCCCGCACGTCGACTCGCCCGCGCGCCAGGACGCGCTGCAGCAGTACCTGTGCCGCCTGGAGGCCTGCCGTCATGCCGCCGCGTCGGTCTATACGCACCTCGACAGCAACGGCATTTCGGTCAACCTGGTGTTTCAGCTGCGCCAGCTGCGCGAGCGCGTGTTGCGCGTGCGCGCCCTGCTTGATTGCCTGCTGGCGGCCAACCCGCAGGCCAGCACCGCGCGCGTGCTGGCGCAACTGGTCACGGTCGGGCAGGCCAGGCGCAGCCTGCGCGCCCTGATTGCCGCCAACTCGTCGATGCTGGCGGCCAAAGTGGCCGAGCGCAGCTCCGAGACCGGCGAGCATTACCTTACCCGCACGCTGTCCGAGTACCGCGCCATGCTGCGCCAGGCCGCGGGCGGCGGCGCCTTGACGGCCGTCACCACCTGGATGAAGTTCGGAGTGATGGCGCTTGGCTTGAGCGCCTTCTGGGGCGGTTTTTGGGCCAGCGTCTCTTACGCGCTGAGCTTTGTCGCCATTCAGTTGCTGCATTGCACGCTGGCCACCAAGCAGCCCGCCATGACGGCGCCGGCCATGGCCGCCCAACTCAAGGACCTGGAACAGCCCGGCGCGCTGGACGCCTTTGCCGACAAGGTCACCTCACTGGTGCGCTCACAAGTAGCCGCGGTGCTGGGCAACGTGCTGCTGGTGTTTCCGGTGGTGCTGTTAATTTCTGCCGCCCTGCAATTGCTGCTGGGCCAGCCGATGATTGATGCCAAACAAGCCGATTACGTGTTGCACTCACTCTCGCTCTTAGGCCCGACCGCCCTGTTTGCGGCCTTCACCGGTGTGCTGCTGTTTGCGGCAAGCATCATCGCGGGCTGGACCGAGAACTGGTTTGTGCTGCATCGGCTGGACTCCGCCATGCGCTACAACCCCAAGATCACCTCGCTGCTCGGGGTGGCGCGGGCACAAGCCTGGGCCGCTTTCACGCACGACAACATTTCTGGCTTTGCCTCCAACATCTCGCTGGGCTTCATGCTGGGCCTGATTCCGGCCTTTGCCAGCTTTTTCGGGCTGGGGCTGGACGTGCGCCACGTCACCCTGTCAGCCGGCCAACTGGCCGCAGCCTGCGCCACGCTGGGGTGGGATGTGTTGCGCCAGCCGGCGCTATGGTGGTGTGTGGCGGCTATTCCCGTCATCGGCGCCTTGAACCTGGGCGTGAGCTTCTATATGGCACTGCGCCTTGCCATGCGCGCCCACAACGTCACCGGCGTCGACCGGGCCCGCGTGCGCGAGGCCATCTGGCAGCGCTGGCGCCAGGCGCCGCTGAGCTTCTTCTGGCCGACGGCGGGGACGCTGCCAGCGCCGGATTCACTGAAAAACTAGCCATGGGCGAATTTGACCTGATCGAACGCTATTTCAAACGCCCTGAGCGCCACGCCGCGCGGGTCGCCTTGGGTATTGGCGACGACTGCGCGCTGTTGCAGCCGGCGCCCGGCACGCAGTTGGCCATTTCCTGCGACATGCTGGTCGAAGGCCGCCACTTTGTGTCCACGCTGGACCCGTTCAAGCTCGGCCACAAATCACTGGCCGTGAACCTGAGCGACCTGGCCGCGTGTGGCGCGCGCCCGCTGGCGTTCACGCTGGCACTGGCGCTGCCGCGCGCGGATGAGGCCTGGCTGGCCCCATTTGCGCAAGGCTTGCTGGCGCTGGCCGACGCGCACGGCTGCGAGCTGATCGGCGGCGACACCACGCAGGGGCCGCTCAACATTTGCATCACCGTCTTTGGCGAAGTGCCGGTGGTGAATGGCCGCTCGCAAGCACTCTTGCGATCGGGCGCGCAGGCGGGCGACGACCTGTACCTGAGCGGCAGCGTGGGCGACGCCCGGCTCGCGCTGGAGGTGTTTCGCGGTACCGTGTCGGTGCCCGAACCGGTGTTCAACGCGGCGCGCGTGCGCATGGAAACCCCGATCCCGCGCGTGGCACTGGGGCTGGCGCTGCGCGGCATTGCCAACGCCGCCATTGACGTCAGCGACGGACTGCTGGGCGACCTCGGCCACATCCTCAAACAATCCAAGGTCGGTGCCACGGTGGATGCCGATTTGACTTCTACTTTGATAGCAGCTAACGCTTATTGCACGAGGGCTAGAGGCCAATTTGATATAAATATTGCAGCAGAACAGTGGCGCGCCTGGGCGCTCTCAGGTGGCGACGATTACGAGCTGCTGTTCACCGCACCCGTGAGCCGGCGCTCAGCGGTGATCGTGGCCGCGCAAAACAGCCAGACGCCAATCACCCGCATCGGCCAAATTGACGCCGAACGCGGCCTGCGCCTGGTAGACGCACAAGGACAGCCGCTGCCCAACACCTACAGTTCCTTTGATCACTTTACCTGAAGCTGCAGTGCTGAAAGAGCATGCGTTTCATGACTATTTATCCTTGTATATTGTTCATCTAACAGGCAAAATGCAAGGATGAATAGCAGCACAATGACGTATGCCGAACGCCCTGAATTCCCTCGGGCGTTGCTAAGAACCGCCACTGAGCAACTGGCGTTTTCACCCGCTATCGTGTTGCTTGGCCCCAGGCAAGTCGGCAAAACAACCTTGGCAAAAATGATTGCAGGCGCCTACCCGGGCGCCATCAGCCTGGACCTGCAATTGGAAGCTGATCGGGCAAGGCTCAGCAGCGGCAGCAATTTCTTGGCAGCCCATCGCGACAAACTGGTGGTGTTGGACGAAGTGCAGTATGTCCCCGAGGTATTTGCCCAATTGCGCCCAGAGATTGACGCCCTTCGCCGACCAGGGCGTTTTCTGTTGCTGGGCTCCGCCTCGGGCAAGTTGCTGCAGCAAAGCTCCGAATCCTTGGCCGGGCGTGTCAGCTACTTGGAACTCACCCCCTTGCAGGTGCGCGAGCTCATCAGCCCCGAGGCCGATGGCAAAGAAGCGCTCCGGACTTTGCAGAGACTCTGGTTGCGCGGCGGCTTTCCCGTCAGCTACACGGCGCCCACCGATGCGCTTTCTTTCAACTGGCGAACGGACTTTATTGCCACCTTCTTGAACCGCGACATTCGAGAGTTCGGCGTCAATGTCCCGGCGCAGACCTTGCATCGTTTTTGGCGCATGACCGCCCACCTGCACGGTCAGCTGTTCAATGCGTCCCACATTGCAGCCTCACTGGGCGGCATCTCGCATACCACGGTAACGCGCTACCTCGATTCGCTGGTTGACACCATGATGCTGCGCCGCCTGGAGCCGCACTTTGTCAACGTCGGCAAGCGACTGGTGAAGTCGCCCAAGGTGTACGTGCGAGATTCTGGCTTGCTGCATGCCTTGCTCAACCTGCCCGACGTCAACAGCTTGATGGGTCACCCGATGGCTGGCCCATCTTGGGAGGGCCTCATGGTGGAGCATATTTGTGCGCTCGTCCCCAAGGGCGCTGACGTGAGTTTCTATCGCACGGCGGCCGGGGCTGAGCTCGATGTGGTGGTCGAACTGGGCAGCAAGAAGTACGGATTCGAGATCAAGTTTTCAGGCGCGCCCACAGTCACCAAGGGCTTCTGGCAAGCCTGCCAGGATGTGGGCGTACAACACGCGTATGTGCTGGCCCCAGTGGCACAGGGGTGGCCCATGAAGCCAGGCGCCAAGCACAGCGTCGATGTCATCTCTCCCTGGCAGTTACCCTGGGCCTTAAGCCAATGACGGGCCCTTAGCTGCCGGTCTTCTGCGCGTAATCCGACAGCCGCATGCGCGGGTTCAGGTACTCGATCACGTTCTGTGCCAGCACCGACGGCTTGAGCGAGTTGCCCGGCGTGGCGGTAATCACCATGCGCGCCAGCGGGTTTATTTTCGGCCCCAGTTCGCCATGCGGAAAGCCGCTGCCGTCAAAGCACTCATGGTGCAGCGCAATCACCGCGCGCACGTCAGGCGGCACATGCTCGCCCACAATCTTGACGCCGTACTCGCAGTGCAGGCGGTAAAGCGTCTCCTCGCTGCGGTTGCGGTGCGGGTTGCGCAGCACCGTCTGGCTGATCGAGGTCTTGCCAATGTCGCACCCACGCCCGCCACGTCCATCAGCTCGCGCGGCAGCCCCAGGCCCTTGCCGATGATCATCGTCAGGATCATCACTTTGAGCGCGTGCTGGTGGCTGATCTCATCGACCTTGCGCGAGCTCACCACCATGATGGTGGCGCCCTGGTCGTCCATGAAAGTGGCCGTCAACTGCTGCGATATGACGCGCGCCTGAGCGGCGGCGTGCTTGGGGTTGCGCAGAATCTCGGTCAGCACCTCGTGCGTGGACGCAATCGAGGCCTCGTAGAGCTTCTCACAGCTCGCAATGCGCTCCCGGTGCGCCGCCATGCGGTCGGTGCGCGTTTGCTTTTCAGCCATCAGGCTCTAGTCGACGCCGCTGACCTGCAGCGACTCGGGCACCTCGGGCTCTTTGTCCAGTGGCAGTGGCGCGGTCTCCGAGCGCTGCGGGTCATAGGCCACGGTGCGCAGTCCCAGCTCGCGCAGCGTCGCCATCTGTTTGTCGGTCTTGATCAGGAAGGAATTGACCAGAAACGGATGCTCCAGCCAGCCCATCAAGTCGAAAGGCACGTCATCTGCCCATGAAAAAACCCCGCCGGGTTGCCCGGGCGGGGTTTTGGGGTTCAAGCTTTAGCTGACTTGCGTCAGCGTCAGATTAGAACGAGTGTTTCACGCCGATGTTGAACAACTTGGGGTCATTGCCAGGGAAGACGGCGAGCTTGCCAACGGAGTAATCCGCTGCACTTTCGTTGGTCAACTGAGCGTAGCTGGTGTACAAGTCAGTGCGCTTGGATAGTTTATGAATGTAACCAATGGCCACTTGTTGGGCATCGGCATTGGTGACCAAGTCATTCTGCTTACGAAGATAAGAGACCATGACCGTGCCAGCTGATCCGACGGGGGCACTCAAACCAATGTGAGCGTCTTTTTGGTCCTTGGCGCCAACACCGAGGGTTTTTTCCTGGGCATAAGCCCCAAACAACTTGACCATGCCGAAATCATAATTGCCGCCCAGCAATGTCATTTTGGTGGCTGTAGTGTACGGATTATTGTGGATATTTTGATGCGTCAGCACGACATCAAATGGACCTGCCTTGTAGCCCACAAACATGCCCGCAGTACGACCAGCCGAGTCGCCGCCGGTAATCGAGTTGTTGCCTGCCACTTCGCCCAGGCCGTACTGGAGTTCGCCGTAGAAGCCGTTGGACGCGTAGTTGTAGGACACCATGTTGCTGGTGCGGCTGCCGTTGTAGCTGAACAAATGCGAGGAGTCACCCGCCAGTGCGTCACCAAACACATCCCAGGTAGCAGCAGTGGCGTAGACGGGGTTCATTTGACGACCAAGCTT
>JBBQQX010000061.1:0-21743 GCA_038215405.1 Burkholderiales bacterium
GGCCTATCTCAAAGACGTGCTAACCAAGTTGCCGACCTGGCCTAACTCACGCCTGGCGGAACTGCTGCCGCACCGCTGGGTTGCACCCGCCTCTACCTGATCGCTTTCGCACGGTCAATATGGGTTGGCCGCGTGCTTACACCGCGCCAGCAGCAGCGGGGCCCGGAACGCTGGCGGCAAGACCTGGGGATATGAAGACAAATGACCCAGAGCGTTCGGCGTCATGCATGTCAAGCCCTCGGCAGGCGACAATGGCGCCAGCAGCCAGAGACGAACGCTAGACAGCTGAACAATGTAGAGGTTCATCGTTCCTGCTAGTGGCTCCTTCGCACCCATTTCAAACGCAAGATACGAAGGCCATAGTCTGGCGGCTGCGCCCTTATCCAGCCACGGTTTGAGGATGCAAGAACATTTCAAGCGGGTAAAGCTGCTGTCAAAAAGAACGGCAAATGTCCACAGGCTTGCCCTGTGGTCAGGACAGTTGTCCACGGCGGGCGGGTACATCATGTGGCGCTAGCACTGATGAGGCGCGAGGCAGCCTCCTTCAGCCGGTAACTCTTGCCCTCGAATGCCAGCAGTGCCGAGCGGTGCATCAAACGGTCCAGAATGGTCGTACTCATCGTGTTGTCGCCCAGGTATTTGCCCCAGTCCTCAACAATCCGGTTGGAGGTCACCACGATGGAGCGGCGCAGCTTGTAACGCCGGTGCACCACCGTCTGCAACAACTCGGCGGCACCGTCCGAGATGCGCCGCGCCAGAAACAGATCGTCAAGCACCAGCAGATCCGGCTCCAACATGCCCTTGAGCAGTTTGGCCTGCTCAGCTGGGCTGGCCAGACAGTAATGCGCAAACACGCTGTCGGCCTCCACGTAACGCACCTCAATGCCCTGCAGGGTGGCAGGAGGCCGCGGGCCACGGCAAGAGATCGCTGATGGAAACAGCGATGGGGCGCTACAAGACTATTGTTGGAGCGAGACTGCGGTCGCGCAGTCCAGAAGCACAGCGGTGCGAAGCGGCCATCGGGGTGGCGGTTTTGAACCGCATGATGGCGGCCGCACACCCGAACTCATTCACGGCTGGAGCCACTGCATGATAGGCCGGCACATCAAGACCAAGGCTCGATTTTTTGATTATCCGTGCAACTACGCCCATTACGAACTCTGTCATTGCGGCTGCATAAGGGGTCATAGGAGCGGAGGTCATGCGTGGCTTCACCCAACTACGCATGGGACATCATCGTCCCATATGGCAGCATCGTACTGTCCCCTGTTATTCATCGTTTCAATGGGCGAATCCAGCATAAGTTCGTTGTCCAAAACACCGAAGACGTCCACCACGGTTTCCTCGTCATGTTTGGCCCGGTCTAAAGACTTCCTAAAGCCAAAAGGTAGTGCACGACAGCTTTCGCTGACAGACGAATCGGAGGATGGAGAGGGCATTTCTTCCCGGTAAAAGTTAAATGGCGATATGCCTATCGCCGTGATTTCTTTTAGATTCATCTCTGTCAAAGCCATGATTTTTTCAAAATTGGCACCAATGGCTTTGAAGGAATTTTGATTGACGGTAATGGCCGTTGGAAATGCATCAAAGAACATAAGTTCCTCCTTGTTGAGAATTCATACTTGCGTGAATCTTACGAGCAGTATAAGGGTAAACCCTAATTTATGCTGCAATGCAGCATTTGTTGCAAGTTGATTGTTCTTTTGTGAGTTTTCCAGCCATGAGCAGATCGGGAAACTCATCAACCGCGATTGACTTCAACATCGCCCTTCGACAGTTCGCAGTATCGGGATGCGAATGCCGGCGTGGTTCAAAGCCAATGGGATGGACGCCCAATCCACCCAAGTTAAGACAAAGCGCCTCACATCAGCAATTCTTCTGAGTCATATATTTGTGCGGTTTTGGCCTAGGCTTGCGCGGTGTCACGTTGCACGGCATTCAAGGTTCATGGGCCCCCAGATGACCCAGGTCTATCCGGGAACTTGCTGGCACGAACCCCGAATCGAGAAGTGACCCCGAAATTTTGAACAGCGCGATAAGTGGGAACTCTGAGCATAAAGCCTGGCCAAAGACGGCTGGGCAAGAAGGAGTTTTGGCAAAACCGCAAGTCCACGATGGTCAAGAAATCAGCGCGACGCACACGTCGCACCCACACGCCAGCGTTCAAGGCCAGGGTGGCCCTGGCCGCCTTGCGTGAAGACAAGACGATGGCCGAGCTTTGCAGCCAATTTGAGCTGCATGCCAACGAGATCACCGAATGGAAGCGCCAACTGCTGGAGCATGCCGCCGACGTCTTCGGTGGTACGCCCGCGCAGAAGGATCCGGTAGATCTGGTGCCGCTACACGCCAAGATCGGCCAGTTGACGCTGGAAAACGATTTTTTCGAGCGCGCGCTCGCCAAGGCGGGATTGCTGAGCGCAAAGCCATGATCGACCGCAGCATGAGTTCTCCATCAGCGCCCAAGCCAAGCTGCTGGGCATCAGCCGAGGGACGGTGTACTACTTGCCGCGCCCTGTCAGTGTTGAAGATTTGGCGTGTTCCCTATGAGACAGCATGCTGAACATCGTTTTATTACGGCGCTTGGTGCCACACCGAACAGATCGGCAAGCGTGAAGCGATTATTGTTACCCCACTTTAGGTAACTTGTAATAAATTCAATGTTTGAGACGACCCGCAACGCCTGCGATTAACCTCGATGAAAGATATTTTCGTTCGTTTCGAAATGCTGACCGTTAATTTGGAGCAGTGCCGCGTGCCAGCCACGTGCGCCAATTGCCGATCCTGGAAATGTCCTCGGCCCCTTCAGCGCCCGAGGCCTCGCACACGAAACCGGACACGCTTTGACCATCGTCGAGCTTGACTTTGCCAATGCCCAAAGGAGCTGGAATACCGTCAACAAAACTGCCGGAGTGAGCCACTGGCATTTCCCAGATCTCCATTTCAACAGACGCGCCATTGGTGTGGACATGAACCATACCCGGACGTTGCACAGGACCTCCTGCCAAGGCATAGAAACGGTACTCTGCTGCAGATCGAGCAGGGCGCAGTAACCGAGCGCCGCGTGAAATGAGTTGGTGGTTGAGAGGCAGGCCACTCATGTGCGCGCCGCACACAGCCACCTGCACCGTACCCGCAGTCAAATTCCCCCGAACACGGGTTCCAATCATTGGTGTGTTTTTCAACTCAGTGTCGGTGGCACCGATCCTGCCGCCGAGTGCGCGCTGAACACGATCAGCCAAGCGCAATAACACAACGTCGCGATGGGCTGGCGCAGACACGGTGACCCCCCAAGGCAATCCCGCTGCGTCGCCCCCGTCCAAGGTGCCGGCGGGAACGGCCACTGCGCTGTAATCCAACAGGTTCATGAAGTTGGTGTAGTAGCCCAGATTGGAATTGAGGCGGATCGGGTCGGCTTGCATGGCGGCGATGCGGTAGATGGTGCCGGCGGTGGGCGTAAGAAGGCAGTCCACGCCTTGCCACACAGCGTCGCAGGTCTTTTTGAGCGCTCAAAGCCGGTAGCTGGCTGCGAAAGTATCGGCGGCCGTTTTGCTGCGACCGCCTTCGATGATGCTGCGCACGGGTGGGAACACCGCTTCGGGCTGGGCGTCGATGAAATCCTTGATGGCCACGTAGCGCTCAGCCACCCAGGGTCCGTCGTACAACAGGCGCGCGGCTTCCAGAAACGGCGTGAGGTCGAATTCCACGGCCGTGCCGCCGAGCGATTCCAGGCGCCTCACCGTTGCGGAAAACAAGGTCTTGGTGGCTTCGTTATCGAAGAAGTTGAGGTCTTGCACGCGCGGCACACCAAAGCGAAACGGCCCCTGTGAGAAGTCTACGCCGAAGGGCTCGGGGGCGCGGCTGAAGGCGTCGGTCGCATCGGGTATGGCACCTGCCGCCAGCACGGCCTGGGCATCGGCAGCCGTCAGCGCGAAGACCGACACCGTGTCTACCGATCGGCAAGCAGGCACCACTCCGGTAGCAGAGAACAGACCGATGGTGGGTTTCAGACCGATCAAGTTGTTGAACGAAGCAGACACACGGCCCGAGCCTGCGGTGTCTGTGCCCAGGGAAAACGTGACCCACCCTTTGGAGACGGCCACGGCCGATCCCGAACTGGAGCCACCGGAGATGAAATCGGGGTGGAACGCGTTGCGGCAGGCGCCGAAAGGCGAGCGGGTGCCATTGAGTCCGGTGGCGAATTGGTCGAGGTTGGTTTTTCCCAGTGGCACGGCGCCGGCCTCTATGAATCGCTGGATCAAAAATGCTGTGTGATCGGGCGTGTAGGCGAACTCGGGGCAACCGGCGGTGGTAGGGATGCCGGAGAGGTCAATGTTGTCCTTGAGCGCAAACGGTACGCCGTAGAGCGGCAGGTTGGTCGGGTCGGCGCCATCGAGTCGAGCCAGGTAAGGCTCGATCTCTTCGGCGCTCAGGCGGTGGATGAAGGCGTTGTGCTTGTCGGTAGCGCAGCGGCGTTGGGCTTCGGCAATGACTTCGCGCACGCTGGCGCCGCCCAGATAAGCGGCCTGCAGGCTGGCGACATCAAAGGAGAGTTGAGAGAGCGACATGGGGAAACATCCGATATGTTGTTGGGGTAGGAGGATCAGGCGCGCGTTGCGAAGGTGGTTGCCACTATTTCGGCCAGCGCTTCTTCCAACAGCACTAACACGTTTTGTCCGGCAGACACGGGAGCGCCTTGCGCGCACAGCAGCTTGTGCACCGTGCCGCAAGCGGGCGCCAGCACGCTGAATTCCATCTTCATAGACTCGATCACCAGCAGCACATCGCCTTCGTTGACCCGCCGGCCTTCGGTAACCGCCACGTGCCACACGTTACCGGGCACACTGGCGGTCAAGGCGCGACTACCCTCGGGCAGATCAAGCTCACTCTCGGGGCTGGCTGCTGCCACATCGACGTCGCCCGCGAAATGCAGCTGGCCGGTGGCGACCCAGCGTTCGCGCTCGGCCTCGAAAGCCGCTTGTTGCTTCGCCTTGAACGTGATGATCGTCTCAGTGTTGTCGGCGAGGAAGCGGCGGTAGTCTTTGAGGCTGAAGTTGCCTTCTTCCGTGCGCAGTGCATAGCCGCCGTGGGGGAAACTGGCGCGGATGTCGCGCAACTCATCTTCGCTCACCAGCTCAAAGCGGATTAGGTCGAAGAAGCGCAGCAGCCAGGGTTGCTCGAAGGGCGTGCCTGGTGTGCCATGGCGCCAGCGGTTCCACATCTGCAAGGTGCGCCCCACGAACTGGTAGCCGCCAGGGCCCTCCATGCCGTAGACGCAGAGGTAGGCGCCGCCGATGCCCACTGCGTTTTCCGGCGTCCAGGTGCGGGCCGGGTTGTACTTGGTGGTGACAAGGCGATGGCGCGGGTCCAGCGGCGTGGCCACGGGCGCGCCCAGGTACACGTCGCCCAGGCCCATCACCAGATAGCTGGCGTCGAACACGACCTTAAACACGTCGTCTATGTTGTCCAGGCCGTTGATGCGGCGAATGAACTCGATGTTGCTCGGACACCAGGGCGCGTCGGGCCTGACCGATTGCATGTATTTTTCAATTGCCAGCTTGGTCTGCGGATCGTCCCAGGACAGCGGTAGATACACGGTGCGAGAGGGCACCTCAATGTCGTCCACCGCGGGTAGGGCCGCTTCGGCTTGCACCAAAACGCGCAACAGTTGATCGCGCGGCAGCTGCGCGGGATCGAAGTGCACTTGCAGCGAGCGGATGCCCGGCGTCAGGTCGATGATGGCCGGCAGCTGGCCTTGGGCCTGCAGATCCTTGAGTGCAGTCATGAGCACGTGCACGCGCAGGCGCAGCTCGATGTCGAGCACCAGCGGGCCAAATTCCACCAACACATAGCGGTCGCCGGCCTGGCGCACCACCATGGCGGGCACGCTGTCATTGGCGTCTTCGCGAGACGGGTCCTCATGGATCACCGGCGTGGTGTGGGCCAGCGCATCGTCGGCCGGCGCACCGGACAGCTCTGTAGCCTCGCCGACCAGAGCCGCCTCCAGCATGGCTTCTCGCTCGGCCGCCTGCGCCAGAGACAGGCGGTGAAAACGCACGGTGTCGCCGGGACGCAGCTGGCCCAGTTTCCACAGCTCGGCGTTGACCACCACGGCTGGGCACACGAAGCCGCCCAGGCTGGGGCCGTCAGGCCCGAGGATCACGGGCATGTCTCCGGTGAAATCGATGGCGCCAATGGCGTAGGCGTTGTCGTGGATGTTGGACGGGTGCAGGCCAGCCTCTCCTCCGTCGCTGCGCGCCCAGGCTGGCTTGGGGCCGATCAGGCGCACGCCGGTGCGGCTGGAGTTGTAGTGAACCTCCCAATCGGTGGCGAAGAAGGTGAGGATGTCGGTATCTTGAAAGAAGTCGGGCGCACCGTGCGGGCCGTAGAGCACGCCCACGTTCCAATGCTTGTCGTATGAAGGAATCAGCGCTGAAGGTGCAGTGGGTAGGTCGCCCTCTGACGGATCGGTGGCGTTGAGGTGCAGCACATCACCCGCGCGCAGGTGGCGTCCGGCGTGGCCGCCGAACTGGCCCAGCGTGAAGGTCGAGCGACTGCCCAGGTAGGCGGGTACATCCAGCCCGCCTGCCACTGCCATGCTGAGACGGCAGCCGCTGGCGCATCGGCCCACGGCCAACACGCTGCCGGCCGATACCCGGTGCGCCTGCCACATGGGCACGGGCGTGCCGTCGAGCGTTAGGCTGGCGGGCGCGCCTGTCACGGCCACCACACTATCGCTGTTAAAGCGCATGCTGGGGCCCGAGAGGGTGCACTCCAGCGCGGCCGCGTCGGGGGCATTCCCCACCAGCCGGTTGGCCATGCGGTGGGCGTAGGCGTCCATGGGGCCGCTGGGCGGTACGCCCACGTCCCAGAAACCTTGGCGGCCCGGCCAGTCTTGCACCGAGGTTTGTACGCCGGGCTCGATCACGTCGATGGTGGCCGGACGGTAGTGGAAGCTGTTGAGGAAGCGCGTGACTTGGCGGCCCTCGCGGAACACCGGATCCCGCACCACCTGGCGCAGGTAACCCAGGTTGGTCTCGATGCCGGCTAGGCGCGTGGCGTCGAGTGCGGCTTCGAGTTTGGCCAATGCCTGCGGGCGGTCGTCGGCTGTGACGATGAGCTTGGCCAGCATGGGGTCGTACCAGGCGGGCACCTCAGTGCCGCGTTCAACCCAGCTGTCGATACGGGCGTCTTCGGGAAATGAGACTTCGGTGAGCAGGCCTGCGCTGGGCTGGAAATTTTTGGCCGGGTCTTCGGCATACAGCCGCACCTGAATGGATGCGCCTTTGGGCTCAAGCGCCATAGCCGACAGTGGCGGCAGGTCGCCCGCAGCCAGTTGCAGCATCCAGGCCACAAGGTCCACGCCATACACCTGCTCGGTGACGCCGTGTTCCACCTGTAGGCGCGTGTTGACCTCCAGGAAGTAGAAGGCGCCGGTGGCCGTGTCGTAGACGAATTCGACGGTACCGGCCGAGCGGTAGTTCACCGCCTGAGCCAGCCGCACGGCGGTGGCGTGCAAGCTGCTGCGCTGTTTGTCGCTCAGGCCGGGCGCCGGGGTTTCTTCGATCACCTTCTGGTTGCGCCGCTGCACCGAGCAGTCGCGCTCGCCCAAGGCCACCACGCCGCCTGCGCCATCGCCGAACACCTGTACCTCGATATGGCGCGCTTGCTCCACGTATTTCTCGATGAACAGGCCCGCGTCTTTGAAGTTGGCCGAGGCCAGTCGGCTCACCGAAGCGAATGCGTTGCTCAGCTCGTCTTCGCTCCACACCAGCCGCATGCCGATGCCGCCGCCGCCGGCGGTGCTCTTGAGCATGACCGGGTAGCCGATGCGTGCCGCCTCAGTGCGGGCCTGGGCCGCATCGGCGAGCAGGCCGGTGCCGGGCAGCAGCGGCACGCCCTGGGCTTCGGCCAGATCTCGCGCCGTGTGCTTGAGGCCAAAGGCGCGCATTTGATCGGCTGTGGGGCCAATGAAGGCAATTCCGGCCACTTCACAGTCTTCCGAAAAACCGGGGTTCTCTGAAAGGAATCCGTAGCCGGGATGAATGGCTTGGGCGCCGCATTGCTTTGCGACCTCCAGAATGCGCTCAGCGCACAAGTAACTCTCAGCCGCTGGTGCTGGGCCGATCAGGTAGGCCTCGTCGGCCTCGCGCACATGGCGGGCTTGGGCGTCGGCTTCGGAATACACCGCCACGCTTTGCACCCCGAGAGCCTTGAGCGTTCGAATGATGCGGCAAGCGATGGCGCCGCGGTTGGCAATCAGTACCTTACTAAACATGGTGGAACCACCTTGGAAATCAAATTTGGCAGGTCGTCCTGCCCGATCAGGGAAGCCAGCAGGTCGTCCTGCGGGCCAGGTTCAGCAAATTGCGAAGGAATTAGAGGTGTTTGTCGAGCGCCTGGCGTGTTTCATTCCTGATCCCAAATGAGCAGGCGTGTCGGAGTGGGGTTGTAGGCGTTGCAGGGGTTATTGAGCTGAGGACAGTTGCTAATCAGCACCCACAGGTTCATGTGCGCCTGCATTTCTACGTATTTTCCCGGGCCGGACACGCCGTCGTCGAACTTCAGCTCGCCCCCTTCGGTCACCGGCACGTTCATGAAGAAATTGATGTTGGGCACCAGATCGCGCTTGGTTAGGCCAATGTCGGCGTGCTGTAGGGCGATCAGATAGTTGTCGCGGCAACTGTGCATGAATTTCTTTTGCAGCGAGTAGCGCACCGTGTTGCTCTCGGCGGCGCAGTGGCCTCCCAACGTGTCGTGGCGGCCGCAGGTGTCGGCTACGATAGTGAGCATGGGGCGCGCATCGTTGCTGCGCAACACCGAGCCCGTGGTGAGGTAAATGCCGCCTTGGCGCTGAATGGTGTCGGTGGCGCTGTAGTGCTCGGCTAGGTCGTCTCGGTTGTAGAAGATTACGTCGGCGGCCTGGTTGCCTTCCAGGTCTACGATGCGCAGCGTCTGACCCTTGTTGAGTGACAACAGAATGGGTTCTCCCGCGGCATGGCGCTGGTCGCTCGCAGCCTTGGCCGGGTCGAGGGCGCTCTCAAAGATACGGATGGCGGCTGGGATGTGTTCGGGGGCGAGGGTGGCGTTTTTCATTGGGCAAGCCTCAGAGGTAAAGCATGTCGGTGTTGTGCAGGGCACGCGCGTTTTCCGGGCGGAAGGCACGGCAGGCGTCGCTGTCGGGTGCGGCGCCGCAGCGCCATGCCAGCAGCCCCACTTTCTTGGGTGCGTAAGCCGGGTTGGGGTCAAGCGCATGCGGCGCGCTGGAAACGGCGAGGACCACGTCCATGTCGAAACGCAACTCCACAAAATCGCCTGCCTGGCTGTGCCCAGGCGCAAAGGTGAAGCGGCCTTGCTCATCGACGATCACTTTGCTGAACAGATTCACCGGCGCGATCAGGTCGCGGCGTGTGAGGCCGTATTTGCCGATCTCGATCAACAGGCCGTCTTTGCCCGAGCGGTGCATGGCGTTGCGCGCATCACCGTAGCGCTTCTCGCCGTATTTTTCGGTCATCAGTTCGTTGTCGAGCAGCGCGCCCAGAGGGTCGTGCCAGCCTAGGCTGTCGGCCGTGAAGCTGGCCATGCTGCGGCCCATGTCACTCATCAGCACATGGCCTTTGGAGTAGTGTGCCGTGTGCTGCGCCTTGAGTGAGTCGGGCATGTTGTAGCGCTCCAGTTTTTCCATCGCGCTGTACATTACTAGGCTCAGATTTGCGCCGGCGTCCAGCGCGACAAAACGGATTGCACTACCACGCGGCATGCGCCAGCTCCAGTGGCTGCCGCCCGGCAAGACTTCACTCCACATGGTGCGGGCCGTGTCTACGCCGGCCAGTGCGGCATCGGGGAAACGCTTCCAAACAGTGGGCGCGTCCACCGGCGCGGTTTGCGGCGGGTTGGGCAACACGATGGTCAATGGGTCGGGCAGGTCGGCGATGAGGGGATAGGTGTTTGACATGGCTGGGTCGCTTCAAAGAGAAAGGGCTTCGGGTTCGGTGCTGGCTTGCGCGCCCGAAAGGCGTTGCAGCTGCTCGAGGTCGGTCTTCATACCCGAGGTCTCGCGAATGCGGTTGAGGATTTCGCGTTTGAGCTGCAAGAACTCTGGCGCGTTTTTGAGGTCTTGCGTGCGCTGGTCGCCAAAAGGCACTTCGTACACCGTGTCAATGCGGCCCGGGCGCGGCGCCATCAATACCACGCGCCCACCCAGGTAGATCGCTTCTTCCACGTCGTGCGTGACAAAAATGATGGTTGCCTTCTCCAGTCGGTGCACATATCGAATCAGGTCGTGCATCACCTCGCGGGTTTGCGCGTCGAGTGCACCAAAGGGCTCGTCCATCAACACGATTTCGGGTTTTCCCATGAGAGCGCGCGCAATTGCCACGCGCTGCTGCATGCCGCCCGAGAGTTGGTTGGGCCAGGCGCCACTCACGTTGGACAACCCCATGAGTCGCAAGAGCGCGTCGGCCCGGCCCGAGGCGGCTTCGACATCGCTAGAAGTGCGGCCTTTTGTGTGGGCGGCGAGTTGGCGGCAAAACTTGATGTTTTCGCTCACCGTCATCCAGGGGTAGAGGCTGTAGTGTTGAAACACCATGGCGCGGTCTATGCCGGGGCCGTTCACGGCGCAGTCGTCGATGCTCAGCTCGCCCTCGGTTTGCACCTCAAGCCCACCGATGGTGCGCAGCAGCGTGGATTTGCCGCAGCCCGATGCACCAACAAACGTCACAAACTCGTTTTTACGAATGTCGAGATCTATGTTTTCCAACGCGTTGATCGGGGCGCCATCGAAGCGCTTGAACAGACCGCGGATATTGATCTTGGGGGTAGGGGTAGGGGTAGAGGTAGGGGTGGCGTGGCTCATGACATCAACCCTTCAAATACAACCATGGGAAGCCGGCGCGGTGGGCCCAGCGAAACGCCTGGTCGGTCAGAAGCCCGATCAGTCCGATGACGATGATTCCAGCGAAGATCGTGTCGGTCTGCAGGAAGCGCTGGGCGCGCAAGATCGAATAACCCAGGCCCGAATTGGCCGCCACCAGCTCGGCCACCACGAGATACGTCCAGGCCCAGCCCATGGTGATGCGCAGCGTGTCGAGCAGAGCCGGCTTGGCGCTGGGAAAAATCACTTTTTCAATCAATTCCTTGCGGTTGGCGCCCATGGTTTGCGCAGCTTCAACCTGTGCTGCCGGTACGCGCCGAACGTCTTCCGCCACCATTAGAACCATCTGGAAAAAGGTGCCAATGAAAATAATGGCGATCTTGGCGCTCTCATCAATACCCACCCACAACATCACCAGCGGAATGAACGCCACCGCCGGCATGTAGCGGATGAAATCGGTGAGTGGCTCGAGCAGCGCCTGCACCGAGCGGAACGAACCGATCAGCAAACCCAGCGGAAGTGCAATCACCGCCGACAGCAGAAAGCCCACCACCACTCGGTAAATGCTGATGCCCGCGTCTTCCAGCAAGCCGTTTTCCGTGGCCCACAGCCAGGTCTTGCTCAACACCTGCAGCGGTGCAGGCATGAAGGTGGAGTCCATGCCACCCCAGGCGGCCAGCATGGTCCAGCCCACTAGCGGCGCGACCAGGCCGCTGATTGCCAGAATCCAGTAAGCACGGCGGCTGATGGGGGCGCGCACCTTGGTCAGGTTGGACGGACGACGCCGCGTGGGTTTCGATGCAGGGGGAGTGATCATGGAGGCGGGCAAAGAGTATTCGCCCGCAGATCTGGCCCGACGGGTTGACTCGGACGCGGCCAACGCAGTGCCCGGCAAAAGCGCCGAGAGCGTGGCTGTTGAAAGCGGTTGGGTCATGCAAGTGTCTCCAGTCGAAATGGACAAAACGGCAGAGAGGCGACTCGTGCACAGGCATGTCGGCATGCGGCTGCGGCGAATCATCTCCCGGGCTTTTGTCCCTCCGTGGAACCACGCGATCGTGGCCGACTGCTCTCGGACCAGACAGCTCAGACTTCTTGCTACTACAAAGTAGCTGTGAAATCCTAAGCCCGGAACCCTAGCGGTCTTCATGGCAGGCGGTGTGCATGGGCACTGCGCCTCTCTGTTTTAAACAACACGCAATTACCGTGCCTATAAAATAAGGGCTAGTGCTGAACTGGGTGCACCACTGTGGAGCGCTGACGCCCAAAGGGTGGGCGTACACGCTGCAGCTGGTAGGCGTCGCACTGAGCCGCGCAATGAAAACTCAAGCGGACAAGACTTGGCCGGGTGGCGTAGCACTTGCCTTCAGGAGGAGCACTCAGGTTTGGCAAGTATAAAAATACTGGGTTGGATGTTGCCTTTTTTCGTGCTCGGGCCGAGGTGTATTGGACTTCGCTTCCCATTGGTAAATGGTTGAAAGCAACGCATCCTCAAACACCCAAATACCGCCCAGGACGATGGTTGAACGCCAGGATGGCGCCGATGGCAACTGCGCCCACCACCTATTGCGCCACGCGCTCGGGCGACACGACCATGAGAGCAGCGAGCACGACCACAATATCGACAGACATTTGCACTTTGCCTGCGCTGTAGCCCTTGGTCTGTTGCAGCCGTTGCGCCAGGATGTTGACGCCGCCCACGCTGGCGTGGTGGCGCAGCAAGGCGAGCAGGCCGAAGCCAATCAGAAAGCCGCCCAATACCGAAGCCACCCAGGGGTTGATGAACTCGAAGCGCACCAACTTGGGCGCTAGGGCGGTGCATACGGAGACGAGCGCCACGGCGAAGAAGCTCTTGAAGGTGAATTCCGCCCCGAACTGGAACCAGGAGACGCCGAAAAACGGCAGGCTGAAAAGGAAGAAGAACAGGCCGAAATTCTGGCCGCAATCGTAGCTGACCAGGAAGGCCACGCCAGCGACACCGCCGGTGAGCAGCCCGGCGTGGGCGAACATGGTCATGCCTAGGGCGACGAAGAGAGAGCCGGCGATGAGCGCGTGCGCGTCTTCTAGACAGGAGTGGCGGGATGAAGTGGGGTTAACAGATGGGGCGCTTGCATTGGCGCGGCGTGGTTTGCCGCTGCGTTGGCGTAGCGCCCGCCTTTTGAGCGAGGCTGCAGTGTGTGCCATGCCGGGGAACATGCACAGAGCGTGCCGAGCTGGTGGGGTGGGCCTGCGGCTGCACTGTTGAGTTGTGCATCAGGCCTCTTCGAATCAGGCCTTGTCGCTCCATTCCTCCACTTGCCAATCGCCGGCGAGCGGCCCTTGCTCGAAGCGGGCAGTGTGTTCATTCCACCGTTGCAGCTCGCCCATGATCACGACGCCTTCCCTGGCTGGCAGCGTGGATCGATGCACCACCCACTCGTTCACGTCGACTTTGCCGAAGCTGATCTCGAAGTCCAGCAGCCCGGCGGCCTGCGCCGGGTGGCGTTCTAGCACGTCGACTAGGGTTTCGTCGGGCCGCAGATCATCGGGCCAGAGCGCCGAGCGCGGGCGCACGTGCATGAAGCATGCACCCGCCAGCAGCAGGCGTTCGGCCGTGGGTTGGCCGCTGGCATTCAGGCGCTGCAACACGATGCGCCGACCCAATGATTCGGGCAGACGTTCCCATACTTCGAGGTAGTCGCCGTGCACACCGCGCTCGATCACGCGGTCGGGCGCCTCAAAGACCATGGTGCCGGCGTCGGGCGTGCTGCGCGGGGGCTGGAAGTCGAGGTGGCGGTGCCAGGTGCAGATCTCAGGGGTGTCGCCGACGGGCGGGGCGATTTGGGTGATACCGCAAAAGCCCTGCTGTTGGGCCTGGCCGCTGGCCAAGGCGTGGTTGAGCCTGTTGGGTATGCGCAGGTCGGCGTGCCATTGGCTGGTTTGCAACCAGCGCACGAAGGTGGTGGTGTCGCGGCCTTCGGGGGTTTCAAGCAAGGTGCGCGCCCACACGCCACGGTAGCGCCCGGGCGCGGGCGTATGCACCTGTTCCGGAAGGGGCTTGGACGCGGCAGAAACGTGGGGCAATCTCATGGAGGTTTGGCGCGGGGATGGTTGATGTAATGTCAGAGGCGGCCGCTGCAGCGTCCGGCGTTGCTCGAAGATTTTTATTCGCGGGCGGAGGGGAAAGCGGGCAGGTTTTTGTAAAACGCCATGTCGTGGTTGGGCCAGATTTGGGCGCCAGTTTCGACGGCAAGGGCTTTGAGTTTTCGGATGCTGTCGATGGCCAGTTGCTCTTGGTTGCGCCAGAGGCCGCCGGGGGCGATTTCTTCTGTGATGTTTTCCTGCAGGTCGGCGGCGTCGCCGGCGAGCAAAACCGGCGGGCCTTTGGGCAGCTCGATGAGCATGGACATGTGGCCGGCGGTGTGGCCGGGCGTGGCGATGGCCCGCACACCGGGTACCAGGTCGTATTCGCCGCGCTGCAGGCGAAATTGCAGCGGTGCACCGGCCTCGTCCACCAGATCGTCGGCGAAGACGGCGCCGTCTTCTCCGGTGTTGGCGGCGTCAACCTCGTCTTGCTGCACATGGATTTCAGCGCCGCAGCCGCAGCGGTGCAGGTCTTTCAGTCCGCCGGCGTGGTCGAAGTGCAAATGGCCGATGAAAATCACATCCACATCGGCGGGGGTGAGGCCGAGGCGAGCAAGGTGGTGGGGGATGCGCTGCGCTTCTTGCATCTCGGGCGCGCCAAAGGCGAAGCCCTCGGCGTTGTAGTAGCGCTCGCGCAGGGCTTGGTTGGCGATCTTGGCGTGGTCGCAACCCACGTCGTACAAGATGCGGCCGTTGCTCGTTTCGATGAGGTAGGCCAGGATGGGCGCTTCAATGATTTCGCCATGGCCCCGGTTGTAGGTGGAGATGGTTTTGTCGTAGCGGTGGGTGGCGGTGAGCAGGGGCCACAGGCGCAGGGCTTGGGTCATGGTGTTGGGGTCGCTGGCAAAGGGGCGCTGAGCGCGGCCGCGCAGGCCTGGGTGCTCATTACCCGGCCGAATATACCGCCTTCGACACCGATCATGGCGAGCGCAGGGGCCTGGTTTTCCGGGCAGCTGGCGGCGGTGGCGTCTGCGATGGTGGTGCAGTGGTAGCCCCGGTCCACGGCTTCGCGCAAGCTGGAGTGCACGCAAACTTCGGTGGTCACGCCGCAGAAGATGAGGTGCTCAATGCCGCGCGCGGCTAACACTTCGCCCAGTCGTGTAGCGTGAAAAGCGCCGTAGCCCGGTTTGTCGATCACGATCTCGCCGGGCAGGGGTTGCAGCTCATCAACAAAACCATGACCGTATTCGCCTTGGATCAGTAAGCGACCCAGCGGTCCGAGGCTGCCGATTGGCGCGCCCGCTTCCACACTGCGCTGCAGCTTGGCGAAGGGGCAGTCGGACATATCGGGAGGATGGCCTTCGCGGGTGTGTACCACCAGCAGGCCAGCGGCGCGGGCCGCCTGGAGTAGCAGCTGCACTTGGGTCACCACGGCTTGCATAGATGAGATGTCCACCCCGGCGCGCTCAGCGTAGCCGCCGGGGCTGCAGAAGTCGCGCTGCATGTCGATGACGATCAGCGCCGTGGCGTCGGTGGGAAATTTCATGCGGCGGGGCGGGTAAAGCCAGTGGCCACGGCTTCGGCCATGCGCTTAGTGACTTCTTCTGCGAGCAACTGGCCCTTGGCGGAGTCGGATCCGCGCGCCGAAGAGAGCACGCCCGAGGGGGGTACCCAGTCGGTGCGCGGGGGGTACATGTCGTAGGGCGGGAAGTTGGCCGGGCCGTCGTCGGGGATGAGATCGAGGCGCACGAGGTTGGGGTGGTAGTGCAGCATCATGGAGGTTTCCAGCACGGCGGCATGCTCCAGCGCGAAGCCGGGGAAGCCTTCGGGGAAGACATGTCCCAAGGTGTCGGGCGTCATGAAGTCCCAGTATTCCAGCCGCATCACTTGCAATGAGTTGCTCGGATCAGCGACCTTTGCGTCGCGCAGGCCGAGGTCGATGCCTTCGATCAAAAACCACTGGTTTTCATAGTGGCCATTGACGATGACGAGCTTTGCCGCGCCGTGGCGCGAGAACTCTCGCACGGCATCGCGCACTTGGCCCACCAGGGTGGCCGCATCGACGCTGGTGGTGCCGCAAAAGTGTTGGCCGCCGCCGCACTTGGGTTGCGATTTGTAGCCGTAACTGAGTGTGGGCGCGACCAGCCCGTTCACGCGCGTGGCGGTGTCGGCCGAGACGGCGCTGGCGAGCAGACCATCGGTGCCCAGCGGGAGGTGGGGACCGTGTTGCTCCAACGCGCCCACGGGCAAGAAGATGGGCGGCTGATCGGTACGCAGGCGCTGCTGGTAGTCGATCCAGGAAAGCTGGTTCATCCAGACGGTGGTGGTGTTCATGCGGACTCCTTGTTTAAGACGATGGGAGAAGGTTTGGGGTTGAAGTCCAACGCTTCGAGCAGGGCGGCGCCGGCAATGAGCGCGCCGCCGGTCCATTCGATGGCCGAGAGCTGCTCGCCGCCCCACCATGAAGCGGTGAGTACCGCCACCAGCAGCTCTGCCAGCAGGATCACGCCGGCGCGCCCGCTCTCGATATGAGTCACGCCGTATTGCCAGGTGGCGGTGGCCAGCAGCAGCCAGACGCCGCCGTAGAGCAATACGCCAACCCAGGCCACGACTGGCAGGCTGGGCACGGGCGCGCCCTGCCAAAGCACCGCGAGGGCCGACAACACGCCGCAGCCCACGAAGACCGAGACGGTTTTGGAGCGCAGGGGAATGTCTTGCGCGGCGCGGGCGATGATGTTGTTGCCGGCGAAGCCCAGGCCAGCGGTCAGCGCGAGCACATCGGCCAGGGTCAGCAAGACGTTCTGCGGCGCGGCCCCTCCGGTGATGACCAGCCACAGACCCACCACCGCCACCGCCACGGCAATGGCCCGCCCCATCGGAATGCGCTCGCCCAGAAAGAGCCGTCCGCCCAAAACCGACCAGACCGGTGAGAGGTAGAAGAGAAACATCACCCGCACCACATCGCCCACCATCAAGGCACTCACGAACGCGGTGTTGGCCCAGCCGCCCACGAAGGCCAGGGCGAGCAGTAAGCCGGTCTGGCTGCGCCATTGGTCGCGTTCTAGCCAGAGCACCCAGCCGGTGCCTACGGCCACCACGCCATAGGCCAGCATGGGCAGCAGCGGGCCGGTCAGCCCGAGACCCACGAGTTGCTTCACGGGCCACCAAGAGAGGCCCCAGAGCGAAGCGGAAAACAGCAGGATGAACACGGCGCCGGTGGGCGTGGCGGGAGACGGTGTGGTTTGGGTCATTTCGGGGTTCAGGGCATGACCGAGCCACCATTGGGACCGAGCACCTGGCCACAAAAAAAGCGGGATTGGTCGGACGCTAGGAAGAGCGCGGCGGCGGCAATCTCTTCCGGTTCGGCAAACCTGTGTAGCGGGATGTCGAGTTCTTTTTCGATAGCCTCGGCGCTCATGTGCGCCAGCGACATCATGGCCGTTTGCACGGGGCCAGGCGCGATGGCGTTGACGCGGATGGCTGGTGCGAACTCGCGGGCCAGCGAGCGCGTGAGCCCGATGACGCCGGCCTTGGCTGCGCAATAAGGCGCGTTCTGCGCGCGGCCCAGAATGCCGAGGTCAGAGGCGATGTTGACGATAACGCCGCTGCCCTGCGCGACCATGCCAGGCAAGACGGCGCGGCACACCAGGAAGACCGACTTCAGGTCGGTCGAAAGCATGCGGTCCCAGTCGGCTTCGGTGGTTTCGAGGAAGGACTTTTCTTGGAGGATTCCAGCGTTGTTGACCAAGATGTCGACGGCGCCCCAGACGCTGGCTTCGCTGGCCAATCGCTGTACGCCGGTTGCCTGGCTCACATCGGCTTCGATGCTCAAGGCTTGTCCGCCGCCGCTTACGATTTGCTCGACAACTGCCTGGGCCTGGTCTGTGGAGCCCAAGTGGTTGACGATCACCCGGGCACCGGCCTGCGCGAAGAGCAGCGCCGTGGCGCGGCCGATGCCGGTGGCTGCGCCAGTGATGAGGGCGGTTCGACCGACGAGCAAGAACTGCTGCGTGTTCACAGCATCACCTCGCCATGGCTCGCCGAGAGGCATTGTCCGGTAAGCGAAGCGGCCGCTTCACTGGCGAGAAAAAGAAAAATACCAGCGATGTCGGCAGGCTCGAGCATGGTCTGAACGGCCTGGCGCGCGAGGATGTCGCGCTCAACGTCTTCTAGACCTCGGCCTTGTTCCAGCGCCATGCTGGCAAGCGAAAGCATGGCAGCGCCTGTACGGATCCAGCCGGGGCACACGGCGTTAACGCGAATGTTTTTGGGACCTAGCTCGAGCGCGAGTGAGCGAGTAAGGCCAACCACTGCGTGCTTGCTGGCCGAGTAGGCCGAGAACCCGGCCACTCCGGTTTTTCCCCAGATGGACGACTGGTTGATGACGCTCGCTCCGCGGCACAAGAGCGGCAACATGGCTTGTGTGAGCCGCACCATGCTAACCACGTTGTTGTCGAGCAAGCTGGCCCAAGCGGCGGTTGCATCGACCGATCCGCCAGCGAGGGGCGTGGGGTATTCGACACCCGCGTTGTTGATCAACACATCAAGGCTGCCCCAGCGCTCCCGCACCAGTGTGGCGATGCCGGCCACTGCTGCGTCATCGCCCAGGTCGCAGATGGCGCCCACGGTTTCCGTCACGGGCTTGAGTTGCTCCACCAAATCGTGCAGTGGAGCGGCGGCTCGGTCGAGCAACATCAACGTGGCGCCTTGGTCGGCAAAGGCATGCGCCAGCGCGCTGCCAATGCCGCCAGCCGCACCCGTGATGAGCACCGTCTTGCCTTGGAGTCCGAAGTTTGTAGAGGGCATTTCAAGTGCCTTTCATATCAAATGTCGTCGGCCAAAGGTACTGCCGTGCAACGCCAGTCGATGCGAAAAGCCTTCAGGGCGCCTGTGGGAGTGCTCATTCAGACAGCGGTCAGGAAGGAGACACCAACGGCGCCCACAAAGCCATCAGCACGACTTGCGGTGCCGGGCGGCTGCACTTCGCCGTAGTCGCTGGCGAGCACGCGCTTGACGCGGTTAGCGTGGAAACTGCATAGCAACTCGCCCACAGTGACGACTTGGGCGTAGTCGTCGGGGTAGAGATCGCGATGCAACTTGGGCAGCTTGTACCAGGGCGCGATTGGGCGTTCGTGGTGCGCGTTGTGAAACCCGAAGTTGAGCCAGATCAGGTTGAGCCATTTGGCGTCGATCTGCACCACATCGCTGTAGGTGTTGGCTTGTTCGTAGGCACGGTCGCGAATCTTGTCAGCTGGAATGGGCGCTTCGTCGAGGATGGGGTAGGCGTCGTAGGTGTGCTGGAAGCAGTCAGCAAAGCGCAGCAGGGTCACGAAAATCAGAAACGACAGCGCATACAGAACCAAGGCCTTGAGTGACCAGACCGCCAGCAGCGCAAAGGCGGTGACCCGAACCAGGGCGGTGCCGATGATTCGACCTCGTGCGCCTTTTTTTGCTTCGTTTATGAAGGGCAGGGCAATCACATAGCCACGCATGACGAATTCGACGGCAGGGAGGTAGGCCCATTCCAGTGCGAGCACGCTGTTGCGCAGCCCAGCGGGGGCGCGCTTGAGAAAGGACTGCACGTCGAAGGTGAGTACGTCGGCGCGTTCGACGTGGTGGCGCATGTGTTTGCGGCGCAGGTCGGTAAAACGGGCGTAGCAGCTGCCGTTGATCCAGCTCATGAATGTGCCCCAGCGTTCGTTGGTCTTTGGGGTTTTAAAGATGGCGAGGTGGGCGAAATCGTGAATGAAGTAAGCCGACCACACCAGTGTCTGGGTGACCAGGAAAACGCCCAGGATGTTGAGCGTCCAATGCGGGTGGCCCAGCAGCCAGATACCGAGCGGAAAGCCCAGCACGGTGAGGGACAAGGCGATGGTGTTGGGCCACAGCCCGTCGGCGGAACGGAAAATAGTTGTCATGAAAGACAGCTCCATGATGGGCACAGCCTTCCCCCAGTGCCCTCACGGAGGACAACGGGGAATGGTGTGCGTTGGGGAATGGCCTGGCTTACTTGAGGGCTTTGACGAACGAGGCGTCAAAGGTGGCCTCGATGGCAGGGATCTTTGTGATCTGGCCTTTTGCCTTGAGCAGTTCGGCGATGATCTCGCCACTGGCGTAGTAAGAGGTGGTTGCCTTGGCCGGCATGAATGCCTTGGGCATTTCCGCCACGGGAATGTTGTAGACGCCGCTGAGCTGCTCCTTCACTTCTTTGGCGCTGACACCCATGAACTTGCCGATGATCTTGGCCGCTTCATCGGGTTTTGACTTCATGAAGGCCATGCCGTCGAGGTAGGCCTTCATGATGCCATTAATCTCGGTGGGCTTGGTCTTGATGACTTTCTCGTCAAACACCAGCACGTCAGCGATCAGGCCCGGTGCGTCTTTGGACGAAAAGACCACCTTGAACTTCTTGCCGCCCCCCTGGCTCAAGATCTGCGAAAGGCTCGGCTCGTAGGTCACGCCCACGGGAAGCTGGCCTGAGGCCATCGCCGCGGGCACAGCTTCGGGGGTCATGCTCACAGGCGAAATGTCTTTCTCGCCCATGCCGTTAATCTTGAGCGCATAGGAGAGCAGGAAGTCCGATGGGGAGAACGGGTTGTACCCGATCTTCTTTCCTCGGAAGTCGGCCACTTTGCTTACGCTGGCATCGCCCACGATGGCGTCGCCACCGTTGGAATAGTCGATGGGCATCACGACCTTCATGTTGCGCCCGGCCGCAACTTGCCCCACCACTTGGTCATAGGTGAGCATTCCGCCGTCAACAGCCCCTGCACTGATGGCCGAAGGGATCAGCGCAGGGTCGTTGAAGACCTGCAGCGAGACCTTGAGGTTGTATTTTTTGTAAAGATCCAGTGCATCGGCCACATAGAAAGGGCCGTAGCCGATCCAGACCACGGTTGCCAGCTTGACAGTGGTGGTGCCAGCAGCGAAGGTGCTCGCTGCGAAGAGGAACACTGCGGCGCCAATGAGCGGCTTGCGCAGGCGGGACAACAACGAGCGGGAATCGTGGGAGGAAAGAACGACGGACTTCATAGGGATCTCCAGTGGATTAAAGGACGCAAGAAGAAGCGACGTGTAGGTCGTTCTCCCGGGCTTTTATCCCTCCGTGGAACCTGCGATGAGGCCGGCGCACTCTCGGACCAGACACTGCAAACGAGGCAGCCGGAACCCTAGTGAACCTGTGCGATTGATGCGTCTGTGATAACCACGGATCGCTCTTCTTACGCTGTTGTAAGAAGCAGAAAGCGTGCCAGGTTCTTTGTCGAGCGCTCCACGGGCTTAGCGGCGTTATTGCACCAAGATGCGACGTATTGCATCACTATTCGCCACACAACCAATGTGCAACCGCCCTATTTTGGTGTGGCGTGCCCCTTCTTTGACCTACGCCCTCGTCGGGTCTTAAGGAGATCACTCAATCAGGTGAATGCGTCGATTTCCCCACCAGCTTCGGGAGTTACGTTCTCCTATTAACAATGCGACTGTCTACCGACAATGAAAGACCCAAAATTGTAGGATGGTCGGGTGGCTTAAGGCAACCCGACTCGCCCCGAGAATCCGAGAGGGCAGTTGGTCAATTTCTGCAAACTTACCTTGCCTAGTTCGCTGACTGCTTACGCAGCAAACACGACGGCCACTGGACGGCCATCGATTTTTTCGGGTGGGAGTCAACTGATGGCAGATTCCGGTCGGTCGCGCGGGTGCTCCAAAACGGTCAGTGGATCGCAAAAAAGTGAATCCAAACAACTCGGCAGTTTCAGTCTTGAAACTATAGTGCACGCACCGAAACCGCTCGCGCACCTGATCGAGCAAGCGG
>JBBQQX010000062.1:0-21710 GCA_038215405.1 Burkholderiales bacterium
GCCACACGCATTGGAGAGTAAATACCCCAAGGTTGGCTACACGTGGGGATGGTTCTGGCTGTTCCCGTCGCCCACGTTGTCAATCGACCCGCGCAGCGGCGTTGAGCGAAGACACCATTTGTTTGAGGAGCGCCTGCAACGCGCCCTGAAAAAGGCTGTGATGCAGGCGGGCATTGCTAAGCCCGTATCCGTTCATACCTTGCGCCACTCATTTGCAACGCACCTACTGCAGGCGGGCACAGACATTCGGACTGTGCAAGAACTGCTGGGCCACAGCGATGTCAGTACCACCATGATTTATACCCACGTGCTCAAAGTGGCAGCAGGTGGCACGGCATCCCCATTGGATTCACTTTTGCCAATCCAATGACCGGTATCGAGGAAAAACGTGACCGGCAACCATCTGCCATAAGCCGACCGCCACGGTGCACATTAAACGGTCGTATTTTGAACACCTTCATGGCCTGCTGAAAAAGCGCAGTCTGGCGCTGCAAATTTGTCAGCTTTGCCGTCCAGAAATCAATGCCACGAAAACGGATGGCCGCTGAACACCGCACCGCAGTCGCTCAAATCAGGCACCGGCTGTAACCAATGACATCCTCCATGGCACTGCTGGCCTGGTTTTCAGCAACTCCGCCCTGCTCCAGACTGCGCTGCCCCTGCCCAGGTGAAGGAAATTTCGCCCAATGGGATAATTGCACCCATGACTATCACTTACAAAGACGCCGACGGCATTGCCGGCATGCGGATCGCGGGTCGCCTGGCGGGCGAGTTGCTGGACTACCTGGGCCCCTTCATCCAACCGGGCGTGACCACCAATGAGATTGACCGGCTGGCCGAAGAGCACACCACACAAGTGCTGCACGCCATTTCAGCCCCCCTGAATTACGCACCCGGGGGCCACAACCCCTACCCCAAATCCATTTGCACGTCGATCAATCACCAGGTCTGCCATGGCATTCCGAACGACAAGTCACTCAAGAAAGGTGACATTGTCAACATCGACGTGACTGTCATCAAAGACGGTTGGCACGGCGACTCCAGCCGCATGTACATGGTGGGTGAGGTGTCGATCGCGGCCAAGCGGCTGTGCCATCTGACCTACGAGGCGATGTGGCACGGCATTGTCAAGGTGAAGGCCGGGGCCTATCTGGGCGACATTGGCCACGCCATCCAGACTTTTGCCGAAGGCCAGGGCCTGAGCGTGGTGCGTGAGTTTTGTGGGCACGGTATCGGGCGCAGTTTTCACGAAGAACCGCAAATCCTGCATTACGGCCGTCCCGGCACGCTGGAGCAACTGCGCGCTGGCATGACGATCACGATCGAGCCGATGCTCAACGTGGGGCGCAAGGACATCAAGGAGATGGGTGACGGCTGGACCATCGTCACCAAAGACCGCTCGCTATCAGCGCAGTGGGAGCACACAGTGCTGGTGACGCCGACCGGCTACGAGGTGCTGACCCTGTCGGCGGGCGGCCCAGCGATTCCGTCCTTTGTGCCAATGCCAACGGCCTTGGCCATTCCCAGCTGATTTGACATTGACATTACCCAGTCAGCCGGCGATGAGACCACCCGGGAACCCCGCATGACCGACCTGCAAGCGCTGCGCAGCCGTTACCGCGCGCAAAAAGCCACGATCCTGGAATCGATAGCGTCACCCGGTACCACCACGCGCGGAGTTCGCGCCACGCTGGGCAAACTCTCCAAGCTGGCGGATAGGACGCTCAATATTCTGTGGCGGCAAGCAGGCTTTACCAGCTCGTTTGCGTTGGTGGCCGTTGGCGGCTTTGGGCGCGGCGAGCTGTTTCCCTACTCCGACGTGGATGTGCTGGTGCTGTTGCCCGATTCAGAATCACCCGCCAACGACGCTCAACTCAAGACCCGCATCGAAGGTTTTATTGGCAGCTGCTGGGACGCCGGTCTGGAAATTGGATCGAGCGTGCGCACGGTGGCCGAGTGCCTGGAGGAAGCCGCCCGCGACGTGACCGTGCAGACCTCGCTGTTAGAGGCCCGCCTGATCACCGGCAGCGTCACTCTTTTTGATGATTTTGGGCGTCTTTTTTTTGTCGCGATCAATCCCAAAGCCTTTTTTATCGCCAAGACGCTGGAACTGCGCCAGCGCCACAGCAAGTTTGAAGACACCCCGTACGCGTTGGAGCCCAATTGCAAAGAGTCGCCGGGCGGCCTGCGCGACTTGCAGGTCATTCTGTGGGTGGCCAAGGCGGCGGGCTACGGCAATGACTGGGACGCACTGGCCCGTAGCGGCCTGGCCACCGCCTTTGAGGTCAAGCAGATCAAACACAACGAAGCGGTGTTACGGCTGATACGCGCGCGCCTGCACTTGCTGGCACACCGGCGCGAAGACCGGCTGGTGTTTGATTTGCAGAACGCCATGGCCCAGTCTTTTGGCTTTGAGGCGCCTCCAGCCAGTAGCGACACAAGAGCATTTGTGCGCCCGAGTGAAGCGCTGATGAAGCGCTATTACTGGTCGGCCAAGGCGGTGACCCAGCTCAATCAAATTTTGCTGCTCAACATCGAAGAGCGGCTCAACCCGTCAACCCACGCGCCCCTGCCCATCAACGCGCGCTTCATGGACAAGGCCGGCCTGGTGGAAGTGGCCAGCGACGACTTGTACCAGCGCGAGCCGCACGCCATTCTGGAAACCTTCCTGATTTTTCAGACCACGCCCGGCCTGAAAGGGCTGTCGGCCCGCACCTTGCGCGCGCTCTACAACGCGCGTGACCTGATGAATGGCGAATTTCGCAATGACCCGGTCAACCGGGAGATTTTCAAACAGGTGCTGATGCAGCGCAGCGGCATCACCCATGCCATGCGGCTGATGAACCAGACCTCGGTGCTGGGGCGCTACCTGTGGGCCTTTCGGGCGATTGTGGGCCAGATGCAGCACGACCTGTTTCACGTCTACACGGTCGATCAGCACATCCTGATGGTGCTGCGCAATGTGCGGCGCTTCTTTATCGTCGAGCACGCCCACGAATACCCGTTTTGCTCACAGCTCGCGGCCAGTTGGGACAAACCCTGGATTCTGTACACGGCGGCGTTGTTTCACGACATCGCCAAAGGGCGCGGCGGCGACCATTCGGAACTGGGCGCTGTCGAGGCACGCCGATTCTGTAAACAACACACTTTCCCAAAGGCAGACGCGCACCTGATCGAGTTCATCGTGCGCGAGCACCTGACGATGAGCCGGGTGGCGCAAAAGTCTGATCTGAGCGACCCCGACATCATTGCCGCCTTTGCCAAGCGGATGGGCAATGAGCGCTATCTGACCGCTCTGTACCTGTTCACGGTGGCTGATATTCGCGGCACCTCGCCCAAGGTCTGGAATGCCTGGAAAGGCAAGCTGCTGGAAGACCTGTACCGACTTAGCCTGCGCGTGCTGGGCGGCCACGCGCCCGATCCGCACGATGAAGTGGAAGCCCGCAAGCGCGAGGCGCTGATTTTGCTGGCCCTGCACGCCCAACCGTTTGAAGCCCACAAACGCCTGTGGGAGACGCTGGACGTGGGCTATTTTCTGCGCCACGATGCTGCCGACATTGCCTGGCACACGCGGCAACTCTCGCGCCACGTGGGCGCTGGCAAACCGATCGTGCGGGCGCGCAAGTCACCGGTGGGCGAGGGACTGCAGGTGGTGGTGTACACACCTGACCAGCCCGACCTGTTTGCCCGCATCTGTGGTTATTTTGACCAGGGCGGCTTCAGCATTCTGGACGCACGCGTGCACACCGCCAACAACGGCTACGCCATGGACACGTTTCAGGTGGTCACCTCTGCCTTGCCCGAACATTATCGCGAGCTGACCAGCATGGTGGAGAGCGAACTCGGTCGCGTCCTGGCCAACGCCGGGCCGCTGCCGCCACCAAGTCGCGGCCGGGTGTCACGCCGGGTGAAAAGCTTCCCGATCACGCCCCGCGTCACCCTGCGCCCGGACGAGAAAGGGCAGCGCTGGCTGCTCAACATCTCGGCCAGTGACCGGGTTGGACTGCTGTACAGCGTGGCCCGGGTGCTGGCCAGGCACCACATCAACCTGCAACTGGCAAAAATCAATACGCTGGGGGAACGGGTGGACGACACGTTCCTGATTGAGGGCCCGGAGCTGCAACACAACCGCGCGCAGATTGACATCGAGACGGAATTGCTGGAGGCATTGGCCTAACAAATGAAATGCCTTTCGAGGTGAACGGTTTCGTCATTCGGGGCGGTCGCCGCGCTATGAGATTAAAAGCAGCTGCTTTTAATCCAAGGTTTCACGGATCACACTTGTTCCATCATTTCTTGAGCCAATAGCGCCATAGCCCCCGTCGAATGGTCTTTAGGTGCTATCAATTTTGCACTCGAAAAGTGCACAAAGTTGCGCTGCATCGACTGCAGATAGCTCGGATCGTAGTGCAGCGTGAGCAGCTCTTGCACCACCGGGGCGATGTTGCCAGCGCGCACCTGCGCTTGCCAGGCCTCCACCAGCGCCCGGCCCCTGAACTCGGTCAGTACCTGCAGACGTTGGCAAAAGCTCTCGACGTCGTGGACAAAGAAACTGTAGTCCTCCATCAGCAAGGCCACGCGCTCGCTGTCCGGTAGCACCAAGTTCAGGCAGGGGCTTTGGCGCATGGCCTCGATCAGCGCGGCGGGCACCGCCACATTGCCCACCTTTTTGCTTTCGCTCTCCACATAGACCGGGCGTGTGGGCTCCAGCGTGCGCAGGACTTGCCACACCAGCGTGTCAAAGCGCTTTTGCGTCGGTTGCGCCTGCCCGGGAATGGCACCGAGCACCGAGCTGCGATGCCGGGCCAGCGCTTCCAGGTCCAGCACCTGCGCCCCTTGGGCTGCCAGCGCCTGTAAAAGCCGCGTTTTGCCGGAGCCCGTGGTGCCACTGATCACGCGCCAGTCCAGCCCACTGACCAGGCGTGGAATATCCTGCACCACAGCGGCCCTAAACGCCTTGTAGCCGCCTTCAACCAGCGTGACCCGAAAACCGATCTGACTCAGAATCAGCGCCAATGCACCGCTGCGTTGGCCGCCGCGCCAGCAGTAAGCCAGTGGCTGCCAGTCCTTGGGCTTGTCGATGACGGCACGCTCAATGTGGGCCGCAATATTGCGCGCCGCAATGGCGGCGCCGCGCTTTTTGGCCTCGAAAGCATTGACCTGTTTGTACAGGGTGCCGATATCGCGGCGTTCTTCGTTGTTGAGAGTCGGCCAGTTGACGGCGTGCGGCAAATGGTCTTCGTCGAACTCACCGGGGCTGCGGGCGTCGATGACGGTGTCAAACTGATGCAGTCGCGCGATGACCTCGGTGGCGGGCAGAACGTTCAGACTCATTAGAGTATCTTTTTCAGTTCTGGCCACACATTGGCCAGCATCAGGGGGTGGGCCTCTTCCTTCGGGTGGATGCGGTCGGCTTGAAACAGCCGGGTCGTGCCATCGTCAGCCACACCCTTGAGCAAAAACGGCACCAGCGCGGCGCGCCTGGCCTTTGCCACGCTGGCATACAGCGCGGCAAAGCGTTCACCATAGTCTTTGCCGTAGTTGGGAGGCACCTGCATGCCGATCAGCAGCAGTTTGGCGCCCACATTCTGAGCCGCTTGCGTCATGTAGCTCAGATTGTCTTGCGTGAGCTTCAGGGGCAGACCCCGCAGTGCATCATTGCCACCGAGTTCAATGATGACGTGGGTTGGCCGGTGCTGCGTCAGCAGGGCGCCCAGACGCGCGCGCCCGCCAGCAGTGGTGTCGCCGCTGATGCTGGCGTTGATCACGCTGGCCGGTATTTTTTCGGTTTTGAGTTGCTGCTCAAGCAGCGCCACCCAGCCGCTGCCCCGTTTGAGCCCATACTCGGCACTGAGCGAGTCGCCCAGTACCAGAATTTTTCTGGCTTTGGCGCTCTTGGGCGCCGAGCCAGCAGCCTGCGCCGGTGCCACAAGCGATACCCCCGCCACAGCAGCCAGTACCCCTATCGCGATAAAGTGTCGCCGATGCGTGTCAGTTCGATACAAAGAAAGATTCATGTCTGATTCAATTATTTCCGTTGACCATGTGTTCAAGTCAGTGACGGATTCCACCGGCACCCTGGACATTTTGCGCGATATTGATTTTTCGTTGAATGCCACGGAAACAGTCGCCATTGTCGGGGCTTCGGGTTCCGGCAAAAGCACGCTGTTGTCGATCATTGCGGGTCTGGACACGCCCAGCCGCGGCACCGTCCGGCTGGCCGGGCAGGACTTGTTTTCCCTCAATGAAGACGAGCGCGCGGCCGTGCGGGCCCAAAAAGTCGGTTTTGTGTTTCAGAGTTTTCAATTGCTGGGCAATCTCACGGCGCTGGAAAACGTGATGCTGCCGCTGGAACTCGCTGGCAGGCGCGATGCCCGACAGGCCGCGACCGAGATGTTGGCGCGCGTGGGCCTGTCCGAGCGCCTGGGCCATTACCCCAAGGTGCTCAGCGGTGGCGAGCAGCAGCGGGTGGCGCTGGCGCGCGCCTTTGTCGTCAAACCGGCGCTCTTACTGGCCGATGAGCCTACCGGCAGCCTGGACTTTGCCACCGGTGAAAAAGTGATGGAGCTGATGTTTGACCTGAACCGCGAACTCGGCACCACGCTGGTGCTGGTCACGCACGACCGCGCGATTGCCTCCCGCTGTTCGCGCTGCATCACCATTGAGGCCGGAAGGGTGCTGGAGACGGAAATAGAGGTTTGATCACTTGAGGGCGCCCACTGGCTCATTTCTCTGCGTTCTCAGCCCCTGACCTGAGAGCCCGATGATGCCTTCCAAGTTCTTACCCTCGCTGCTCGCCATGATTTCTGTTTGCGGCCTCTGGCCCGGCTGCCAACTCTTATCTGATTGCGCAGGATAATCTGACTTCGCCGGGCGGAACAGATTCGAAGCCCAGTCACAGGAGCAGGACCCCATGTTGAATCTCTTCAAAAATTCAAAAACGACGCAGGCCACACCAGCGCAAACTCCGGTGCTGCAAAAGAGTTCATCCACAACCAAGGAGCGGCGACTGGTGCCGCGCCCGCTTCCCGCTCCTGAAGTGCTTGCAGGCAGCGAAGAAGCTGATTGGTCCTTATGGCAAGAATCGGTTTCGCTTCAGGACAGTCAAATGCAGGCTCTTTGGCCTGCCACAGAGCCCGGCCAATTGCGTGAGGCTGCGCCCAGCGTGGACGCGCCAGCCATTGACCCTTTTGCCTCGGTTCACAAAAATTCCTCGTAGCTGTTAGCCAGAAAAGAAGCCGGCGACGCGCGCGCCGTCTCTTGCCTCTTCATGAGTCTTCGTACTCTGAAGCTTGGCGGTTTGCAAGACAATAAAAAAGCACTTGGCGTTACCGCTAAGTGCTTTTTTACTACCAAATTTGGTAGGCGCAATTGGACTCGAACCAACGACCCCCACCATGTCAAGGTGGTGCTCTAACCAGCTGAGCTATGCGCCTGAATCGTTATCAGCCGCAAATTGTAGCAGCAAATTTTTGACGAACTTCAAACCTGAACTGACATGCCTTTCAGAGCAATAAAAGACTTCTTTATATCCAGATCGCATATCTAAATCATCAAAAGATAGTTTGAAATATAAAGGCTTGCACTTAGAGTCTGCCTCCTATGCAAGACATCGCTTTTATTTTTGCCGGTTTTTTCGTCGGGATGGTGGTGGGACTGACCGGCGTCGGTGGTGGTTCCCTGATGACGCCGATCTTGATCTTTGTTTTTGGCGTCAAGCCCTATATGGCCGTCGGCACTGATCTGCTGTTTGCCGCCTTTACCAAAATGGGCGGCACCATCAAGATGGCGCGCGCGCGTCAGGTGGAATGGCGCGTCGTGCTGCACCTCTCGGCGGGCAGCATCCCGGCCGCTTTGGTCACGTTGTGGGTCCTGAACCGGGTTGGCGCGGCCAGTGCCGAGATTCAGCACTTGATGACCACCACGCTCGGCGGCGCGCTGCTGCTCACTGCGGCAGCCACCCTCTATAAGGCCGTGCGCGGCTTGACGGCGCCCACTTCAGTGGCGCGCGGCCAGGAGGCACTGGCCGCCAGGCCACTGCACTGGAGCCTGCCGCTGCTGTTTGGCGCGGTGATCGGCACCCTCGTCACCCTCACCTCGGTGGGCGCGGGCGCCATTGGCGTCACAGTGCTGATGCTCTTGTACCCCTTGCTGCCCTTGCCCCGCATTGTGGCGGCCGATATTGCCTATGCCGTGCCGCTGACCCTGGTGGCGGGGCTGGGTCACGCCTCGCTGGGTTCGGTGGACTGGCCCTTGTTGGCCAAGCTGCTGGTTGGGTCGATTCCCGGCATCTGGATCGGATCGCACCTGATGGCGCGCACGCCCGAACGTGTGATTCGTTCCCTTTTGTCCGTGCTGCTGGCCTATGCCGGCACCAAACTCATCGCTTTGTGACACTTTCAGCACGAGCCACCCTGCTTCAACCGTCGGCTTTTCCAACCCTAATTCACCATGTACCAATACACCGACTTTGACCGCCAATTCGTCCACCAGCGTGCCGCGCAATACCGCGACCAGCTTGAACGCAACCTGAGCGGCCAGCTCAGCGACGATGACTTTCGACCATTGAGGCTGCAAAACGGCTGGTATATCCAGCGTTATGCACCGATGTTGCGCGTGGCCGTGCCCTATGGCGAACTGGCCAGTGGGCAGCTGCGCGTGCTGGCACGCATCGCGCGCGAGTTTGATCAGCCCAGTGCCGCCGTCTACCAACACGCCAGCGGCACCCAGGCCGAACTCGGCACACCGCACCTGCCGGTCGGATACGGCCACTTCACGACCCGTCAAAACGTGCAGTTCAACTGGATTGCGCTGGACAAGAGTGCCGATGTGATGGACCTGCTGGCCAGTGTGAACATGCACGGCATTCAGACCAGCGGCAACTGCATTCGCAACATCACCAGCGACGCGCTCGCTGGCGTCGCGGTCGATGAAAGCATTGACCCGCGCCCCTACTGCGAGATCATGCGCCAGTGGAGCACCTTGCACCCTGAGTTCGCTTTTTTGCCACGCAAGTTCAAGATTGCAGTCTCTGGCGCACAGGAAGACCGCGCCGCCACCGCCTGGCATGACATTGGTCTGCAGCTGCTGCGCGATGCCGACGGCCGGGTCGGCTTCAAGGTGCAGGTGGGCGGGGGCATGGGCCGCACGCCGGTCATTGCCAGCACCATCCGCGCGTTTTTGCCCTGGGAGCAGATTCTGAATTACCTGGAAGCCGTGGTGCGCGTCTACAACCGCTGGGGCCGGCGCGACAATATGTACAAGGCGCGCATCAAGATTCTGGTCAAGGCCGAGGGCCAGCGTTTCACCGACGAGGTCGAGGCCGAGTACCAGGACATCCTCAGCCATGACGGCGCGCCGCACACCATTGCACAAGCCGAGCTCGACCGGGTCTCAGCATCATTCAGGCCGCCAGCCCTTTTGCATAAAGGGGAAGCAGCTACTGATACCGTAGCAATTGAACTCTCTGACAAAGACGCCAACGACTACCAGCGCTGGCTCAAGCAAAACGTGGCGCTGCATCAGAACCCCGCGTTGCGTGCCGTCACCTTGTCGTTCAAGCGCCTGGGTCAGGCCCCGGGCGACGCCAGCGCCGACCAGTTGGACACGGCTGCGGATCTGGCGGACCGCTTCAGCGCCGGTGAAGTGCGCGTCACGCACCAGCAGAACCTGTTGCTGCCTTGGGTGCGCGCCGAGCAATTGCCCGCCCTGTGGCAGGCGGCCCGTCAAGCCGGTCTGGCCAAAGCCAACATCGGGCTGTTGACCGACATGATTGCCTGCCCCGGCGGCGACCTGTGCGCGCTGGCCAATGCGCGTTCGATTCCCGTGGCAGCGGCCATCACCGAGCGTTTTCAGGATCTCGACGAGCTGTTTGACATCGGCGCGGTGGACCTGCACATCAGCGGTTGCATCAACTCCTGCGGCCACCACCACAGCGGTCATATCGGTATTTTGGGCGTCGACAAGGATGGGCGCGAGTGGTATCAGGTGTCGCTTGGCGGCTCGGACGGCAGCACGCTGTCGGGCGTGGCCGTCGCGGGCAAGGTGATCGGGCCCTCATTTGCAGCCTCAGAAGTGACCGATGTGGTGGAGGCGCTGCTTGACACCTACCGCCTGCGGCGCCTGGGCGGTGAGCGCTTTATTGCCACCGTGCGCCGCCTTGGCTTGGAGCCGTTTCGCGTGGCTGCCAACCTGGTTCGCAGCGAGACCGGCAACAGCGGCAAAGAACTTCATATTCATTTGAAAACGGCCGATGCCTTGACCGACTAAGATCAAAACCGTATGCAAAACAAAATTAATTTAATAGCTGCTAGCGCTTATTCGACGGGGGCTACCGGCCAAAATGTCATAAATTTGGCGAACGATGCCGACCCGCGCAGCGTGGCACTGGCCGGGGTGCAGCGGGTTGAGCTGAACTTCCCCAAGTTCACCGATGGCCGCGCCTTCAGCCAGGCCTTTTTGCTGCGTCGGCGCCTGGGTTTCCAGGGTGAAATTATGGCCCTTGGGGACGTGCTGATTGACCAACTGGTGCAGATGCAGCGCAGCGGCTTTGATACCGCCGTGCTGCGCGCTGACCAGGACATTGCGTTGGCACAGCGTCAGTTGGAGCGCTTCAGCGGCTTTTACCAGGGCGATGCCGTCACGCCAGCGCCGCTGTTTGCGGCCAGCCCGTCGTCGCCACTGGCCCCAGTTGACGCAAGCAGCATTGAAGGCGTTGCGGCATGAGCGCCGTCGATCTCAACGCCCGCGCCTCCAGCGACTTTGCCGCCAAGCTGGCAGAGACGACCGCCCTATTGCAACAGGCCGCGCTGGACTACGCACCTTTGACCGCTGGCGCTGCGCCAGGTATCACGCTGGCTTGCAGCCTGGGCGCAGAGGACATGGTGATGGCCCACTTGATCAACAGCTTGCAGCTCGATATTGGCATCTTTGTGCTGGAGACCGGCATGTTGCATGCCGAGACCCTGGAGTTGCTGGAGCGGCTCAAAGCGTCGTCACGCGCACCGGTGGAGGTGTTCACGCCGGTCACCGAGGCAACGATCGAATTTGTGGCGCGCGAAGGCAAGGAGGCGATGTACAAAAGCATCGAACTGCGCAAAGCCTGCTGCAATATCCGCAAGATGGAACCGCTCAGCCGCGCCCTCAAAGGCAAGGGCGCCTGGATCACAGGCCTGCGCCGCGAACAGTCCGGCGCGCGCGCCGACGTGCCTTTGACCGACACCTCAGATGCCGCCCGCGTGAAGTTGAACCCATTGGCGAACTGGACCTGGGGCGATGTCTGGCATTTCATCGCTGTCAACAAAATTGACTACAACCCGCTGCACGACCGGTTCTATCCCAGTATCGGCTGCGCGCCCTGCACCCGCGCCATTAGCCAAGGCGAAGATTTCCGCGCCGGCCGCTGGTGGTGGGAAGATGAGGCCGCCAAGGAATGCGGTCTGCATGTCAAAGCCAGCCCGCTGCCCGTCAAGGCCCCCGCATGAACGCGCCCCTACCTCCCACCTTGTTGCACCCCATGACGCACCACACTCGCCCGGACCATTTAAGCAACGCCCACCTCGATGCGCTCGAAGAAGAGACCATATTCATCCTGCGTGAGGTGGCAGCCGCCTTTGAGCGCCCGACCCTCTTGTTTTCGGGCGGAAAGGACTCGCTGGTGATGCTCAAGTGCGCCGAAAAGGCTTTTATTGACAGCAAGAACGGTGGCCGCATTCCGTATCCGCTGCTGATGATCGACACCGGCCATAACTTCCATGAAGTCACCGATTTCCGTGACTCACGCGCCAAGGAGCTGTGCGCCGAGCTGATTGTGCGCAGCGTCGAAGACTCGATGGCGCGCGGCACCGTGCGGCTGGCGCATCCGGGCGAGAGCCGCAATGTGCACCAGTCGGTCACTCTGCTAGAGGCCATTGAGGAATTCCACTTTGACGCGCTGATTGGCGGGGCCCGGCGTGACGAAGAAAAAGCGCGCGCCAAGGAACGCATCTTCAGCCACCGCGACAGCTTTGGTCAGTGGCAACCCAAAGAGCAGCGCCCCGAGCTGTGGACGCTGTTCAACACCCGCCTGCACCCGGGTGAGCATTTCCGGGTGTTCCCCATCAGCAACTGGACCGAGCTCGATGTGTGGCAGTACATTGCCCGTGAAAAGATCGCCCTGCCCTCGCTTTACTACACGCACCAGCGCGCGGTGGTGGAGCGCAAAGGCCTGCTGGTGCCGGTGACCGACCTGACCCCGCTCAAGCCCGGCGAAGTGGCCGAACTGCGCGACGTGCGCTTTCGCACCGTGGGCGACATCACTTGCACCTGCCCGGTGGCCAGCCTGGCGGCCAGCGCCGATGACATTGTTTTGGAAACGCTGACGGCCGAGGTGTCCGAGCGCGGTGCGACCCGCATGGACGACAAGACCTCTGAGGCTTCGATGGAGAAGCGGAAAAAAGATGGGTACTTTTAGTGGTCTCGGCGCGGCTATGTGTCTAATCCGGCGCGGCGACCGGGGCATGTGCATGCGGTTTTGGGGTGAAAACACACGCGAAACGCAAGCTGCAGTTCGCCACCGACTGCCGACGCACGCCTTTCACCCCAAAGCCCGGTCACATACCCCAATCACCACGCCTGACGCTGTTGGGGAAACGGCCCAGTCAATGAAAGCGACTAGCAGCGTGCTTTGGGTGTCTGACGCAGTGAAGTCAAGGAGGAGGCTTGGGCGAAGCACAAGCCGGGGGACATTCGCGGAGTCAGATACCCAATGCGCGCTGCGGGTTAAAGCTACATAAACATCCCAAACCAGCATTCCAAGCAAACAAGTCTTCAAAACCGCACCAAGAAAAAATGAATACTATTAATAAAATAGCTGCTCACGTAACAGATACGGGGGCTACAGGCCAATTCGATACGCAATCGGCGCTGAAATTCATCACCTGCGGCAGTGTCGATGACGGCAAAAGCACCTTGATTGGCCGCTTGCTGCTGGACAGCAAAAGCGTGCTGCTTGACCAACTGGCCAACGTCTCCAAGAGTGGTGAGGCGGATCTGGCACAGTTTACCGACGGCTTGTCTGCCGAGCGTGAGCAGGGCATCACCATTGACGTCGCCTACCGTTACTTCAACACAGCCGATCGAAAATTCATCATCGGCGACGCCCCGGGCCACGAGCAATACACCCGCAACATGGTCACCGCCGCCAGCAGCGCCGATGCTGCCGTGGTGCTGGTGGATGCCACCAAACTTGACTGGGCCAACCCCGTTTTGAGCCTGCTGCCACAAACCCGGCGGCATTCGCTCTTGTGCCACTTGCTGCGCGTCAACAGCATCGTGTTTGCCGTCAACAAGCTCGACGCGCTGGAAGACGCGGCCAAACCAGAAACCGCAGGCCAGGCCGCGCTGGCCTTTGCCAATATCAGCCATGCCCTGCGCGCGTTTGCGCAAGCCGCCGGTATCGAGGTCGCGGCGATCGTGCCGATTTCGGCGCTGAAGGGACACAACGTGGTGGAAGCGGCCGAGGGCTGGTGCGGCTACATGGGCCCGAGTCTGCTCGACATTCTGGAGTTGTTGCCGGTGACCCCGGCGGATACCGGCTTGCCGCTGGCCTTTCCGGTGCAATGGGTCGAAAAGTTCTCCGCTAGCCGAGACACCTCGCAGGGTCGGCGTGTGTTCTGGGGCCGGGTCGCCACCGGCTTTGCGCGCGTCGGGCAGGCGGTCAAGCTGCTGCCCAGCGGCCAAAGCGCCAGCATCGCGCAGGTCTTGGGGCATACGCGCCAACCCGGTGCAGTGGCAGCCGGTCACAGCGCCGGCATTGTGCTGGACCGTGAGGTCGATGTGTCACGCGGCGACTGGCTGCTGGCGGTGGAGGCCACGCAGACAGCTACCTCGGCGGCACCGGATGATTTCGATGCGGCACCCGCCAGCAGCAGCCTGGCGCCTAGCCGAGAGCTGAAAGTGACGGTCGCCTGGATGGACGACGAGCCGCTGGTCGCCGGTCGCGTCTATTGGGCGCTGCATGGGCACCGCTGGGTCAAAGCGAGGGTCAAGCGCATCGTGCACAAACTTGACATCAACACCCTGGCCGAAGAAGAAGCCACCGCGCTGGCAGCCAATGCCATCGGCCATGTCGAACTGGTGCTGCAAGAGCCGATTGCAGCCCGCCCTTTCAGCCAGTCCCGGGTGCTGGGCGCACTGGTGTTGGTGGACACGGCCTCGCACAAAACCTCGGGCGCGGTGCTGATTAATTGACCTGATTCAAAAAATCCTGCTGCCTCAAGGCCAATTTGGCTGAATGGATTTTGAAACCCAATAAAATCAACCCTTTTCACCTACCTTGTCGAAAAACACAACATGACACATACCGTCACTGAAGCCTGTATCAAATGCAAGTACACCGATTGCGTCGATGTCTGTCCCGTGGATTGCTTTCGCGAAGGCCCCAACTTTTTGACCATCGACCCCGATGAGTGCATCGACTGCGCCGTTTGCATTCCCGAGTGCCCGGTCAACGCCATCTATGCTGAAGAAGATGTGCCCAAAGACCAGCAGCACATGACCAAGATCAACGCTGAACTGGCCAAGCTGCCAGGCTGGAAAACCATCACCAAGCGCAAGCCCGCGTTGCCTGAAGCCGAAGAATGGAAAGACAAGACCGGCAAACTGCCATTTCTGGAGCGCTGATTTTTTGCTTTTTGCTGTTTCAAAACATGGACTATTGACTCGCCTGTGCGCAACCATCAAAGCCCCCTAGAAACCGACGCACTGATCATCGGTGCCGGCCCGGTCGGGCTGTTTCAGGTGTTCGAGCTCGGTCTACTCGAAATCAAGGCCCATGTCGTGGATTCGCTGGAGCACCCCGGCGGTCAATGCGTCGAGTTATATCCAGACAAGCCCATTTACGACATCCCGGCGGTGCCGGTCTGTACCGGCCGGGAATTGACCGAAAACCTATTGAAGCAAATTGCACCGTTTGGCGCCACGTTTCACTATGGGCAGGAAGTCACCACGGTCGAAAAACAGGAGGATGGGCGGTTTTTCGTGTCCACCTCCAAAGGTACGCATTTTCTTACCAAAACCATCTTCATTGCCGCCGGCGTCGGCGCTTTTCAGCCACGCACCCTCAAGGTCGACGGGCTCGAAGTTTTTGAAGACTCGCAATTGTTCTACCGCGTGCGCAATCCGGCCGATTTTGCGGACAAGCATCTGGTCATCGTTGGTGGCGGCGATTCGGCACTCGATTGGGCACTTGACTTTGTCAAGGACGGCTCCCACAAAGCCGCCAGCGTGATCCTGATCCATCGCCGCGACGGCTTCAAGGCGGCACCGGCGAGTGTGGCAAAAATGCGCGCACTGTGCGATGCCTTCGAGATGCAGTTCATCGTCGGCCAGATCACCGGCTTTGAAGCCCAGGACAGCTTGCTGACCGGCATCAAAGTCACCGGCGCTGACGGCATCACCCGGGTCGTGCCGCTGGACGTGTTACTGGTATTTTTTGGCCTGTCGCCCAAGTTGGGCCCGATTGCCGACTGGGGCCTGGACATCGAGCGCAAACAATTGAAGGTGGATACCGAGAAGTTCTCAACCAGCGAGCCCGGCATTTTCGCCGTTGGCGACATCAACATCTATCCCGGCAAGAAGAAGCTGATTTTGAGCGGCTTTCATGAATGCGCACTTGCCGCTTTTGGCGCCATGCCGATCATTTCACCTGAGAAAAAAGTCTTTTTGCAGTACACCACCACCAGTCCGAAGCTGCACAAGGTGTTGGGCGTTGAGTCGCCGGTGTTCGACTGAGTTGAATTCGCGAGATTACTTCAGGCTCAAGACCCAATCCGCCAGTTTCCTGGCTTCAGCCTCATTGACTTGGGTATTGGCCGGCATCGGCACCGCGCCCCAGACGCCAGAGCCGCCCTTCATGATTTTTGCTGCCAGCTTTGCCGCAGCATCCTTTTGACCGGCATACTTCTTCGCGACATCCTGATAGGCCGGCCCCACCAATTTTTTCTCAATGGTGTGACAGGCCAGGCAATTCTTGGACTTGGCCAGCGCCTGATCAGCCAGGGCTGGAACAGTCAGCAACGCTGCGGTCAGCGCGGCGATAATGGAATACTTCATCATTGATGACCTCATTGCTTGGTTTATAGTAAATCAACGCGATTGTATTGACTGGTGTTGACAGGCGACGCGGGAGCGCCTATCAAAAAGTAACAGGGCTTTGCGAGATGTATTTACTAGGACTCGGAATATTTTTATTGATCATGAAATATCTGGCGGTTGGCCCGGTGGCGGACTGGAGTTGGTGGGTTGTCATGGCGCCCTTTGGCCTGACTGTGCTTTGGTGGACCTGGGCTGACCATTCCGGCTACACCAAGAAGAAATCGATGGACCGCGAAGACAAGCGAAAGCAGGAGCGCATTGACAGAAACCGGGAGAACATGGGAACGTCCACCCGGAAGAATCGTCGTTAAGCTGCGGGTTGATCCAAAGCAAATCAGAGCAAAGCGATGACAGACCCGACCCCCGTCAAACCGCGCACTGACGAGCCCACCGCAGCGGCAGCGTCTTTCAGTCACGATGCCCCCCTACAACTTTTTGCCCTACCGCCGGTGAAGACGATTGAAATGATACCTCCTCCCGATCAAATGGCCCTGGAGCTCAAAGCCCTGCGCCAACAGGCGCTCGGCACCCAGGCAGGCATTCAGCAGCTTCAAGCGGAGCAGCAGAACCAGTCCTTTTCCAACGTTCTATCGGCCCGGCCAGTCGGCCTAACGCCAGGAACAGCCTTGTTGGGTATAGCGATACTGATACTGGGCGGCATACTGACCTGGTCAGGAGCGCGCCGGTTGCGGGCAAGACCAATGGGGAGCAAGCAAGAGTTTATTGACAGTGACAGCCCCTCGGTCGACCCGCAGGATTCAGTAACCTTGAGAACTCACGAGTCGGCACGGGTCGTTTCAGCGGCCCTGCCAGAGGTGGCGCCGGCGTTCTCCCTGGAGTCTGAATTCGCGCCAGTCACGGCCCGCTGTGAGGAGGCTTCCGATTTGCACGTGAATCTCGAAGATTTATTGCCGATCAACGCACTTTTGAATGAAGCTGTACTCAGTTCTCCCGACAAGCCAGCTGCCAGGATTAACCATGCACCAGAGTTTGACCGCGAAGCCGCGGCGGACGAAGTGGAGCGTGTGCTCAAGTCGCTGGCGAGCAAGCGCGCTGCCAGGTCCAGGCGGCCGCAAAAAACTGATACGACCATCTCGCCCGAGCCCGATATTGCGATGATGATTCTGCCGCCGTTTGACCCAACAACTGATCAACGGCGCGCTGCCGATCGGGACCGCACGAAACAAGAGTCCGCACGCCCTCCAGACCAGCAACTCCTCACGCCCCCGGACGAAAAAACTGCGCAGACTGAGCCCCGGGCTGACGCTGCTTGGCTAGATTTTGATATGCAAGACCAGCCAGTTGTTGATTTGCAGAACGAGCTGCCAATTGTGCCGACTGCAACGCTCGTTCAAGACCTTGACGACGAGCCAGACCATGAGGTGCACCTGTCACTGGCGCAAGAATTCGAGGCTCTGGGTTTGACGCTCGGGGCGCGCGAACTTGCCACCGAAGCACTCGATTCCCCCGACCCCGTACTCAGTTCATTCGCACAGGCACTGCTGCGCCAGCTCGAAGATCAGGACGTGGCCGACACTGGAACGCAGCGCAGCATCTTCTAAGACCGCGCTGTTGCCTCAGCTCATACGCCGGCGAGCTTTTTAAAGGTCGCCAGAACGGCGTCACCTTTGAATGGTTTGACGATCCAACCCTTGATGCCGGCCGCTTTGCCTCGCTCCTTCATGATGGGCGAATTCTCGGTTGTCAACATGATGATGCTCACCGTGTTGTTGCCCAGTTCACTGCGAACTTTTTCCGCCATGGTCAAGCCATCCATATTGGGCATATTGACGTCGCAGACCACAAGCTTGATGCTCGGGTCAGCCTTGAGCTTGGCCAGTCCGTCGCGCCCGTCAACCGCCAAAGCCACATTCAGGCCATTCTTCGTCAAAAAATCACCCACTTCGTTGCGGACGGTGCTTGAGTCGTCAACCACTAATATTTGCGCCATGATTAAATCCTATATAAAAATCAAAACAATTCAATCTCACCAGAATCAAACAACTCATCCTCAGTTGAAAATTGGTTTTCCTTGAAATCCTCCGGGGACCAGCTCAGGTTGAAAACAAACCTTTGATAGATAACCATCGATTTCTCATCCATATGATCACCGTCCAGCAGCTTATATTTGAAACACAGCTGAGGACTTTCTGATCCGAATGAGATGTAGCGGTGCAGGTGATTGATCACCAGCGGTACCTGGGCCAGGTTGACATTATTGTCGGAATAATTGATGTACTTATTCTTGAAAGCACCCCAAATTAGATTGGTAATTTCACCGAGCACATTGTTCAGGTTGCGAAAATCATCGGCACTGTCGGCATCAATATGAGTTCTATCCGCCTTGGCCAGTCGCAACAATGGCTCTTCTTCAGCCTGCAGCATCATGTAGCCGCGACACCAACCGCCTTCAATCGGGATCAGTGTAAATATCTCACCAAAAATAACTCGATCTCGAACAATATACGGTGACGCAATCTCAACGCCCATTCCTTTAAATTGGCTTTCCAGCGCCGTCTTCGTCAGTTCCGTAATGCCGCGAACCAGCGCACCTGGGTAGACCAAACTGAAAATAAATTTATCAATGGCCTGATGCAGGTTGGCAATGCAGTTGATCGTATAGGCGGCACTGAATAATTTGCGGTCTTTTTCGGAAAAATCATCCAAATGATCTGATGTCTCCCGACGCAAGAAAATTGACAAATCAGGACGAATCTCATGAATCTCCCGGGCCAGCGAGACGCCGCCGTGGGCGTTGTCGCCATATTCTTCGGCCAAAAGAATGGCACCCAAATCAACGTTGGACTTGAGAACGGACATGATGTTGTCATGCTGGACTTTGAGTCCAATTAGATTATGGCTGTCGCAAAACGCCTTGATGCTGTCATAGCACTTGGCGTTACTGTCCAAGACCAGTACTTTACTGACAATCTTGGTGTCATTGGTCATTCATGTTTCCTCTGGCTCAAGGTCTTGTTTTCAGAATAACTCCAACTCGCCGGTACTGGCCTCTTCTTCGCTCATTTCGACCTTGAAATCCAGGTCTGCATAGGCACAGACGCATAGACTGGCGTGAAAATGAATGGTCTCGTTAATATCGACCCGAAGGTGGTGAACATGCCCGGCACTGAGCTTTTCCAGATAGGAAGAGCAATCTCGATCGAGAATATTGGGAGTCGACATGCCAATATTTGGAAAAAAATGGGCCAGATCACGGTTCAAAATACCACAAGAAATATTGCCACATTCAGAAATGGCATCGTCAAAAGCCTGTTCACTCATATCTTCAACGTGCGATTTGTTGACTCTGGCAAAGTGCTCTTTGGTGGCCTGGTCTGGCGTGAAATAAATCAGAACCATCAAACGAAACAGATATGACGAGACTGTCAGAATCACCAGCTTGGTTTCCCTGACCTCTGACAGATCAGGCAATACGCTGATCTCGCAATTGTCCTCGGGCGAGGCAATCAGCCCGCCCTTGATGCCCTGTATGAACATGTAGTCGAAACCATCGCGGGCATTGTTGCTGATCATGATGGGGCCGTTTAGTTGGCGAGCACTTCTTTGGTTCTTTTGTTGATCAGATCCAGACCGATGACGGACCCGATGATCATCTTGCCGCCGGCCTGCAAGTCCTGAAATGTGGTAGTGGTGATCAAATCGTTTTCAAAAAGGTTGCTGCGGTAGTCTTTGGACAAGGCCTCCGCACGTGCGGCCAACTCACGCATTTCATTGGCAACCACGGCAAAACCACGTCCTTGCTCACCCGCCCGCGCAGCCTCAATTGAGGCATTGAGCGTCACGATCACAACTTGGCGCACGATCGACGAGAACTCGTCATTTTTGTTGTGCATTTCCCGGTTGTGTGTGATCAGGGCGCTCATATCTGCATGCCAGCGTTCAAAGGTCTTGGCCAGGCCAAGCAGTTTCTCGATCGCCTGTCCCAAGGCATTGCAGTTGTCGAGTGTCTTGTCCTTGGTTTGCGAATTCTCTGAATCCAACTGGCGCAGTACTTTCGCCTGTTCCTGTTGCAGCTGCTGCAATTGAGCCTGGCCCGCATGGGCTTCTTGCGTCAACAACTGTTGATGCTGCTCCAGTTGGTGTTCCAACTCCCGAATGGTCTGCTGCAGGTTCTGCTCTGCAGTCTGGGCCTGTTCGATCGACACCATGGCCAGCATAGTTCGTTTGAGCTGACGAACACGCCACCCCATGACACCTGCGCCAAGCAGGCAACCCAACAAAAAAGAGACGATTGAAGTGGTCACAAAAAAACTCAAATAGATGACTGGACGGCAAACTTCGCAGGCAGCTTGATGACGACTTCAAACGGGCGGAAATCTTGCGCGGCATTGTCGTCAAGGAAGCGGATTTTCACGTCGCCGCCCTCACGCTCCAAGAAGCCTTTGACCGCGTCCATACCGACGCCCCGGCCTGAAACTTCGGTCACCTTGTCAGCCGTTGAAAAGCCCGGCATGAAGATCAACTGAGCGACTGACTCGGGCGAGGCATTGGCGTCGATAAGCAGGTCTTTCTCAATGGCGGTCTGACGAATTCTGGCTATGTTCAAGCCTTGCCCGTCGTCCCGCATTCTGAGCATGAACTGCCCATCTTCAAGTACCAGACCCAACTGAATCTGCCCGACAGGTGGCTTGCCTGCGGCCAGGCGCGCTGCCGGTGTTTCCAAGCCGTGATCCATTGAGTTACGGAACAAATGTACGAACAGGTTCTTCAGTAGACCGCTGATTTGATTGCACACCACGATCCCATGGTCCTCAATGCTGATCCGGGGGGGCTCCTTGCCCAACTCCCGCGCCAGCGACGGCATGGATTCAATAACGCCCGCCAGTATTTCGTCAATTCTCTCTGTTCCGATCAAGCTCAAGGTCTTACCCACATGAGCCAGCGTGGCACGCAGCGCAGCCACGCTCTCTGCGTTAGTGGTCTCGATCAGATGCAGGGATTCAGAAATCTGCTCCTTGTCGACCATCAGGAAGCGCTCGACGCTGCCGCGACGCCCCGGGCCCTTGCGGCCCAGCGTCGTGCTGTTGACCTTGGCGTATTCGTCAACCAAGGCGCGCACTTGCGCAAGCTGTTCCTTTTGAGACTCGGAATCCCATTCTTTGTCCGGGTCCTTGCGCAACTCGTCATAGACCTGCTCGGTTTCGTGAACGACGTTGGTCATGTGCAGCAAGCCGTAGGTACGCGCATTGCCCTTCAAGGTGTGCATATTGCGAAATAGCAGGCCAATCGCTTCGATGTCTTTTTGATGGGTATCGCGGTTGATGGTGTCGTTTTCCTCAACAAATTTGTAAGAACTCTCAATAAATTCCTGAAATTTTTCCTGACTTACGGCCAAAATTTCACCGATGATTTCAAGCTCACGCTTTTGCGCTGTGGCTTCGCCGGCCAGCCGTTTGAACTCGGTCACATCGCGCACGCAGAGCATGAGCTTTTCGACCACGTCATTGCATATCGGCGACCAGCTGAGTTCCAGTGATTTCACCCGGCCATCGGCCATGGTCTTGTCCAGCTCAGTGACCAGCAGGTGCGAATTGAATTCGAAGTTCATCTGATCT
>JBBQQX010000063.1:0-20450 GCA_038215405.1 Burkholderiales bacterium
GTGGTGCAGTACCCCGTGCGCGGTGGCGACTGGCTCAACGTCGTGGCCATCGTGCAGGGCCGCACGGTGGGCGACGCCGAGCACTGGGACCACAGCGCCAATGCCGCGGAGTTGCAGCGCCACCTGGCCGCCACCTGCGCGCCCTTGCAGGATCTGATTCATGCCATTGAACAGTGGCGGCTTTGGCCCCTGAGCATCCGCGCGCCCATGCGGGGTGCGCATGAGCAGGCGCAAGGGCGGGTGGCGCTGCTGGGCGACGCAGCGCACCCGATGCTGCCGTATCTGGCGCAGGGCGCGGGCATGGCAATTGAAGACGCCGCTGCATTGGGCCGGGTGCTGGCCCGCACGGGGGCGCCCCATTCGGTGGCGCCGTCGCGCGAATTACCTGCCTTGCTGCTGCGGTACGCCCAGCAGCGCTGGCAGCGCAACGCCCGCGTGCAGGCGCGCGCCATTCGCAATGGGCATATCTTTCATGCCACCGGGCCCATGCGCTGGGGGCGCGATGCGGCCATGAAGTTGCTGGGGGAGTCGCTGCTGGACCTGCCGTGGCTGTATGGCGGTGTGCAGCAATAACAATGCTATTGTAATAATAGCTATAAGAGTATAGTTGACGTGGGCTACAGCCTGATTTCTTCTAAATTTTGTCGTACTTGGTGGCAGCAATCAAACGAGACTGAAGTGCTCATACTGCCAAAACCCCGCAACTGCACCACCTTAACGACTACCCACCGCGCCCAGCAGCGCGTCATTCAAGACCGTCTGGGTGTTGATGGCCTTGAGCAAGCCCAGGCTGTTGACACCGGTGTTGATGATGGTGAGGGTCTGTATCTGCTGATCATTCAGGCTGTTCTGGATCAGCGTACCGGTGGCCAGGCTTGAGCTGACGCCTGCATCGACAAAGTTCTTGGGGCCGATTTGCACCAGGCCCGAATCGGCAATGGCGGCGCTGGCCAGTCTGGCTTGCTCCGATGTGATCTTGGTCACATCAGGCAAGTTGAAGCTGGTCTTGCTGACCAGGTCACCATTGACCATGACGGTTCTGATGATCCCGAATGACACGGCGAGCCCTGAGCCGGCATCAAAGCCACCGCGTTGGGTATCGAGTTGTTGGTCGCTGACGGCAACCCATTCGTCCGGCCGAAACGCTTGCCCTTCTTCGGCGGCCAGCCCGGTGCCCAGGCAGGCGCTCCCAGCAAGCAACAGCAGGCATCGGCTGAGCGGCTTGACGAACAGATATTTCATGATGGTGTCTTCTGCTAGAAATCGCCGGGACCAAATTTGCTCAAGGTGACGTCAGCCAGATTGTCCAGGCTGACCCCGGCCGTCAAAGGTGCTCGGGGCGCTACCAGCCAATCAGTGGTGTCGTTGAATTTTGCCTGTGCCTGCTTGTTGTGAATCACAAACAGCAGCTTGTTGACCCAGATAGATTCAAAAGTGGCGCGGGAAACCGCCCGGGTGCCGCTGGACGGGTCACCGATCAAGATCCGGCCGTCAAGCATGCCCTTGACGACGACAAAATGGTGATACCCATTGTCAGAAATCAAGACGATGGCCGGCAAGCCCGACTCAAGCAGCTTGGCCAGCGGCAACTCAAAGCCGTCGGCCTGAAATTCGTGTGCGTTCAAATAGGTCTTCATGTCCAGCATGGAGAAGCCTTCTTTTTGAATCTTCGCTTGGTCGCCGCGCTTGAACATTTCCTCAAACACTGACTGCTCTGTCACCGGGTAGTTGTAATGGTAAGTGAGCAAAGTTGCCACGGCTGCCGAACCACAGCTGAAGTCGAACTGCTGGCGCGTGGTGGCCTTGAAGCGAGCCTCTTTCAAACTGGTGACATGGAGCGTGTAGCGGCCTCCAATACCAGCCAATTCCAGCGTGTCAGCCGACGCGGGTAGGCAAGTGGCCGCTGCTGCCGCAATGATCCAGCCAAATGCAGCGCGCATGGTTTACTGCATCTGTACGTTGATGATCATGGCGTTCTGGATCAACACGTTGGACCCAGAGTTTTGCACGACCATCGGCATACCACTCGCATTGGCAAACGAGCCGCCGGCAATGAAGTTGCTGCCGCTCAATACATCCACTGCTGAATTGTTGGTCACCGCGCCGGTCAACTGCATGTCATTTTTGACCACATCAAAGCCGCCGCGATAGCCGTCCAGCCGGGCGCTGGCGAACGGGATTCCAAATCCAGGAATCTCGGTCACAGCGGGTGGCGCCGACGGCGCCTCATCCGCATCAACGCCAGTGGCCCAAGACCAGCCTGACGAACATAACGCCACGGCCATTGCGGTCCTGACGAAGAAAATAGTAGATCGCATCGCATCCTCCATGTTGTTTTCTATTGCCGCGCCGCGGGCAATTCATGTCAACAACGAAAGCGCCGGTCATTGGGGGAAGAGAGCCTCCCCCAACGACCGGCTCAGACGCTTACTTGCCTACAGCCAGGTTGGCCTGTACGTTCACGCTTTGTTGCACCATCGCAGCCATGCCGCTGTTTTGAGCAGCCACCATGATGCCGGCGGCCGACTGCCCAACACTGCTCATGGCGTTGTACATATTGAAGGTGCCTGCGTTCAGGTTGAGGTTGCCGCCGTTGCCGCCAGCACCACCCAGCGCGCCGTTGCCGACGCCGCCGGTGCCGCCATTGCCAACGCCACCCGCGCCACCGGTGGCACCCACCGCGCCAGCAGCACCTTGGGCAGTACCGCCGCTTGCACTACCGTTGGAAGCAGTGGTCGATGCGCCGCCGTTAGTCGCGCTGCCGTTGGTGGCTGAGCCACCTGCCGCACCCGCGCCACCTGCATTGCTGGCTGTGCCGCCAGCGCCGCCATTAGCCGTGCCGCCGGCACCTGTTGCCGTAGCTGTACTGGTGGCTGCGCCGCCCGTGCTGCTAGCCGTGCCGCCGGTTCCAGCGCCGGCAGTCGAAGTGGCCGTGCCGGTAGCGGTGCCACTCGTAGCGGCCGATGCGCCCGTTGTACCGGCACCACCGTTAGAGGTTGCCGATCCAGTGGCTGCCCCGCCACCTGATGTTGCCGATCCGGTAGCTGCGCCGGCGGTAGATGTTGCCGTGCCGGTGCCAGCGCCTGCTGTCGACGTCGCTGTTCCCGTGGCTGTGCCGCCAGTGTTGGTTGCGGTTTGAGTGTTAGATCCAGTGGTCGGAGTCCCGCCTGCTGCGCCGGTGGCTGCGCCAGACGTCGTGGTGGTCGGGCCATTGGCGGCATAACCACCGGCTCCGCCCGGGGCGGCTGGATTAGACGCCGCTGCGCCGCCGGCACCGCCGGCTGCACTGTTGGAAGAGCTGGCACCGCCGGCCGCGGTTCTGCTGTTGGCGTCAGCACCACCGGTACGAACCTTCTGTGCGGAGGATGCGAGCCCACCAGTAGAGCCATCGGAAGCCATGGAGGCGCCGCCTTTAGCCTTGTTCATCGCGTCAGACGAGCCACCATTGGCCATGTCCGTTGCGGCAGACGAGCCACCCTTGGCCATGTCCGTTGCGGCGGACGAGCCACCCTTGGCCGTGGACTCATTAGAGGCGGAACCTGTCGTGGTCATGTCCGAAGCCCTTGATGAGCCACCCCTGGCATTGGCCTCCGACGAAGAACCCATTGCCTTCTGGTCGGTCATGTTATGGGCGTCGCCGCCATAGGCGGTGGCGTCGCCGCCATTGGCACCTCGGGCATTCCTGGCGAGGCCGCCATCGCCGCCATTGCCGGCGGTGGCGCCGCCGTTCGTGGCGCTGCCGTTGCTGGCTGCGCCGGCGGTGGCGCTGCCATTGGTCGCGTTGGCGCTGCCGCCAGCCCCACCAGCACCGCCCGCGCCACCGTTTCCGCCGTTTCCGCCGGTTCCGTTGCCAGCGTCACCGCCGTAGCCATCGCCACCTGCGCCGCCTCTAGCACCGTTGGCTGTGCCGCCGTTGTTTGTGACGGCGTTGCCGATGCCAAAGATCGTGTTGTCACGTACTGTGCCATTCATCTCAACCTTGGCAACGGCCTTGCTGCTGTTGAACGAGTTGCTGAAGTTGGCGGTAGCGGTTGAGCCGTTGTTGGCGGCTGATGTGCCAGATCCATCGGCATGGGCCATACCATCGTTGTTGCGGTTGTCGCCAGTGCTCTTGTTGTTGTTCCGGTCGGACTGGTTTCTGTTGTCGACTCGGTTGTCAGAGTTGTTGCTGTTGTCAGCCTGATTTCGGTTGTCGGATTGATTCCTGTTGTCGACCCGGTTGTCCGAGTTGTTGCTGCTGTCGTTCGACGAGTTCTGGTTCGCGGTGGAGTACTCATTGGCAGCCGCACCCGTGCTGGCAGACTGATCTGAATTTGCCGTTGCGGTCTGGTTGTTGTCGCGTGCCAAATCAGCGCTGTTGTTGTTGGTCGGATTCGCAAATGCCTGGCCAGATAAACCAAAAGCAACAGCGATTGCCGACGCCAATAATGTCTTGTTCATGGTATTTCCTTTAAAAAAACTCTGAATGAAGTCTGCTTGGCTCGGCGCACAAAACACGCCAATCCGAAAAACCATAAGCAAGAGCAATGCCAAAGAACTACTTGGAATCCTAACTATATGATTTGTATCTATAAAATGTGAAATACCTGTCGAAAGAAATACTATTTTTAGCCAAAGAAGATGGGATCGCGCTGCGGGGCAGGATATCTGTAGCAGTCTTGGTACAGCTCGCGTCATGCACGACGAGTCGGCATTTGATATATCGCAAAGATGACTGAAAGTAGCCTTTATTTTCAAGGCTTACGACGACTGCCTTGCACGGCAGATCAAACAGCAAACGGTGTCACAGTTTTGATGCACCCGATGCACAAAGACGAGCAAATGGGCAAAGTGGGCGGCCGTGTTCAGGGCGTGATGCCGTGCTTGTCCATCAACCGATACAACGTCATGCGGGAGATACCCAGGTCACGCGCGGCACGGCTAATATTGCGGCCACTGCCTTGCAGACAGACGTGAATAGCATCGCGCTCGGCGCGGATGCGGGCCTCCTCCAGCGCTTCACCATTGGGCATTCCATCCTGTCCGTTCGGTCCATTCGGCAAGGTCAAATCAAGGTCTTCGGGCGTTATCAAACGCCCCTCGGACATCACCATCGCCCGCCGGATGCGGTTGATCAGTTCACGCACGTTGCCTGGCCAGTCGTGCGTCTTGATGGCCAGCATGGCCCGGTTGCTCAAGCCCGTGAGTCGGGGATTCTTGTCCTGCGCAAACTCTTGGAAGAAGTGCCTCACCAACAGTTCCAGGTCCTCTTTCCTTTCCCGCAAAGCCGGCACCGTGAGCGGGACCACGTTTAACCGATACAGCAGATCCTCGCGGAACAGCCCTGCTTTGACTGCCTCTGCAAGCCGCATGTGCGAGGCGGCAATGACGCGCGCATCGACTTCAATGCTTCGCGACGCACCCACCCGGGTGATGGTGCGCTCCTGCACAAAACGCAGCAGATTTGCCTGCAGCTCAAGCGGCAAGTCACCCACCTCGTCCAGGAAAAGCGTGCCGCCTGCAGCCGACTCGATCAGGCCCTGTTTTTCTTTGGCGGCACCGGTGAACGCGCCACGCTCGTAGCCGAACAGCTCCGACTGGATCAGGCTGGCAGGTATGGCGCCGCAATTGACCGAGATGAAGGGCCCGCTGGCCCTGGGCGAACAGTTGTGAATCGCGCGCGCCGTCAACTCTTTTCCGCTGCCGCTTTCGCCCCAGATCAGCACCGAGGCGCTGGTCTGGGCGACCTTGACAATTTGCTTGCGCAAATGTTGCAGGGCCGCGCTTTGGCCAATCAGTTCCATGTCGCGCTTGCCGCTGCACGTCACGTCGGGTCGACCCTCAAGTTCAGCATAGCCAAAGGCATGGCCCAGGGTGTGATTGAGCCGAGAGGGGTCAATCGGCCAGGTATGAAAGTCAAACAGGTGTTGAACGATCAGCGCCCGGTAAGGCGGTCGTTTGATCATCTCGGCCGGGAACACCCCGACCCACTGGGTGCCTTGATGCGCCTCCAGCAGCGCATCGACCTTCATGACATCTGCGTCGCTGGTGTTGTTGAGCAATAAGAGACCCACCGGATACGGATGCTGGGTCAGTGCCTTGCGCGCAGCTGCCAGGTCATTGACGGCACAGATTTCCCAAGATGACAAAAGCTCGGCAGGCGTGCCCAGGAGTTGTTGGTCTCCTAAGGAGACACTTAGCAACTTTCTTGACGGCATCTGGAATTCCTTCTCTCTTCCTCGCATTTTTTGTGCTGCCAAATGCGCGTCCTGGCTCAAGAGTCAGGAACTGAAATGGACTACGGTGTAGCCTAAGCAACGCCGCGCTTCAATGACTTGATATTTGTCACGACGGCCGCTGCCCTTACAGCAATCTACGGTGCTTGATTATTCGCAATATCGTTAGCCGGCGCTGCATCAACACTTAAACGGTCGCTTGGGATTTTTTCGGGGATTTCGTTCACTCGGAGGAGAGTCATGGCCTATATCAAATTGCCAGCCATCGGCGCGGTGGCTTGCGCTGTTGTCGTGCTGCTGGGCAGCGCCGTGCATGCGCAATCGATCACAGACGGTGGGCCGCAATTGCAGGCGATGCAGGCGCGCCTGGAAGCCTTGAGCCAGGAACTCGCCGAGCAAAGAAAGCTGCTGGCAGACCTTGAGACATTTCGGCAACAGTATTTTGAGCAGCGTGGGTTGCTGCAGTCTCTGGAGCGCCAGGTGACGCAGCAGCAGTTGGCGCTGGATGAGCTTCGGGGCACCGTCAGCTGGAATGTCCTGGCCTCGCAACGCGGCGCCGGCACAGTGGGTGAGTCGATGCAATTGGCCCAGGCACAGTCGAAGGAGCCCGCACCGGTCGGGCAGTCTCCGGCCACTGAAGGTCGCCCACCCGAGGTGGCGCCCCTGTTTGAGCAGCCAGGTCTGTTGACACCGCCTGGCCACTATGTGCTCGAGCCCTCATTGCAGTATGGGTACTCCTCAAGCAACCGGGTTGCTTTGGTGGGTTACACCATCATTCCGGCGCTGTTGATTGGGTTGATTGATGTACGCGAAGTCAAGCGCAATACCGTCACGACAGCGCTGTCAGCGCGCCTGGGTGTGAACCGACGGCTTGAATTGGAGGTGCGGGCGCCCTATGTTTATCGAAGTGACGCCACCGTTAGCCGTGAATATTTCAAGGGGAGTGCTGCCGTCGAGAATGTGTACGCGGCCAATGGCATGGACATGGGCGACCTGGAGTTGGGTGCGCGCTACCAATTGAACGACGGCGGCGTTGACAAGCCTTTTTATGTCGGCACCTTGCGCTTGAAAACCCGCACTGGCACCGACCCATTTGACGTGGTCACCGATTGCAGCCAGCGCTGTACTGACCCCGCTGCTACTGGGACCGGCTTACCGCTTGCCTTGCCAACCGGCTCGGGGTTCTATTCCCTGCAAGCGGGCCTGACAGTGTTGTACCCGTCCGATCCGGCAGTATTTTTCGGTAGCGTCACTTACCTGCACAACTTTGCGCGCGACAACGTCAGTCGGACCGTTCTCAATGGTGAAAGAGAATATTTGGGGACGATTGCACCGGGCCCCATCATCGGTTTCAACTTTGGCATGGGGCTGGCGTTGAATGAGAAATCGTCTTTCAGCCTCGGCTATGACCACAGCTCGGTCGGCCGGACCACACGCAACGGCGAGATCGTGCCCGGCTCGGTGCGCACGCAGCTGGGCACCTTGCTGCTCGGCTACTCCTATCGCCTCAGCAAAACCACCTCTCTGAGTGTGGCGGTGGGTGCTGGACTCACCACCGACACGCCTGATGTGTCGCTGACGGTACGGCTGCCAATGACGTTCTGAAACAGGTGGCATAGGGCACAGTGGCGTGATCAATTACCATTGACCGTGCCGCTGGTCGGCGAATGCTCCTAAAGAAAGTTGGCCCTCATGAAAATCCGTACCCTGCTGTTGCTGCTCGTTCTGAGCGTGATCATCGGCTTTGCCGCGCTGAACTGGACCGCGTTCCTGGCCCCGACCACACTGTCGCTGGGGCTGGCTGAGGTGCAGGCCCCGCTGGGCCTGGTCATGCTCGGGCTGCTGGTTTTTGTGACGGGTATGTTCCTGGTGTTTGTGCTCTACCTGCAGACCACGGTGCTGTTCGATACGCGCCAGCATGCCAAGGAACTGCAGAGCAACCGCAAGCTGGCCGACCAGGCCGAGGCCTCGCGCTTTACTGAACTGCGCGCATTCCTGGAGGCCGAACTCAAAAAACAGATGGACCAGGACGGCCACTCACGTGCCGCCGTGCTGACCCGGATTGACCAGATGGAGGGCACCTTGCGGCTGGTCGTCGAGCAGTCAGGCAACTCGCTGGCCGCCAGCCTGGGCGAGCTGGAAGATCGCTTGGACAAGGGCAACAAGGACCTGACCCACAATCTGCTGGCCTAAGCCTCGATCAAGCGCTGGCGCGCCACAAAGCGCAGCAAGGCGCTCAAGCCCAGCGCTGCCACTGTCAATCCCACGACGAGCGCGATCCAGAAGCCCCGGGCCGCCATCGGCTCGACCGGCGCCCACGGCAGCCACGCGGGCGCCAGTCCCAGCGCATAACCCAGCGGCAGTGAAAACACCCAGAAGGCGGTCAGCTGGATCAGCATCGGCGCGCGCGTGACCTTGTAGCCACGGATGGCGCAACTGGTCGCGACCTGCGTCGCATCGGGCAGCTGAAACAGGGCCGCCAGCAGCAGCAGCTGCGCCGCCGCGCCGGCCACCGCCGCATTGCTGGTGTAGGCCTCGGCAATTTGCGTATTGAACAGCGCCATGGCGATGGCCGAGAGCACGGCGAACGCCAGCGCCAGGGCTACGCCGACCCAAGCGCGAAAGCGCGCGGCGTGCGGCTCACCCGCACCGAGCGCCTGGCCGACCCGGGTCAGCAGCGCCAGCCCCAGGCTCAGGGGCACCATGAACACCAGCGAAGAAAAGTTCAAGGCAATCTGGTGCGCGGCCATCGCGGTGCTGCCAAATTTGGCGATCAGCAGCGCGATCAGGCTGAAGGCGCTGGTCTCGGCAAAGTAGGTGATACCAATGGGCAGGCCCAGATGCATCAGGTTGCGCAGCTGCGGCCAGTGCGGCCACTCAAAGCGATCAAAGGGCCAGGTACTTCGGTAGGCGGGTGCACGTCGCATCCACCAGATCAGCGCCAGCAGGTTGAACCAGACGCACGCCAGCGTGGCCCAGGCGCAGCCGAGGCCGCCCAGCCGGGGCAAGCCCAACTTGCCAAACACCAGCAGCCAGTTCAGCAGCACATTGAGCAAGAGCGCGCCCAGCGCAATCACCATCACCGGCTTGGTCTGGTTCAGGCTGACGCTGTAGCCATAGAGCACGCGGTAGGCGGCGAAGGCGGGTAGCGCCAGGCTGGTGATCACGACAAAGTCCTTGGCCAGCTCGCGCACCTGCGGCTCCAAGGCCAGGTGGTCAAAAATGCCGCAGGCCAGATTGGCCAGCAGCACGGCCACCAGGCTTACGCCCAGAGCTTGCCACAGTGCCTGGCGCACCACATGCGGCACCTGGCCGAATGCACGCGCGCCCACCAGGTGTGACACCACCGGGCTGACCGCCATCATCACGCCCATGAGGGTAATGATGACCATATTCCAGATCGACACGCCCAGAGCCACCCCCGCGAGATCATTGGCCGAGGCGTGCCCGGCCATGGCAACTTCCACCACCGACATGCCGACGTTCGCCAGCTGCCCGATCAGGATCGGCCACGCCAGCTGCCACAGGGCGCGCGCCTCCAAGGCGACCCGGGCGCGCGGCGCGGGCGCTGACAGGCGCCGCAAGGAAGACAGGGATGGCATGGGTCGGGATGGAAGCGTTGGACGCTGGCGCGCTGGCGGGGCAGCCGGGTTCACCGCCCGCGCAGAAACAAGGCGTCGAGCTCGCTCAGCTTGAACTGGCGCCAGGTCGGGCGGCCGTGGTTGCACTGGTCGCTGCGCTCGGTGACTTCCATCTGGCGCAACAGCGCGTTCATTTCATCGAGCGTCAGGCGCCGGTTGGCGCGCACCGCGCCGTGGCAGGCCATGCTGGAGAGCAAGTCGTTTTGGGCGCGTTCGATCACGCTGCTGGCATCAACTTGGGCCAGCTCGGCCAACACGCCGCGCGCCAGTCCGACCGCATCGCCGAGTGCCAGCGTCGCGGGCACGGCGCGCACCGCCAGCGTTCGGGCGGAAAACGGCGTGATCTCCAGCCCCAGGGTATGCAGGGTGTCGGCGTGCGCCTCGGCGGTGGCAACCTCACTGGGCGTGGCGGCAAAGGTGGCGGGGATCAGCAGTGGCTGGCTCGTCAAGCCGGGGTGGGAGTCGGATGCGCCGGCTGAGGCTGCTGCAGCGTCGCTGTTGCCGCGCTCGTGCCACTGCGCTTTCAGTCGCTCGTAAAGGATGCGCTCGTGGGCCGCGTGCATGTCGACAATGATCAGTCCCTGCGCGTTCTCGGCCAGGATGTAGACGCCTTGCAATTGCGCCAGCGCGCGGCCCAGCGGCCAGTCGCCACCCGGTAAGGGGGCCGCGAGTGGCACGCCTGAGGCGGCGGCGAACGGGGCATTCAAGGGCTCAGCCACGGCTGGCTGGCTGGCCGGGCTCGTTGGCGCGACCTCGCCCGGCTGCCACAGCGCGCCCAGCTCGCTCACGCGGTGATCGAGTTGTGACTCAAAATTGATAGCTGCTTGTGCATAGGGAACGGGGGCTAGCGGCTGATTTTCTGTATAAGAACGCGAAGTTGAGGCCGCTGAGCGAAAACCTGCACTGGGGTCGATTTCGGTCTGCCCGCCACCCGCGCCGCTGGCGACGACGTTGCCGACCCGGGGCGCTGCCAATGCATCTTCGATCGCGTGGCGTACCGCCTGATGGACCTCGCGGCTGTCGCGAAAGCGCACCTCGATCTTGGTCGGGTGCACGTTGACGTCGACGCGGGTTGGGTCAATCTCGATATACAGCGCAAACACCGGCTGGCGCTGGCCGTGCAGCACGTCGTCGTAGGCGGCTCTAGCCGCGTGGGCCAGCACCTTGTCGCGCACGAAGCGGCCATTGACGTAAGCGAACTGCTGGTCTGCGCGCGCGCGGGCGGCGTCTGGAATGCCCGCGCGGCCCCAGACCCGGATGCTTGGTGTGTTGTCACTTCGCCCCGGGTTGGCGCTGGTCTGAAAATCGACCCAGACCGAGCGCGCCACAAAGTCACTGCCCAGCACGTCGGCCAGGCGTTGCTCCAGTGCGGCCAGCGCATGGACGCGGCTCTCGCAGCGGCGCCATTGCTCGACCAACTTGCCCTCATGCCAGATGGCAAAGCCCACATCGGGGCGCGCCAGGGCGTGGCGCCGCACCGCCTCAACGCAGTGGGCCAGCTCGGTGGCGTCGGTCTTGAGGAACTTGCGCCGCGCCGGCGTGCTGAAGAACAGCTCCTTGACCTCGACCGTGGTGCCGGTGCTGCGTGCCACCGGCTGCAACTCGCCGCTGCCGCCATCCAGGGAATAGGCATTGTTTTGGCCGCTAGCCCTTGAAAGTATTGCGCAGTCAGCTATTGAATTAATAGCGGCCAACGCCTCACCCCGGAAACCCATGGTGCTCACCGACTCCAAATCAGACAGGCTGCTGATCTTGCTGGTGGCGTGGCGCCTGAAGGCCAGCGGCAACTCTTCGCGCAAGATGCCCGCGCCGTCGTCTTCCACCGCGATCAAACGCACGCCACCGGCCAATAGCCGCACCGTGACCTGCGTGGCGCCCGCATCCAAGGCGTTGTCCACCAACTCGCGCACCACCGAGGCGGGGCGCTCCACCACCTCGCCGGCGGCAATCTGGCTGATCAGCGCGTCGGGCAGTTCCAGAATTGGGCGGCGGGGGGAGGGGGGCAGAGCGGCATTCACTGGCCTATTTTAGATTTACTCGACCCTCGGCAGATCCAATCCATAAAGATCAGATCGCCGTGTGGGGTCAAGGCCCGCGCGCCAAAGCAGGCCTCAGCTGGCTTGCCCGACTTGCGAGCCCCTCAAAAGCGACGAAGCTCGGCGGTGGGTTCGTCGCGCTTGCGAACGAGTTCAGTGCTTTTTAACGGCATCCTTGAGCGAATCCTTCGCGTTCTTGACGACCTCTTTGACATCACCCAGTGCTTTTTCGGCCTTGCCCTCAACCTGCTTTTTCAGGCCTTTGGCTTCCTGGGTCGGGTTTCCGATCAATTTTCCGGCCTCCTCCTGAATTTTTCCAGCCGCATCCTTGATGGTGCCCTTGACTTGGTTCTTGTTGATCATGATGACTCCTGAGGTTAATGGGGCCGATCAGCCCCGCAAAAGAAATTTCAAAACGGCCGCGCCGCGCCATCGCCAGCAGTCACCCCGGCTCTCGCTGCTTGGAGGTGAACAGGTGTGTTGGCGGAGCCGGGTCATGACCAAGCGGGTTGCAACCAGGCGAGGACTCTGTATAAGACAAAGTCTGGCAGGAACGCCCGATGCGCCGTTGCGAATTCTCAATTACCCAGAAAAATCCAAGTCCAAACTTGCCCGATCCTGTCGGCATCTGCGCCTTGTAATTTCTTGGCGAACCGATGGATCCATCATTTGCCCAGGTTGGGCAGAGGGAGAAATGAACATGCTTGAAACGATTGCCATCATTTTGCTGGTCTTGTGGGTTTTGGGGCTTGTCAGCTCGTACACCATGGGAGGATTCATTCATATCCTGCTGGTCGTGGCCGTCGTGGTCATCGTGATTAGGCTGATCCAGGGACGTCGTTTGTAGCGATGCCGTCATTGCGTGCGGCCCGTGACCAGTGGGGCGGAACTGTGATAATTCCGACCCATGGAAATCATTACCTTTCTCTTTGACTTCATCCTGCACGTTGACAAGTACCTGGAGGCTTTTGTGCGCAGCTACGGCCTGTGGGTGTATGCGCTGTTGTTTCTGGTGATCTTTGTCGAGACCGGCGTCGTCGTCATGCCCTTTTTGCCCGGTGACTCGCTCTTGTTTGTGGTGGGCGCCATGTGCGGTGTCGGCCTCATGAGCTACCCGCTGTCGGTCGGGCTGTTGCTGGCGGCAGCCGTGCTGGGCAACCAATCGAATTACGCGCTGGGGCGCCATTTTGGGCCACGTGTGTTCAAGTGGGAGTACTCCCGGCTGTTCAACAAGGCCGCCTTCAACCGGGCCCATGATTTTTACGAGCGCTATGGCGGCATCACCATCGTCGCGGCGCGTTTCATGCCCTTTGTGCGCACCTTTGCGCCTTTTGTGGCCGGGGTGGCGAAGATGAGCCGCGCGCGCTTCACGTTCTTTGACGTGACCGGTGGCACCCTTTGGGTTGTAGGCATCATCACCATCGGCTATTTCTTTGGCAATATCCCGTTTGTGAAGGCGCACTTGGACAAGATCATCTGGGCCATGATTCTGATTCCCGGGCTGGTGATTGTGTTTGGCGCCTGGAAGGCCAAGCGCACCGCCGTGCAAATTTGAGGCTTGGATGCCAGCGCCACCTTAAACCGAACGGTTTCTGGCCAGCGGCGGGTTCTTGGAAAAGTAACCCTCAATGCCGCGCATCAGCGCATCGGCCAGCTGTATCAGGTAGGCCTCGCTGTTGAGTTTGAGTTCTTCCTCTGGGTTGCTGATGAAGGCGGCTTCCACCAGCACACTGGGAATGTCGGGCGCTTTGAGCACCGCAAAACCGGCTTGCTCGACCTTGCCCTTGTGCAGCTTGCCAACCCGGCCGATTTCACCGAGCATGGCGCTGCCGAGTTTCAGGCTGTCATTGATCTGGGCCGTGGTGCTCATGTCAAACAGGGCGCGCGTCACTTGCGCGTCGCGCGCTTTCACATTCAGGCCACCAATCAGGTCGGCCTTATTTTCCTTGGCGGCCATCCAGCGCGCCGCGCTGCTGGAGGCGCCGCCCTGGCTCAGCGCGAACACGCTGGCGCCCTGCGGATGCGGGGTGAAAAAAGCGTCGGCATGCAGGCTGACGAACAGGTCGGCCTGGACCTGGCGCGCCTTTTGCACCCGCACATGCAGCGGCACGAAGAAGTCGGCGTCACGGGTGAGGTAGGCGCGCATGGTGTTGCCCTTGATGCTGCTCGCGTTGATGCGGTCGCGCAATAGGTGTGCCAGGCGCAGCACCACGTCTTTTTCACGCGTGCCGCCGGGGCCGATAGCGCCGGGGTCTTCACCGCCGTGGCCGGGGTCCAGCGCAATGATGATCAAGCGCTCGGTGACGTCCGGCAGCTCACTTGGCGCGCCGAAAGTTTTTACAGTTTTTGAGCCTCTAGCCCCCGTCGATAGGACGCCAACAGCTATTGAATTAGGATCAGACTTTGTGTTGACGGCCCCCAGGATGGAGGCCAGGCCATCGGGTTTCAGGACAGGCTGCACACTGCGCTGGGCCATCAGCTCACCCAAAGGGTCGACGCCCGCCGGGCTGACCGGGCTGGCAGAGTGGGACGGGCTGGTGCTGGCGAGCGCTTGGTCCTTGACCTGTTGGGCAATCAAAGCCTCCAGCGGGTCAATCACCTGGGTCGGGTACAGATCAAACACCAAGCGGTGCTGGTAGGCGGCGACCGGCGCCAGCGTGAAGACCTGCGGGGCGATCGGCTGTTTCAGGTCAAGTACCAGACGGACAACGCCCGGCGCGCTTTGGCCGGCCCGAATGCCGGCAATGTTAGGGTCGTCGCTGCGCAGCTTGGCCACCAGCTCCTTGAGCGCCGGGTTGAGATCGATGCCCTCGATATCGACCGCCAGGCGCGGCGGGCTGGCGATAAAGAACTGTTTGACCTTGAGGGCCGTGTCGGACTCAATGGTGACGCGCGAATAGTCAGGCGCCGGCCACACCCGCACCGCCAGGATGGTGGCACCGCGGGCAATGTGCTCTACGCCCAGCAGCAGCACCAGCGCGCCCGACTGCAGCAGGCTGCGCCGCTTCATGGCTGCGCCTCGGGCCGGTCGGGTGCGCTCTGCAGCACGGGCGCAGGCGGGCGTTCACTCACAGACCGCAACAGGGCCTGGCCTGTTGCGGTCTGCGCGCTCAGGGTCACTTGGCGTGACGTCTCGGTCACCGCGTCCAGCGCGATGATCAGGTCCGCACGCGGCAGAAAACCAGCTGCCTTCTGTGGCCATTCGGCCAGCTTAAGGCCGCTTGAGGCAAAAATATCCCTGAATCCGGCGTCTTCCCACTCGCGCGGGTCGCTGAAGCGGTAGAAGTCAAAATGCCAGACATTCAACTGGCGCTCGGGCAGCTCGTAGGGCTCGACCACGGCATAGGTCGGGCTTTTGACCCGACCCGCCACCCCCAGCGCCCGCAGCAAATGGCGCACCAGCGTGGTCTTGCCCGCACCCAGGTCACCCCGCAATTCAATGAAAGCGTTGCGCAGAGCGGGCGCCGCAGCCAGCGTTTGAGCAAAGCGCTGCGTGGCGCTCTCGTTCGGCCACATCAGGCTTTTTACAATGGGCGGGTGAACAATTTCAATAGCCATACCGACAGGGTCCCATGGGTCTCCAAAATTCAGGCCTGGGCCCGGGAGCTTGGATTCTCCCAAATTGGCGTGGCCGGTGTGGATTTGTCTTCATCTGAGCAGGGATTATCAAGCTGGTTGGCCCGTGGTTTTCATGGGGACATGACCTACATGGCGGCGCATGGTCTCAAGCGTGCCCGCCCCGCGGAACTGGTGCCCGGTACCGTCAGTGTGATCACGGTGCGCATGGACTACCTGCCCTCGAGCACACCGGATGGCTGGCAAGCGATCGAGTTTGGCCGTTTGACGCGCCCGAGCGAGGCCATTGTGTCAGTCTACGCCCGGGGGCGCGACTACCACAAGGTATTGCGTAAGCGCCTGCAACAGTTGAGCGAGCGCATCGCCCTAGAGGTGGGGCCGTTTGGCCATCGTGTGTTCACCGACTCGGCCCCGGTGCTGGAGGCCGAACTGGCTGCGCGCAGTGGCCAGGGCTGGCGCGGCAAACACACGCTGGTGCTCAGCCGCGAAGCTGGTTCCATGTTTTTCCTGGGCGAAATCTATGTCGATCTGGCCTTGCCGCCCAGCGCGCCGGTATTGGGCCACTGCGGCAGTTGCAGCGCGTGCATTGAGGTCTGCCCAACCCAGGCGATCGTGGCGCCGCAGCAGTTGGATGCCCGGCGCTGCATCTCCTATCTGACCATTGAGCATGCGGGATCAATCCCGTTGGAACTGCGTCCCTTGATCGGCAACCGCATTTACGGCTGTGATGACTGCCAGTTGATTTGCCCGTGGAACAAGTTCGCGCAGCGCAGCGCCTTGCCCGACTTTGATGAGCGCGCAGGCTTGGCCGGCAGCCAGCTCGTCACCCTGTTTGGCTGGAGTGAAGAGGATTTTTTGCGCTTTTCTGAGGGCAGCCCGATCCGGCGCATCGGCCATGAGCGCTGGCTGCGCAATATTGCGGTGGCCTTGGGGAACGCGCTGCGCGCGCAGCCGACGGCAGAACTCATGCAGGCGCTGGCGCTGCGCGCCGATCACCCGAGCGCCCTGGTGCGCGAGCACGTGGCCTGGGCGCTGCAAGCGATGCCTGCTTGAGCTCAGGCGGTGGCCACAACCTCGACGTCGTTGTTGTAGACGTCCACCCGCTTGTCATACAGGGGAATGGTGGTGCCACTGACCCGGTTCATGACCAGCTTGCCCAGGTCAACGTCGGCAATCACGATCTGCTCCATGTTGGGCACGCCTTCGGCGGCAATGCCGTCGCGCGCAAAAGGAAAATCCGACGGTGTGATGATCGCCGCCTGGCCGTAGTGCAAGCCTAGCCCCTCGACCGGCAGATTGCCAACGGTGCCCGTGACTGCGACGTAGACCTGGTTCTCGATGGCACGCGCATGGCAGCAATAACGCACGCGCAAAAAGCCCTGCCGATCGTCGGTGCACGAGGGCACAAAGATGATGTCGGCGCCCATTTCGCAGACCTTGCGGCTGAGCTCGGGAAATTCGATGTCATAGCAGATCAGGATCGCAATGCGGCCATAAGGCGTGTCAAAAACGCGCAACTGCTTGCCGGCATCACCTTTCCACTTTTCTTTTTCCCAGCGTGTCAGGTGAATTTTGTCCTGGGTAAATACCTTGCCCTCGGGCGTGAACAGGTAGGCGGTGTTGAGCAGCTTGCCGTCGACAATGGTCGGGTGGCTGCCGCCGATCACATGCACCTTCCACTGCGCCGCCAACTCCTTGAACAGCTCGATGTAGCGGGCGGTGTAGTCGTTCATGTTGCGCACCGCTTGGCGCAGGTCGCCGGTGTCCATGAACGAGAGCAGCTGGGTGGTAAAGATTTCGGGCAGCAGGACAAACTGGGGTTTGTAGTCGCCCGCGGCCTTCATCACAAAGCGCACCTGGTTCTCGAAACCGCTCCAGTCGTGGATGGAGCGCAGCAGGTACTGCACCGCGGCGATGCGCACAGTGATGGGTTTGGGCTCGTGGGCCTTGGCGGGCAGGGTTTTGGTCGTCATACGGGTAGCTCCTGTTTGGCACTGAGCGCCAGTTGTAGCCCGGTGGGTTTGGCCGGGTCGTAATCGGGGTTGATCCAGGCGATCAGCGCGGCATGGCCTTGCGACTCCTGGTCCTGCGCGAGGTAGTTTTTCATGATGCCACAGTAGCGAAAGCCCTCGCGCAGCTGAAAGCTCAGCACCGGGTCGCTCAGGTCGCCCCACAGCACTTTGCGGGCATAGAGCCCGATGGTCATCTGGTCCGCCACAGCCTGATAGCCCGGCAAACGGCCGCAGGCGATGATGCGGCGCAAATTCAACGCCTTGCAGACGCGTCGGCGCGCTTCGTACAGCGCATGGCCCACCCGCTTGCCGCGCAGCTTGGGCGCCACGAAGACCTCTGCGCCATAGAGCGTGAAACCGGCCGGGTCGTGGGTGTCGAAGGTGCCCGCGGCCGTGATCTCGTCCCAGGTGTGCTCGTCGGCCCACTCATCCCAGCGGATGACCAGGGAGCTGGCACAGCCGACCAGGCGGTTATCGTAGTAGGCGACCAGCTGTCCCTGCGGGAACATATCGATCTGTTGCGCCACGCGATCGCGCTGCCAGGCGGCAATACCGGGGTAAACCTCACGCTGCAGGCGCACCAGCGCGTCAATGTCCTCGGGTCTGGTTTGGCGAATGATGAGCTTTGGCATGGACTTTTTGTGATGTGAACGGGCTCTTGCCGGGACGTCAATGAAAGGATGGGGGCGCGACGTGGCGTAGGATGACTGCTTGCACTGTGCGCACACCCTAACAATGATCCCATGATTCACCCATCAGGCCGCAAAGACAAGGCTTTGTCTGACAACAAGGCGCCAGCGCGCAGCCCCATGAGCGAGCACGTGGCGCGCGACATTTTGCTGGTTTGGGCGATAGAAAGCACCGACAGCGCGCGTCAACTGCTCAGTGAGGACGATCGCAGTTATGCCACTGCGAGCGCCATGAAGCTGGCGCAGTGGGATGCGTCCGACGGCCAGTCGGCGTTGACGCCTACACTGTTGCTTCAAAGGCGGTCTGAACTGCTGCTCAAGAAAATGACTGAGCGCCACCCTGCGTTCGCCACCTTCGCCGCGCACCGGCAGGGCGTGCGCTTCGTTGGCATCGCACTGCCCCTGCTTGCCCTGGTGGCGGGTTTCGCGGTTGAGCGCATCGCCGATCCGCACCGCGTGGACCTGCTGTCGGCCCCGCTGCTGCTGATCCTGGGCTGGAATGTGGCGGTCTACCTGGTGTTGCTGGCAAGCCTCTTCATGCCAGCGCTGCCGGTGCGCCGTTTGACGGCTGGCCTGTGGACGCGATTGTCGAACTTCAAGACGGCGCTGCCGCGAAAACTGCCGCCGCTGCTGGCGCTGGCGTTGTCCAAGTTTGCGGTTGAATGGCTGGACCTGAGCACGCCTTTGAGCGCGGCGCGCGCCAAACGTATCGTTCATCTCAGCTCCGCCTGTTTTGCCATCGGGGCCGTGGGCGCCCTGTACGCGCATGGCGTCAACGCCCGCTACCAGGCTGGCTGGGAAAGCACCTGGCTTGATAGCGGGCAGCTGCATGCAATTCTGTCGCTGCTGTTCACGCCGGCAAGCTTGGTCTTTCAGCTGCCGGGCTTCTCCATCGCGGACGTCCAGGCGCTGCAACTGCCGCAGTCCGCGGCGCCGGCCAATGGGGCGCTGTGGGTGCACCTCTACGGCGCAACGCTGTTTCTGTTCGTGGTGCTGCCGCGCCTGCTGCTGGCCCTGTCGGCTCGCTGGTCGGAAAAGAAGCTGGCGACTCACTTCCCGGTCGATTTACGCCAGCCCTATTTCCGTCAGATCAGCGGAATAATTGGCATCGCCACAGCGACCGTGCTGCGCGTGTTTCCTTACAGTTTCACGGTCGATGAGCGCCGGGACTGCGGCCTTTCCACGGTGGCCCAAATGCTGCTGGGCGAGCAGGCGCGCGTCATGCTCAGGCCGTCAACGGCGTATGGCGAAGAACTGAAGAATGAGCCACTGCATGACGCCATCAAAGCTGTCGACATAGCCCACACGGTCGCCCTCTTCAACCTCAGCGCCACTCCGGAGAAAGAAAATCACGGCGCTTTCATCGACCATTTCACGCGTGGCAAGACGCCTGATTTTTCCGTGATGGTGGACGAGTCGGGTTATCGGGAGCGACTCGGCGACCAAGCGGGAGCCGAGGCTCGGATGGGTGAACGCATTGCGCTTTGGCGCCAGTTCTGCGATTTGCACCAGGTGCAGCTCAGCATCGTCAATCTGGTCCGTCCAGAAGCCCGCGCAGAGGACATGAAGCGCGGCCTGGCTGCAACAAGGAGCGCGCCGTGACTACTGCGGCCCAACTCCATCTCGCGCTGATTTCCCACACCAATGTGGGCAAGACCACGCTGGCGCGCACGCTCATTGGCGTCGATGTGGGCGAGGTGCGCGATGACGCCCACGTCACGACACAGTCCGAGTCCTACCGGCTGTTGTCGACCCCCTTGGGCGATGAGTTGCAGCTGTGGGATACGCCCGGATTTGGCGACTCGGTGCGGCTGTACGCCAGGCTCAAACTGTCGGGCAACCCGATTGGCTGGTTCTTGAGTGAAGTGCTGGACCGTTACCGCGACAAGCCTTTCTGGCTCAGTCAGCAGGCGGTCAAGACCGCGCGTGAAGCGGCCGACGTGGTGCTGTACATCGTCAATTCGTCGGAAGACCCGCAGGACGCCGGTTACCTGGCGCCAGAGATGAAAATCCTGCAGTGGCTTGGCAAACCGGTCGTGGTGCTGCTCAACCAGCTCGGTCCGCCGCAGCCTTTTGCCGCCGAGCAGGCGGAGCAGGCGCGCTGGCAGAACCATTTGGCCAGTTACCCGATGGTCAGACAAGTGCTGGCGCTGGACGCCTACGCTCGCTGCTGGGTGCATGAGCGCGTCTTTTATGCAACCCTGGCGACGTTGATTCCTGCAGAAAAAATGGAGGCCTATGGTCGTCTGTTGCTGAGCTGGGAGCAGGCCAACGATGCCCG
>JBBQQX010000064.1:0-20208 GCA_038215405.1 Burkholderiales bacterium
GTGCCCGTCACCGAGACGCAAGGCCGCATTCACACCAGCGCCTGCACCGTGGCGGTGCTGGCCGAGCCCGATGAAGCGGTGCTGATCCAGATCAACCCGGCCGACCTGCGCATCGACACCTACCGCGCCAGCGGTGCCGGCGGCCAGCACATCAACAAGACCGACTCGGCCGTGCGCATCACCCACCTGCCCACCGGCATCGTGGCCGAGTGCCAGGACGGGCGCAGCCAGCACAGCAACAAGGCGCAAGCACTCAAGGTGCTGACCGCCCGCATCCATGAAAAAGACCGCTCCGAGCGCGCGGCCAAGGACGCCGCCGAGCGCAAGGGGCTGATTGGCAGCGGCGACCGCAGCGACCGCATCCGCACTTACAACTTCCCGCAGGGGCGCTTGAGCGACCACCGCATCAACCTCACGCTCTACAAGCTGCTGACCATCATGGAGGGCGATCTTGACGACGTGGTGCAGGCGCTGCAGGCCTATGAAGCGGCGCAGCAACTGGCGGCGCTCGAAGTGGGCGCCGGCGCCTGATGGGCTCGTTTTATACATAAAATTTGCCTCTATCCCTCGTCCCATATGCCTTAGTAGCTCCTATTTTTGACTAGACTTTAAACTACCCATGAGCATGCTGACCGTCGCACAAGCCCTGCACCAGGCCCAAGCCCGCGGCCTGGAGCGCTTAGATGCGCAGTTGCTCCTGCTGCACGCGCTGGGCAAGTCGGCGCACGAGCGCGCCTGGCTGCTGTCGCACGACACGGACAAACTACCCGCAGCGATGCAAGCCGCGCTGGACGCCGCTGTGCAACGCCGCGCCGCCGGTGAACCGCTGGCCTATATCACCGGTCACCAGGAGTTTTTTGGGCTGGACCTGAAGGTGAACAAGCGTGTTCTGGTGCCGCGGCCCGACACGGAAACACTGGTGGAATGGGCGCTGGACGTGCTACAAGCCCCAACCGGAACCGCGCCCACGGTGCTTGACCTGGGCACCGGCAGCGGCGCCATCGCGCTGGCGCTCAAGGCAACGCGGCCTGAGCTGCGCATGAACGCAATTGACTACAGCGCAGACGCACTGGCCGTGGCGCGGGCCAACGCCCAGCGTCTGGGACTGGCGGTCCAGTTCAGCCAGGGGGCGTGGTTTGCCGGCCTGGCACAGCCGGACGCCCGTTTTGACGTCATCGTCTCCAACCCGCCCTACGTCGCCGCGCAGGACAAGCACCTGGACGCCCTCACCTTTGAGCCGCTGCAGGCCCTGACCAGTGGCGCCGACGGCCTCGATGACATCCGCCAGATCATCACCCAGGCCCCGGCCCATTTGCGCCCCGGCGGCTGGCTGCTGCTCGAGCACGGCTACGACCAGGCGACAGCGGTGCGCGCCCTGCTGCTGGACGCCGGCCTGCATGAGGTGCAGTCACGGCACGATTTGAGCGGCATCGAGCGCTGCAGCGGTGGACGTGTGCTACAGGATTAAGGCCGGACCAAGAACTTGATCGGCCGATTCGACACAATCTGTTGCTTCTATTCGATATTCCATTGATTAATTTCAACTGGACAACAGGCTTGCAAAGCTCAAATCGATAACATGAGCCATCAGACTGTCCATTCCCAGCGGGTGTTCCCGCACGAATTCGGAAAAATGTACGCCGGCACGACAGAGGCGCAGTTCGTCCCGATGCAGCGCAACAGGGCGATGCGTCGCCGGGTCTTTGTTTTTTCTGGCGCACTTTTGCTGTGCCTGCTGGTGAGCCTGAGTTACACCTTCATGCGTAGCCCCATCTACGTGGCCAATGCCAGGGTGCAGATCACACCGTCTGAACCGGCGGTGCTGGGCGAGGCGCCCGCCGTCCATGATGGTATGCCGGCTTTTCTGATCGAGGTGCAGGTTCTCACCAGCCGCCCGCTGCTTGAAAAAGTAGTCAAACGGCTGCAGGAACAGGGGCATTTGAAGGGTCTGGACGCCGATCCCGTCCTGGCGGTACAAGGTATGTTGGCGGTCACGCCGGTTGCCGGCACGCAGGTGGTGAAGCTGCGGGCACAAGGCGCTGAGCAAAGCTTGGTGGGACCCCTGGTCAACGCCGTGATCGACGTCTATCGCAACGAGCAGGCGACCACCGGCACAGCTGTGTCGCAATCCCAGTTGTTTGAAAGCCGCGAGGCGCTTCGTGTCATCGAAGCCAGCGTAGCCGAGAAGAAAAAAGCGCTGGAGGCGCTCAGACTGCGATCCAACATCGTGTCGAGCGAACGCGATGAGAACCAGACGCTGTCGCGCCTGAAAGGACTGGGCACCTCACTGACCGCGGCGACTGATCGCGAGGCCACGGCGGCTGGCCGCGTCCAGGCCATCGAGCAAGCCATCGCGCAGGGTAACCGCACGCCGCTGGCCAAAGACAACCCCACCGTGGCCGCCATTGAGTCGCGCCTGTCGCAGGCGAAGGAAGAGTGGCGCGCTTTGGAGCGCCAGTTCACGCCGCAGTATCTGGACATGGACGCGAATGGCCGTGGCCTCAAGACCAGAATTTCCAGCCTGGAGCAACAGCTTGAAGCCGAACGCCAGAAAAGCCGGGAGATGGCGCTGGCCGACGCCAAAGAGGACCTTGCCAGTGTGCGGGGCACGACGCAGCGCCTGCAGCAGCAGCTCTCGCAGGACAGACAGGACGTGCAGACATTCAGCCGCCGGTTCAGTGACTACCAGGGCATGCTGGAAGAGCTGAAGGGTCTGGAGAAAATGCACCAGACCGCCCAACAGAAGCTGGTCGCCCTGGAATCGAGCGAAACCGCACGCCGGCCACGGATTCTGGTGGTGGAACCCGCGGCCACACCCGATGCGCCATGGCGCCCGCTGTACTGGCGCGACGCAGGCATCAGCCTGGCCGCCTCCATCGTGCTTGGTTTTTTGGCGGTCTGGTTCGTGGAATTTTTCAACCGTACAACGATTGAGCCCCAGGGGCCTTCGACCGTGATCGTTCCCCAACCCTGGATGGCGATCCCCCAGCCACTTGAGCCACTGCTGGGCGCAGGGCCGCCGCCTGAGACGCTGACGGGCGGACCTGACACCCGGCTTTTGACCCAGCCCCCGCCGCGGGAACTGGGCGCAGATGAAGTTGAAAAATTACTGGCCTGCGCGGCGCCAGAGAATCTACCCATCCTGGCCTGCCTGCTGTGCGGCTTGAGCGGCGACGAAGTAGTGTCTTTGCGGCGCCAGCATGTAGACACGGCGACCGGCACGCTCAAGGTGCCGGGCGAGTCGAGCCGCGCCCTGCCCTTGCCGGTCCATGTGCTTGCGCTGCAGATGCAGCGTCAAGCGGATGCCCCTGACGCACCTCTTTTTTTCAAGGCGACGGACCGCCCCCTGGACACGGAGGACATCCATTCTGTTGTCACCTCCAGCGCCTACGACGCGGGTTTGGAGCAGCCGCAATCGGTCACACCGGCCGCACTGCGCCACACTTATGTGGCATTTCTGGTGCGCCAGGGTTTGCGCTTCAGCGAACTGGATCGCCTGGTCGGCCGACTGAGCGCGCAAACTCTCCATCATCTGGCGCCGCTAGCGCCAGATGCCCAACGGGTATCGATCGACCGCGTGGAGCGCGTGCTGCCAGCCTTGCGCACGCGCTAGGCTTCTCGCAGCTCGGTCTTGCCAGCGCTCAGTGCTGCTGCCCATGCTCGCCATGCACATGGCGGTGCGTGACTTGCTATTGGCGGCGGCTTTCAAGGACTTGCAATCGCGGCGCGAGTTGAACGGCATCGAGCGCTGCAGCGGCGCACGGTTGGCATCGTGTCAAAGGCAGCTGGCAGGCCCGCACTTTCCTAATGCAATCCTGACACGGCCGGTGGTAGGCTGCGCTCATGTTGAACGAGACCACGGCTTCAGAACCGAAGCGCCCGCCCTTGCGAAGCTGGCTCGTCGTCGCGTTGCTGCTGACGGCGGCCACCGCTTGCAGCTTTCTGCTCGACCGCTATGTCTCGCTGACCAGCCAGGCCATGATTTATGTGCTGGCCGTGGTGATTGCCTCCTACAAACTCGACTCGATAGAGTCAGCGGTTTGCGCCGTGGCGGCGGTCACGGCACTGAACTTTTTCTTTGTGCCGCCGCGCTGGACGTTTGAGGTCGAAAACCAGGAACACTTCATCGCGCTGGGCACGATGCTGGTCGTGGCCCTGGTGATCAGCCACCTCGCCAAGGGCGTGCGGCGCGAGACCGAATTGGCGCGTTTGAACGAGCGTCGCGCGCGGCAATTGCAGGCGCTGGCCACCAACCTGTCCAACGTCAGCGCCCCGGCCGATATCGTGGCCCTCGGTCAAAAGGCCCTGGACGCCGCCTTTGCCGGACCGTGTTCGCTGGCCCTGACCCATGACGGACGCGAACTCGATCTCGCCGCGGATATGGAGCCCGGCGTGCGCGACGGCATGCGCTGCTGCATGAGCGAGGCGGCAGTGCTGGGGCCGGGCACCGGGCGCTGGCCCGGCCTGCTGGCCTGGTACCTGCCTTTGGGCGAGCGCGGCCATGTGACCGGCGCCGCCTGTGTCCGCCCGGCCCTGGCCACGGATGACGCGGGCCGCGAACACGCGCAGGCGCTGTGCGCGCTGCTGGCGCAAGCGCTGTGGCGCCTGCGCCTGAGCGCGTCAATGCTCGCGGCCCAAAGCGAGGCGCAACGCCAGCAGTTGCAAAGCACTTTCTTGGCCGCGATTTCGCACGATCTGCGCACCCCGCTGGCGGCCATCGTCGGAGCCGCTTCTTCCTTGCAGACGCAGCGTGACAAGCTGAGCGCGCCCGAGCAGGACCGCTTGCTCGGCAGCATTGTCAGCGAGGCGTCCTACCTGTCCACGGTGACCGAGAACACGCTGCAACTGGTGCGGCTGACGGGCTCGACACAGTCGCTCAAGCGGGACTGGGAATCGATGGAGGAGATTGTCGGGGCCGTGCTGGCACGTGTGCGCCAACGTGATCCCGAACGCCGCATCAAGTCCACAGTGCCCGAGGACTTGCCGCTGGTGAAGGCTGACCCGGTGCTGCTGGCCCAATTGATCAGCAATTTGCTCGACAACGCGCTGCAATACAGCGCCGGCGCGATTGATCTGAGCGTCAGCGTCGAGGCGCAGGAGCTGCTGGTGTCTGTCAAGGACCGGGGCCCCGGCATTCCCGAGGCCGAACAAAAGATCATTTTTGAAGCCTATACGCGCGGTGATCAGTCAGGCCAGCGCGGTGCGGGACTCGGCCTGGCGCTGTGCCGCGCGATCGCGCTCGCCCATGGCGGGCGTCTGGCGCTGCGCCCGCGCCAGGGTGGTGGCAGCAATTTTGTGCTCGCCCTGCCGCTCGATGCCCAGCAACCGGGCACAGAGCCGAGCCAGGAGTTGCCATGACACTGCGGGTGCTGGTGGTCGAGGACGACCGCGAGATACGGGCGCTGATGCAGTCCTCTTTGTCGGTGGAGGGCTTTGAGGTGCAAACCGCCGTATCGCTGAGCGAGGCCAACGCGCTGTTACGCCACAGTCCGCCCGATGTCATCGTGCTCGATCTGGGACTGCCCGACGGCGACGGCGTGCAACTGGTGCGTGAGGTGCGCACGCGCCATTCGCTGCCCATCATCGTGGTGTCCGCGCGGCATCAGGAGGCGCAAAAAATCCAGCTGCTTGACGCCGGTGCCGACGATTACCTGACCAAGCCTTTCAGCGTGGGCGAACTGCTGGCGCGCATTCGGGTGGCGCTGCGCCACCGCGGCACCGCGCTGGCCGCTGCCGTCACAGTGCATGCCTTCGACGATCTGCGCATCGACCTGGCGGCCCGCAGCGTGCTGCGCAACGGCGAGCTGCTGCATCTCACGCCCACCGAGTTCAAGCTGCTCGCGCGCCTGGTGCGCAGCGCGGGCCGCGTGGTGACGCACCGCCAGTTGCTGCTCGATGTCTGGGGGCCCGAGTTCACGGAGCACACGCATTATTTGCGGCTCTACATGGCGCAGCTGCGGGCCAAGATGGAGCGCGACCCGGCCGAGCCGCGCCATCTGCTGACCGAAACCGGTGTCGGCTACCGCCTGGCAGCGGTTTGAGCGCACCCTTCCTTATGCGTTCCTGATGCGCGCGTGGCGATAGTCGCGCCACTTTCACCATCATCGGAATGCAATGAGTAGAACTTCGGATCGGGAGAGCCTGGCGGCGCTGACGCTGGGTGCCATGGGCGTGGTGTACGGGGATATCGGTACCAGTCCGCTGTACACCATGAAAGAAGTGTTCAGCCCCGCCACCGGCGTGCCGCTGGATGCCGTCCACCTCATTGGCGCGGTGTCAGTCATCTTTTGGGGCCTGATGCTGGTCGTCACGCTGAAATATGTGTTGCTGATTCTGCGTGCCGACAACCGCGGCGAAGGCGGCATCATGGCGCTGACCGCTCTTGCCGCCAACGCGGCCGGCAAAACGCCGCGGCGGCGCACCGTATTGCTGCTGATGGGCGTGTTTGGCGCCGCCCTGTTTTATGGCGACAGCGTGATCACCCCGGCGATTTCCGTACTCAGCGCGGTCGAAGGGCTGGAGGTGGTGACGCCGGCCTTCAAATCCTATGTGCTGCCGATTTCCGTGGCGGTGCTTATCGCCCTGTTTGCGGTCCAGCGCTTTGGCACCGGTCTGGTCGGCAAGCTGTTCGGTCCCGTGATCCTGCTGTGGTTTGCCGTGCTGGCCATCACCGGGGTGCGCGAGATCATTGACCAGCCGGCCATTCTGGCAGCATTGAACCCCCTGAACGGACTGGCATTTCTGCGGGCACAAGGCTGGCACATGTTTGTGGCGGTGGGCGCCATCGTGCTGGCATTCACGGGGGTCGAGGCGCTCTACGCCGACATGGGGCACTTTGGCAAACGACCGATCCAGTTGGCCTGGCTCGGGCTGGTTTTGCCAGCCCTGGCCATCAATTACATGGGGCAAGGTGCGCTGCTGATGCGCGACCCGTCGGCGCTGGCGAATCCGTTTTATCGCCTGTTCCCCCAAACCTGGCTGATCCCGGCGGTGGTTTTGGCCACATTGGCCACCGTGATCGCGTCCCAGGCGGTGATTTCAGGCGCGTACTCCATGACCAAACAGGCGGTACTGCTGGGGCTGCTGCCGCGCATGCAGGTGCAATACACCTCGGCCAAGGAGATCGGACAGATCTACATGCCGGAGGTGAACTGGTTGCTGCTGGTCTCGGTCTTGCTGGCCGTTGTTGGCTTCGGCAGCTCTTCCGCGCTGGCGTCAGCCTATGGCATCGCGGTGACCATGACGATGCTGATCACCACGGCCTTGACATTCTTTGTGGTGCGCGATGGCTGGGGCTACCCGCTGCCGGTGGCAGTGGCGGCCACCGCGGTGTTCCTGGCCCTGGACACGCTGCTGGTGGTGTCGTGCGCGCTCAAGTTCTTTCAGGGCGGCTGGTTTCCGCTGGTGCTGGGTCTGGCAATCTTCATGGTCATGGCGACTTGGCGGCGCGGTCGCGAGCTCTTGATTGACACGATCCGCCACGACGATCCCGAGCTGCTTCCTTTCATCACGTCGTTGTCAGCCGATGGCGTGCACCGGGTCCCGCGCACCGCCATCTACGCCGTCGCCAACCCGGACACCGTGCCGCAGGCCCTCATGCACAACCTCAAACACAACCAGGTGCTGCACGAGCGCAATGTGATTCTCACGGTCGTGTTCCATGACGTGCCCTGGATTGCGTTCAAGGAGCGCGTTCAGGTCAAGCCCCTGGTGCCGGGCTTCTGGCGGGTGCAGGTCAACTATGGTTTCAAGAACAAGCCCGATATCCCGAAGGCGCTCGAACTCTGCCAAGCCCAGGGCCTGCCCATCAACCTGTTCGAGACTTCATATTTTCTCAGTCGGGAAATCGTCGTGCCGACCAAGGGCGCGGGCATGGCGCATTGGCGCGAGGCCCTGTTTGCCATCATGTCGCGCAACGCCGGCAGTGTGGCGGACTTCTTTCGCCTGCCGAACAATTGCGTGATAGAGCTCGGGACCCGGGTGCAAATCTGAGCGCTCATCGCTCAGTGGTGATGCCCATGCTCGCCATGCACGTGGCGGTGCGTGATCTCTTCGGGCGTGGCGGCGCGAACCTCGGCCACGGTGACGCTCAAGCGCAAGGCCTTGCCCGCCAGCGGGTGGTTGCCGTCCAGCATGACTGTGTCGCCCTTGATCTTCATGACGGTAAAGGCCTGCGCCTGTCCATCTTCACCCCGGCCTTCGAGCTGCCCGCCCACCTTCACGCCCGGCGGAAACTGGCTCTTGGGGATGGTCTGTAGCAGGCTTTCGTCGCGCAGACCAAAAGCATCTTGCGGCTCCAGGTCCAGCGTGGTCTGGAACCCGGGCAGTTGTCCTTCCAGCGCGGCTTCGAGCTTCGGGAAGGTGTTGTCGTAGCCGCCGTGCAGGTAAACCATCGGCTCCTGGCTTTGCTCGAGCAGCTTGCCCATGCGGTCACTGAGCTTGTAGCGCAAGGTGACCGCAGTGTCTTTTTCAATTTTCATAGCTGTGCTTGTGTTGGGTGGGTCATGATCAAGGCGGTATTTTCGCCCATTGGCCGCTCGCACCTTAATTGACTGTGAGCTCCGGTTTAGCTGCGTTTTTAGGGTCAATTCGCCTCCAGCCCAGGTGGCTAAATCAGCAGAAGCTCTGCTTTTGATAGCATTCAATCACAATCCCTGCCTCCGGCAGGGTTACCTGCGCCGTGCTTGGCCCGAAGATGAAATAATCGGACTCTATTTTTCAAGGATCTATCTGACATGAGCGACACACAACAACGCATCGACGAACTGGTGAAATCCAACGAGGTGCTGCTCTTCATGAAAGGCAACGCCGCCTTTCCCCAGTGTGGTTTTTCCGGCCGCGCAATCCAGATTTTGCAGGCTTGCGGCGTCGACCCGAAGGCGATCAAGACCGTCAACGTGCTCGAAGATGAGGAAATTCGTGCCGGCATCAAGGACTACAGCAACTGGCCGACCATTCCCCAACTCTACGTCAAGGGTGAGTTCATCGGTGGCGCCGACATCATGATGGAGATGTACCAGAACGGGGAACTGCAGCAGGCGCTGGCGGCCAAAGCCAGCTAATTAGCTAGCGCTGATCTGCCATTGCCGGGTTGCACCGAACACGGCATTCGGGTACGGCGCCTTGCCGCGCGAGCCGTTGTAGCGGCCCAGCGCCAGAAACAGGTCGCCGCGTTCGCGGTCCAGGTAGTGGCGCAGGATGACGCAGCCAAAGCGCAGGTTGGTCTGCATGTGAAACAGTTTGCCCGCGTCGCCGTCGCCCAGCGCCCGGGTCCAGAACGGCATCACCTGCATGTAGCCGCGTGCACCCACGCTGCTGACGGCAAATTTGCGGAAGTTGCTCTCGACCTGCACCAGACCCAGCACCAATGACGGGTCCAGCCCGGCACGGCGACTCTCATACCAGATCGTTTGCAGGAACTCGCGGCGCACGTTCCAGTCCGGCTTCTTTTTGCGCAGCTTGTCGCTCATAGCCCCCAGCCAGCGCAGGTATAGCAGGCGCGACTCGGTGTCCGGGAACTCCGGCACGGGCGGTGCATGGTTGGCAATCGCCGAACTGAGCGCACTGCGCACCGAGTCCACCAGCGGCTCCTCGGCCTGACGACCAGCCGACGCATGCTCATGTATTGAAAGCAGCCCGAGCCCGCTCAGCAAGGGCCAGAGGCACATTCGCCTTGAAACCACGGCCGTCGCCCCCGGTGATATCACGCGCTCAGTCTGGACTGAATCAAAGCCAGGATGTCGGCGACGGGCACGTTGGTCGCCGCGGCATCGCGGCGATGCTGGTATTCCACCTCGCCCGCTTTGAGTCCTCGGTCGCCAATCGTGACGCGGTGCGGCACGCCAATCAACTCCCAATCGGCAAACATCGCGCCCGGGCGCTCGCCGCGGTCGTCCAGAATCACGTCGACACCGGCGGCCAGCAGTTCGTCATAGAGCTTGTCAGAAGCGGCTTTGACATCCGGGAAACGCTCCGGGCTGATCGGGCACAGCACCACGGTGAAGGGCGCCAGCGCGTCCGGCCAGATGATGCCGCGCTCGTCATGGTTTTGCTCGATGGCGGCAGCCGGCAGGCGCGTGATGCCGATGCCGTAGCATCCCATTTCCATGAACTGCGGCTTGCCGTTGACGTCCAGAAAAGTGGCGTTCATGGCCTGGCTGTATTTGGTGCCGAGGTAAAACACATGGCCGATCTCGATGCCGCGCTCGATCGCCAGCACGCCCTGACCGTCGGGCGAGGCATCGCCCGCCACCACGTTGCGCAGATCGGCTACCTGATCGGGCTCCGGCAGGTCACGACCCCAGTTGACGCCAGTGACGTGAAAGTCAGGCTCGTTGGCGCCGCAAATCCAGTCGCTCATGACCGCCACTTCACGGTCCACCAACAGCGTGACCGGTTTGAGCAAACCAATTGGGCCCAGGTAGCCGGGCAGGCAGCCAAAGTGCGCTTCAATCTCGGGCACTGTGGCAAAACGAAAGGCCGCCAGACCGGGCAGCTTGCCGACCTTGACCTCGTTCATGTCGTGGTCGCCGCGCAGCAGCAGCAACCAGACCTGGGTCTTGACAATCTCGCCGTCCTTGTTGAGCGTGTCGGTCGCCAGAACCAATGATTTGACCGTATGCCGCAGGGCCACGCCCAGCAGTTCGGCGACGTCGCCGCAGGTGCTCTTGCCCGGCGTGGGGGTCTTGGCGTAGGCCTGGGCGGGTGCCGGCCGCGGGCCACTGGGCGCCAGCGCCTCGGCCTTTTCCATGTTGGCGGCATAGTCGCTGCCGGGGCAGTAGACGATGGCGTCCTCACCGGTGGCGGCAATCACCTGGAACTCTTCGCTCAGGTCGCCCCCGATCGCACCGCTGTCGGCTGCCACGGCACGGTAGGTCAGGCCAAAGCGGTCAAATATGCGCCGGTACGCGGCGGCCATCACCTGGTAGCTGGCCTTGGCCGCGGCCTGGTCGCGGTCAAAGCTGTAGGCGTCTTTCATGATGAATTCACGCCCGCGCATCAGGCCAAAACGGGGGCGGCGTTCATCCCTGAATTTGGTCTGTATCTGATAGAAGTTCTTGGGCAACTGCTTGTAGCTCTTGATCTCCTGGCGTGCGATGTCGGTCACCACTTCTTCGCTGGTGGGCTGGATCACAAAATCGCGACCATGGCGGTCCTTGATGCGCAGCAGCTCCGGGCCATTGCTCTCGAAACGCCCGGTCTCCTGCCAGAGTTCGGCCGGTTGCACCACCGGCATGCTGAGCTCCACGGCACCGGCGCGGTTCATTTCTTCGCGCACGATCTGCTCCACCTTGCGCACCACGCGCAGTCCCATCGGCATCAGACTGTAGATGCCCGCGCCGAGCTTTTTGATCATGCCCGCGCGTGTCATCAGCTTGTGGCTGACCACTTCGGCGTCGGCCGGAGCTTCCTTGAGGGTGGAAATAAAGAATTGAGAGGCTTTCATGGCGGGAATCCGAGAATGGCTAAGGGCTTCGCCCCTTGAAGCGCAGCGCTTGCTGTGCATAATGGACACAATTTAAAAATTGGGGTTTGATTATGCTTGACCGCGAAGGCTTTAGGCCTAACGTCGGCATCGTCCTGCTCAACCAGAAAAATCAGGTGTTTTGGGGCAAGCGAATTCGCACGCACTCCTGGCAGTTTCCGCAAGGTGGCATTGACCGGGGCGAGACGCCGGAGCAGGCCATGATTCGCGAACTGCATGAAGAAGTGGGGCTCTTGCGGGAGCACGTTCGCATTGTGGCCCGCACCCGAGACTGGTTGCGTTATGAGGTGCCAGACCGCTACATTCGCCGCGATGCACGCGGCTTTTACAAAGGCCAGAAGCAAATCTGGTTTTTGCTGCAATTGGTGGGCCACGACTGGGACTTGAACCTGCGTGCCACGAGTCACCCGGAGTTCGATGCCTGGCGCTGGAACGACTACTGGGTTCCGCTGGACGCGGTGGTGGAATTCAAACGCGGCGTCTACGAAGTTGCGTTGACGGAGTTGGCCCGGTATTTGCCGCGCCATGAGATCAGAAACAGGTTCCTGCGCCAGGGCATGCGCCCGCACGAGCTCGATGAGGGCTTTGATGGCCCCACAGGCGCCAATTTTGAACTGCCCCCCGGCGGTTCATTCGAGCCCGATCCGCACACCAACAGTGTTCTCGAAACCAGCGACAAAACCCATGAAATTTAAGAACTTGCTCTGGCTTGGCCTGGTGCTGCTGGCCGCCGGTAGCGCGGCCCAAGCCCAAGTCGATGTCGACCCCGACTGGAAAGAAAGCGAAGCACCACCGCCTCCGGCCTTCCACGCCGACCAGTTGATTCCCATCGAGATGCCGAGATACGTCTCGCTGCGTATTGGCGTTGATCCAGCCACCTTGGTCATTACCCCGGATGGCATCGTGCGCTATGTGATGGTGGCCAAGAATGCCACGGGCTCCATCAGCGCCATGTACGAGGGGATTCGCTGCGCCAGAGGCGAAGTCAAAACCTATGCCCGCTACAGTTTGAGCAGCCACTGGTCTGCCGTGAAGGATCCGCAGTGGCAGGCACTCAACGACAACCTGCCTTCGCGCCATGCACTGGCCCTGGCCCGGCAAGGCGTCTGCGATGGTCGCGCGATGTCAGCCAGTTCGGTGGCCGACATCGTCCGGGCTTTGAAAAGCCCGGGGCCGGGGCCCGCGCGTTAACCCCAACGCTGAGTCCAGCGGTGCAGGCTTAGCGGCTTAGCACCAGATTGTCTCGGTGCACCATCTCGGGTTCGGCGGCATAGCCCAGCAGTTTTTCAAATTCCGTCGACGGCTTGCGACAGATGAGCCGGGCCTCGACCGCGGCGTAGTTGGCCAGGCCGCGCGCCATCTCGGTGCCGTCAGCCGCGCGGATGGCGATCACGTCACCGCGTGAAAAGTCGCCCGCCACGGCCGTCATGCCGATCGGCAGCAGGCTCTTGCCCTCGTCGCGCAATTTTTGCGTCGCGCCGTCATCCACCGTGACCGAGCCGCGCAGCTGCAAATGGTCGGCAATCCACTGTTTGCGCGCCTGCGTCTTCTGGGTCTGCGCCACCAGCAGCGTGCCGATCGACTCGCCTTGAACCAGACGCACCAACGCATCGGGCTCGCGGCCCCAGGCGATCACGGTCGAGGCGCCGGAGCCGGCCGCGCGTTTGGCCGCCAGTATCTTGGTGATCATGCCGCCGCGCCCCAGGCTTGAGCCCGCGCCGCCGGCCATAGCCTCCAGTGCCGGGTCGCCGGCCTTGGCCTCATGCACAAATGTGGCCGACGCATCTTTGCGCGGGTCCGCCGTGAAGAGTCCTTTTTGATCCGTCAAGATGACCAGCGCATCGGCCTCCACCAGGTTGGCCACCAGCGCGCCCAGCGTGTCGTTATCACCAAACTTGATTTCGTCGTTGACCACGGTGTCGTTCTCGTTGATGACGGGCAGCACGCCGAGCTTCAACAGGGTCAACAGCGTCGAGCGCGCGTTGAGGTAGCGCTCCCGGTCGGCCAGGTCGGCGTGCGTGAGCAGCACCTGCGCGCTGCCCAAACCGTTTTCACGCAGTTTGGTTTCGTACATCTGCGCCAGCCCCATCTGACCGACGGCAGCGGCGGCCTGCAGTTCGTGGATGAGATGCGGCCGCGTGGCCCAGCCTAGGCGTTTCATGCCTTCGGCGACGGCGCCGCTGGAGACCATGATGACTTCACGCTTGCCTTGCACCAGCAAGGCGATCTGGCGACACCATTCGCCAATCGCGGCTTCGTCCAGGCCACGGCCCTCGTTGGTGACCAGGCTGGAGCCGACCTTGACCACGATGCGTTTGGCATCGCGCAACACCACCGATGCAAACTTTTTAGTCATTTTGGCCTCTAGCCCTCGTCTACACTGGGTAAGTAGCTATTTAATAAGTAGCAGCTATTTGCGTTATTCGGCGTCCGGCGCAAAACGCTGGTCCACCGCCTCGGGCGTCTGCTCGGCCTTTTGCTGCGCCTTCACATGCTGGTAGATGATCTTGATTAGCGGGTCGCAGCCTTCACGCGTGAGCGCGGAAATCTGAAATACCGGGCCCTTGAACTTGAAGCGTTTGACAAAGTCCTTCACCAGCGCCTCGCGCTCTTCCAGCGGAATCATGTCCAGCTTGTTCAACACCAGCCAGCGCGGTTTGTTGTACAACGCCGGATCGTATTTTTTCAGCTCATTCACAATCGCCTTGGCTTGCGCGACGGTATCCACACCTTCGTCAAACGGCGCCATGTCCACCACATGCAGCAACAAGCGCGTGCGCTGCAAGTGGCGCAGGAACAAATGACCCAGGCCGGCACCCTCGGACGCACCTTCGATCAGACCGGGCAAATCGGCCACCACAAAGCTCTGCTCGGGCCCGACGCGCACCACGCCCAAATTGGGATGCAAGGTGGTAAACGGATAGTCAGCGATGCGCGGGCGCGCGTTGGAGATGGCCGAGATCAGCGTGGATTTGCCGGCGTTGGGCATGCCCAGCAGCCCGACATCGGCCAGCACCTTGAGTTCGAGTTTCAGGTTGCGCTTCTCGCCAGGCCAGCCCGGCGTCTTTTGCCGTGGCGCGCGGTTGATGGCGCTCTTGAAGCGCATATTGCCAAAGCCGCCATCGCCCCCTTTGGCAATGGTGATGACTTCACCGGGCGTCAGCAACTCAAACATCACCTCACCGGTTTCGGCATCGGTGATGATGGTGCCGACCGGCATTTTGAGCGTGATGTCGTCGCCAGCCGCGCCAAACATGTCCGAGCCCATGCCGTGCTCGCCGCGCTTGGCATCGTGGCGGCGAGAAAAACGAAAGTCGACCAGCGTATTGAGGTTCGGGTCAGCCACCGCAAAGACGTGGCCGCCACGGCCGCCATCGCCCCCGTTGGGGCCGCCAAATTCTTTGTACTTCTCATGCCGGAACGACACGCAGCCCGCGCCACCGTCTCCGGCAGAGATGTCAATATAGGCTTCGTCAACGAATTTCATGTCTTTAATCAGTTGAGGACAGAGCAAAGTTCACTTCGTGTAACTCTTGGCCTGCCCCACAAGGGCTCGTTTTACAAATAAAAAACCCCGCGCCATGCGCAGGGTCTTGGAGGAGCGTTGGCCAGGCCTTAAGCCGTTGCAACGTTCACGGTCGACTTGTTCATGGCGCCTTTAACAGTAAACGCCACATGGCCATCCACCAGCGCAAACAGGGTGTGATCCTTGCCGATGCCGACATTGGTGCCGGGGTGGAACTTGGTGCCACGTTGGCGCACGATGATCGCGCCTGCAGTGACCGACTCGCCACCGAACTTCTTCACACCGAGCATCTTGGGCTTGGAGTCGCGCCCGTTGTGCGTAGAGCCGCCGCCTTTTTTATGTGCCATGACCGTTGTCCTTATGCAGAGATGGTATTGACCAGCAGCTCAGTGAACTGCTGACGATGCCCTTGGCGCTTTTGATAATGCTTGCGACGGCGCATCTTGAAGATGCTGACCTTGTCGTGCTTGCCATGTGCCAGCACCGTGACACTGACCGTTGCGCCGGACACCAAGGGCGTGCCAACTTTGAGTTCTGCGCCGTCGCCGACTGCCAGAACCTCGTTGAACACAATCTCTTGGCCTACGTCCGCAGCAATCTGTTCTACTTTAATTTTTTCGCCGGCTGCAACTCGATATTGCTTGCCGCCGGTTTTTATGACCGCGTACATGTTGACCTCTTGAATTTAGCTCTGCAAACGGATTTTCACAGAGCCCGTTACTATAACATAGGGCCCTAACAGCAGCAACACCCCCATTGAGCCCCAATTTCAACAGCGCCACCTTTCTATAATCCGCGCACACAACTGGTCATTTGTCTTGCAAATTAATCCATCGAGCCCCAATCCTTCCATGTCAGTCATAGCGCAAGACATGCGTGAAGTTGATCAGGTCATTGCCCTGCGGCTTGACTCCGGGGTGCCACTGGTTGGCCAGGTCGCGCGCTACATCATTGCAGCGGGCGGCAAGCGCCTGCGCCCTGCCCTGCTGCTGCTGATTTGCGGCGCCCTCGGTTTCAAAGGCGCTCAGCGCTTCAACCTGGCGGCCGTGGTGGAGTTCATCCACACGTCTACCTTGCTGCACGACGACGTGGTGGACGATTCTTCCCTGCGGCGCGGCAATCCAACGGCCAACGAGACTTTTGGCAACCCGGCCAGTGTGCTGGTCGGCGACTTTCTGTATTCGCGCTGCTTTCAGATGATGGTGGATGCGCAAAACATGCGCATCATGCAGGTGCTGGCTGACGCCACCAACGTGATTGCCGAAGGCGAAGTGCAGCAATTGATGAACATGCACAACGCCGAGCTCGATGAAGCTGGCTACCTGCAAGTGATCCGTTCCAAAACCGCCAAACTGTTTGAGGCCAGCGCCCGAGTCGGCGCTATTCTGGCTGGCAGCTCACCGGAACTTGAAGAAATCTGCGCCGACTATGGTCAGGCGCTGGGCACCGCTTTCCAGGTGATTGACGACGTGCTGGACTACACCGGCGAGGCGGCGGTCATGGGCAAGAACCTGGGCGATGATCTGCGCGAAGGCAAGACCACGCTGCCTTTGATTGCCGCCATGCAACGCGGCACCGCCAGCCAAAGCGCGCTCATCAAGGAAGCGATTGAGACCGGCGGCGTGGCCATGCTCGATCAAGTCGTCGACATCGTCAAAACCACCGGCGCACTCGATGTGGCCCGCCTGGCCGCGACCCAAGAGGCGCAACGCGCCATCACCGCCGCCAAGCAACTGCCGGCCGGTCCGCACAGCGACTGTTTGCTACAATTAGCGACTCAGTTGTTGGAGCGCCAGTCTTAAAACCGCAGGCAAAAGGCAGCAGAAATTTCGGAATGTGGCGCAGCCTGGTAGCGCACTTCGTTCGGGACGAAGGGGTCGGAGGTTCGAATCCTCTCATTCCGACCATGAGGTCTGACAAAAAGCCGCTAACGACATACAGTTAGCGGCTTTTTTCATTGGTAAAGCAGGCCATTGCGCTGACTGGGCTTGAAGACGGGCTGGGTTAATTTCGGGGATGTTGCACTTCACTTGTGAGCGCGCCCGGGCTACCGCCTAAAAGCTATAAATTAATGGTGAAAAAAGGGCAGCGTCCCTTTTTAAAACACTTGCGCCTCAGCCAGCGTCTTCGCCGCCGCATCCTTGGCCGCCAATTGCGGCGCAGTTTGCAGCGGCCACTGCACGCCCACGGCCGGGTCGTTCCAGAGCAGGCTGCGTTCAAACTCGGGATACCAGTAGTCGGTGGTTTTGTACAAGAATTCGGCCGTGTCGCTGTTCACGACAAAGCCGTGGGCAAAGCCTGGCGGTACCCACAACTGGCGTTTGTTGTCAGCGGACAGCAGCACGCCGTCCCATTTGCCAAAGTTCGGTGAACTGCGGCGCAGGTCGACCACCACGTCAAACACTTCACCTTGCGTGACGCGCACCAGTTTGCCCTGGGGGTGTTGAATCTGGTAATGCAGGCCGCGCAACACGCCTTTGACGGAACGGCTGTGGTTGTCTTGCACAAACTGCACGTCCAGCCCGGTGGACTGGGCAAAGTCGCGCTGGTTGAAGCTTTCAAAAAAGAAACCGCGGGCGTCGCCAAAGACCTTGGGTTCGAGAATCAGTACTTCGGGTAATGCAGTGGGTGTGACGGTATAAGGCATCGGGTTGGTCAGGCTGGTTTGATGAGATTCAGCAGGTACTGACCATAGCCATTTTTTGCCAGTGGTGTTGCCAGTTTTTGAAGCTGTTCGGCGTCAATCCAGCGCTGGCCAAAGGCAATTTCTTCGGGGCAACTCACCTGCAAGCCCTGGCGCTTTTGCAGCGTGGCGATAAAACTGGCGGCCTCCAACAGGCTGTCATGGGTGCCGGTGTCGAGCCAAGCGTAGCCCCGGCCCATGATTTCGACGTTCAACTGGTCTTGCTCCAGATAAACCCGGTTCACATCGGTGATTTCCAGCTCGCCACGCGCGGAGGGTGCCATAGTGGCGGCAATGTCACACACTTGCTCGTCATAAAAATACAGGCCCGTGACCGCGTAGTTGCTCTTGGGGCTCATGGGCTTTTCTTCGATGCTGATGGCGCGCCGTTGCTCATCAAAGGCCACCACGCCATAGCGCTGCGGGTCGTGCACATGGTAGGCAAACACACTGGCGCCGGTCAATCGGGCGCTGGCGTTGGCCAACTGTTTAACCAGGTCGTGACCATGAAAAATGTTGTCTCCCAGCACCAGCGCACTGGGCTGGCTAGCCACAAAGTCGCGGCCAATGATGAAGGCCTGCGCCAGTCCATCGGGCGAGGGTTGCACCGCGTACTGGATGTTCATGCCCCATTGGCTGCCATCGCCCAGCAACTCGGCAAAGCGTGGTGTGTCTTGAGGGGTGGAGATGACCAGCACATCCCGAATACCGGCGAGCATCAGCGTGCTGAGCGGGTAGTAGATCATCGGCTTGTCGTACACCGGCATAAGCTGCTTGGAGACGGCTTGCGTCACCGGGTAGAGCCGGGTGCCGGAGCCGCCGGCCAGAATGATGCCTTTGCGCTGTGTCATGTTTTATTTTCCCTGTTGCTTGGATTGCTTTGGCTGTCATAGCCGACTACGAAATAGGGAAGAGGGCTAGGACGCTACATGCTATTTGTTGGTGCAACAAATTGTCCGCCCCTCAATCCTTTTATTTGGGTTTGAGCGATCACATGATCATGAGCGGCTGCCTTGGCAATCCACATAATGCCCAAGTTATCGTTCTTCGGCACCCCATCACCGCTGATGTAGCAGCGACCCAGCCATTGCATGGCGTCGGGGTCCTCTTGCTGAGCGGCTTGCTGGAGCCAATAGAGTGCGATCTTGTGCTTGCCCGCGATAGAGAAAAACTGGCCGATGTCGTTTTGCGCCGCCGCGTCACCCGCGTCGGCGCGCAAGACAACGGCCAAGTCAACTGGCTCCATGGGCACACAGATTTGCGGAGCCACTTCGCTCCATAACAGCATGGCGCGCCCACGGGCGTCATCCGCAACGCGCGTGATTTCGCCTTTGGCTATGCGCCGCCACCAGGTACTGCGACTTCGTTCGGTAATGGCGATAGCCGCCTCGACACTGATGACATTCACACTCATGGCTTCATATTAACAAGCATTCATGCCCTCATCACGAGGTCGTGACACACAACCATCCGGGTCATTCAAGTTCGTGACACGAAAATAGCCGTGTCATTCAAGTCCGTGACACACAACCATTCGGGTCATTCGAGTCTGGAACATGTGTGTGGACAACTGTCAGCACCGGATTGAAACAAAAAACGATGATTTCCTCGTTTTGGGACTCTTTTTGGGCAATGGCACGGAATCTGCTGTGAGAGATTGTCTCGTTTTTCTTTTCTTAACTTTTGGAGCTTTCATGAAGCGTTCTATGCAAAAGGGTTTTACCCTGATCGAATTGATGATCGTGGTTGCGATTATTGGTATTTTGGCTGCCGTGGCGTTGCCGGCTTATCAGGATTACACGGTCAAGGCCAAAGTGTCTGAGATTATTCTCGCAGCTTCGACCTGCCGCACATCCATCACGGAGGCGGTGCAAACGACCACAGTACTTCCCACCGGAGCAAATGCATGGGGTTGCGAATCGGCATCCTCGACCAGCAAATACGTTGCATCAGTTTCGACTGCTGCCACTGGGGTTATCACCGTGACATCCGCCAATCTCGGCTCGGGTATTGCAGGCAGTATCCAGATGCAGCCTTGCGCCGTTGGCACTGCGACGACTTGGGCGACATGTACGGCGGCACCCATAGTTGCCGGCGGTCTTGTTGCCATGTGGCTCTGCGGACCTAGCCCCACAGGTGGTTTGCCTGCCAAATACCTGCCAGGTTCCTGCAGAACGGTGTAAACATTTTTTAACTTCAAAAGCGGCTTCGGCCGCTTTTTTTGTTAATGCGCACTTCGTCTATAACAATAGTTATCGCCAGCCTTGCGGGTTGTGGCTGGCTGATACCCAACCACTATTTGCCGTGGCCGGCTGCATGGGGCGACGGCGTGACCATCATCGTGCTGTTGTCCGTGGCCGCAGCGATCCTATGGCAGGAGTCATCACCGGTCACAATGGCACGGCCACTATTTTTGGTCGCCACCATCAGCATCGCAATGCTGGTTCTGCAATGGTTAATGGGTCGCATCTATTTTTACGGGGATGCCCTGCTGGCGGGGGTTTATGTCGCACT
>JBBQQX010000065.1:0-20134 GCA_038215405.1 Burkholderiales bacterium
CACCAACTCTTCATCCACAATGCGCTGGCGCTGGACCGGGTCGGTCACCGGCCAGGCCAGTTCGACCCGGCGCAGCATGTTGCGGTTCATCCAGTCGGCGCTCGACAGGTACAACTCTTGCACCTCATCCTGGCGAAAGTAGAAAACCCGCGAATGCTCCAGAAACCGGCCAATGATGGATCGAACCCGGATGTTGTCGGTGACTCCGGGCAACTGCGCCGGCAGCATGCAGGCACCGCGAACGATCAGGTCAATCTTGACACCCTTTTGACCTGCTTGAATCAGCGCATGAATCAGTGCTTCATCGGTCAACGCATTCATTTTGGCCACAATGCGAGCGACGCCGCCCGATGCAGCCACGCCGCCCAATTCGTTGATCTTTTCAAGAAGTTTGCGTTGCAGGTAGAACGGCGCCAACAGCACGCGATTGAGCTTGGGTAAGCGGCTGTGGCTGGCCAGATGAACAAACACATTTTCGACGTCGGCGGTGAGCAATGGGTCGGCCGTAAGGTGACCCCAATCGGTGTACAAACGCGCCGTGCGCGGGTTGTAGTTGCCCGTGGACAGGTGCGCGTAGCGCACCAGGCGCCTGCCTTCGCGACGTGTGATTAACATCATCTTGGCATGGGTTTTCAGGCCCACCACACCGTACAAGACCTGTGCCCCGATGGATTCGAGCATCTCGGACCAGTTGATGTTGGCCTCCTCGTCAAACCGCGCCTTGAGTTCCACCACCACGGTCACTTCTTTGCCGCGCCGCACCGCCTCGCGCAGCAGGTCCATGAGTTCTGAGTCAGCACCGGTGCGGTAGATGGTCTGTTTGATCGCCAGCACCTGCGGGTCATTCACAGCTTCACGCAAGAATGCCAACACACCGCCAAAGCTCTCAAACGGCTGGTGAATCAGGACGTCGCCCAGCTTGAGTTGCTCGAAAAACGAGACGCCCGGTGTCAATTGCGTTGGATAACAGGACTGGTAAACGGGAAAGCACAAATTGGGCAAAGGAACCAGATCGATTAACTGGGTCAGCCGAACCAGATTGACCGGCCCGGGCACGCGGTACAAAGCCTGCTCCGGCAAATTGAACTGTTCGCGTAGAAATGCCGACAAGAAATCCGAACAGCCGGCCGACACCTCCAAACGCACCGCTTGGCCGAATTGGCGCGATTCCAGCCCTTGGCGCAGGGCCGTGCGCAAGTTCCTGACGTCAACTTCATCCACTGCCAGATCGGAATGACGGGTGACCCGGAACTGCGAAAATTGCCCGACCTCGCGCCCCGGGAACAACTCCGCCAGATGCGCCCGAATCACGCTGGAAAGAGAAACAAAGTGGTAAGGCTTGCCTGAGATTTTCTCCGGCATCCGAATCATGCGCGGCAACACCCGCGGCACCTTCACGATGGCAATCTCGTTGGCACGGCCAAACGCGTCGTGGCCACCCAGGCGCACAATGAAATTGAGCGACTTGTTGGCCACTTGCGGAAACGGATGAGACGGGTCCAGGCCGACCGGTATCAACAACGGGCGCACTTCGCGCTCAAAGAACTGTCTGACCCAGCGCCGCTGCGCCTCGTTACGATCACCATGAGACACCACCTTGATGCCCTGGGCTTCCAGCGTCGGCATCACATGACTGTTGTACAGGGCATACTGGCTCGCGACCAGGGTGTGGGCCGTCTTGGCATGGCGCTCAAACGAGTCTGCCGTATAGCTCCCCTTGGCATCGCGGCGCTGATGCGCCACCAGATGGGGCTCAGCCCGAACCTCAAAGAACTCATCCAGGTTAGACGAGACTATGCAAAGATAGCGCAGCCGCTCCAGCGGTGGAACATCGTGGCGCCGGGCCCAGTCCAGCACACGCTGGTTGAACGCAAAGATGCTGTGATCGCGATCAAGCAGCGTCACGGCTACGGAGTTCGATCTCAATTTGGATTGACGCAAGAGTGAAGACATGGTGCCCGAGGTTCGATTGTTACCAATAGATGACCGATTGTTGACTGTTTTGGTGACATCCGTGTGACAACCGCTCACTGCGAGCACGAATCAAACCAGACCCGTTGACCCGGGTGCTGTCTGCGGCGAATCGCACAGCGGTCAGAGCTGTTTTGTTGATAGACTCCGAGCGACATGATGACTGCCAATCGCCCGAACCGCACCCGCCAATGGCTCGTGGCAACGTGCGTCTTTGTTGGCAGCGCGCTGGTTGTCTCTATTTTGATCTGGCGCGAGAGCCAACAAGCCCTTGCCGAGGTTCGCGCCCATGCCGCGGACCTGGCCTCACACCACGCGCAGGTCTTGCAGCGCGATATCGACCGCGCATTGTCTGCCACCTACGCCGTTGCTGCCTTGATTCGCCAAGGCCAAGGCAATGTGCCGGACTTCGAAGAAGTCGCCACGCAGATGTTGCCGTTTTACCCGGGCATTGCCGCATTGGGACTGGCACCCGGTGGCGTGATTCAAAACGTGGTACCCCTTGGCGGCAATGAAAAGAGCCTTGGCTTTGACCAATTAGCGGACATCGCCCAGAATAAGGAGGCGCGCAAGGCCCGTGATACCGGCCAGCTCACGCTGGCCGGCCCATTGAAGCTGGCGAAAGGCGGCATGGGCATTGTGGGTCGTCTGCCCGTTTTCTTGAATGATGACCATGGGCAACAAGTGTTTTGGGGCTTCAGCTATGTGACTTTGCGCTTTCCAGAGGCGCTGGCCTCTGCCCGGCTGCCTCTTTTACTGCAACGCGGCTACGCCTATGCGCTTTGGCGGACGGTGCCAGACACCGGCGAGCGCCAGATCATTGAAGCGTCTGCTGGCGCCGTGCTTGATGCACCGGTGGAGCGCACACTGGAACTTCCCAACGGCCAATGGACACTGAGTGTCGCGCCGGTCAACGGCTGGGGCGAATCAGTCGGCACCGGATTCAAGGCCGGCGCCGGCTTGCTGCTCAGCCTGCTGATGGCCTACTTGGCCTGGCTTGTGTATGAGATGCGCGTGCGCGACCAAGCACTGGAATTGCAGGTGAATGAACGCACGGCTGAAATCTTGGCCACCCAGCGACAGCTCCAGGCCACGCTGAGCGCCATTCCAGACCCGCTCTTCGAGCTGGGGCTGGACGGCCGCTATTACAGCGCACACTCGTCACGAGTTGAATCGCTGGCACTGTCCGCCCCAGAGCTGATCGGCAAGACCGTCAGCCAAGTGTTACCGGCTGACGCCTGCCAAGTCGTGCTGGAGGCCTTGCAGGAAGCGCACGAGAAAGACTGCTCGGTTGGCAAACAAATTAAATTGCCGCTTGACAACGGCATGCACTGGTTTGAATTGTCGGTGGCACGCAAATCAGCGCTGTCGGGCGAAGAGCCCCGCTTTCTGGTGCTTTGCCGCGACATCACAGAAAGCAAAAAGGCGGAACGACAAATCCGCCTGCTGGCGCACTTCGACTCGCTCACGGGCCTACCCAATCGGGTGTTGTTAGCCGATCGCTGCAACCTGGCGCTGCGCGCCGCGCAGCGCAATGGCACGCCCCTGGCGCTGATGTTTCTGGATCTGGATCACTTCAAGCACGTCAACGATTCGCTCGGACACCGCGTCGGCGACGAATTGCTGATTATTCTGGCTGGGCGACTCAAAGGTGCCGTGCGAGAGCAGGACACAGTGTCCCGTCTCGGCGGCGATGAATTCATTTTTGTACTGCCCGAAACGGATGCCACAGGGGCAGCACATATTGCCGAGAAGCTGCTGCAATCAGCATTGTTGCCCTTCGAAATTGAACCACACGAGCTCACCGTGACGCCCAGTATCGGGATCGCCCTGTTCCCTGCCGATGGCGCCGACTTTGACACTTTGTCGCGCTGCGCCGATGCTGCGATGTACCGCGCCAAACAGAGCGGCCGCAACGCTTACCGATTCTTCACCTCAGAGATGCAAGCGCGATCCGAGCGGACCCTCACGCTGGAAAATGCGCTGCGCCGGGCGCTGGAACGCGACCAGTTGCGACTGAACTACCAGCCGCAGGTGTCTCTGGCCACTGGGACCGTGGTGGGTGCAGAAGCCTTGCTGCGCTGGAATCACCCCGAACTGGGCCATGTGTCCCCTGCCGAATTCATTCCCGTGGCGGAAAGTTGCGGCCTAATCCTGCCCATAGGCGAATGGGTGCTTCGCACCGCCGTACAGCAGCTCAAGGCCTGGCTCGACGCCGGAATGGCGCCGATCACCATCTCCGTTAATCTGTCATCGCTGCAGTTCCGTCATGCCGACCTGCCTGAACTGGTGAGCACCATTCTGGATGAAGCCCGGCTGCCACCTCATTTGCTGGAACTTGAACTGACTGAGGGAGTTGCCATGACGGACCCCTTGGGCGCCATTGCCGTCATGAACAACCTGCATGATCGCGGTGTGCGCATGTCAATTGATGACTTTGGCACAGGTTATTCGTCGCTGAGCTACCTGAAGAAATTTCAGATCTACAAAGTCAAGATCGACCAATCCTTTGTGCGTGACATCACCGACGACGCAGACGACCGCGCCATTGTGGGCGCGATCATCAGCATGGCAAGCAGCCTGGGGATGCAAACGATCGCCGAAGGCGTGGAAACCGAAGGACAGCTTGAGTTCCTTAAAGCCAAGGGCTGTAACGAAGTGCAGGGCTATTATTTCAGCCGGCCGCTGCCAATGGAACAGTTTGAGGCATTCATGTGCTCGAGATCGCCTTTCAATCTGGCGCTGGTACCCATTGAGGCCGATGTTGATATAAGGCTCTGAATCAGCGTTTTGGCGCGTCGCTGTGCGACACCTCGAAGCCATCCGCCACGTAGGCCGGTCCCTTCATGAGCCAGACAATGACACAGCCGATGGTGATCGTCACCACCAGCGTCCAGATAAAGAGCACCAGACCGATCATCACAAAATCAAACAATTGAATCCGCCGTGCTAACTCGGCCGCACTGCCCTCGACAATGAAAAAACGCGCAGCAAAGGCCATCAGCGCCGGCAGGAGCGTGCCAAACAGGCACACCGTTGGCATCAGGCGCAGCATGCGCCACTCCAGGCCGTAGGGCGTTCGCTGGAATCCGGGCAATTTTCGAAGCCAGTTCATGCAACAAATTTTAAGGGCGAACCGAATATCCTGCTGTTGCTCAGGCCGGGAATTCCCTGACGCGCAGGCTCAGCCGCTGACAGTCAGCCCAGCCACTTTTGCAGAAACTGCGCCTGGCCTATGGCTGGATCAAGCTGGTAATTGGCAAAGCCAACCCGGCTATAGAGCTTGATAGCGCCCGCGTTGCCCTGCAGCACCTCGAGCGTGAGCTTGCAAGCGCCCCGCTCACGTGCTATGTTCTCAGCCAGAGCCAGCATCTTCTCAGCGATGCGCTGGCCCCGGTAAGCTGGCAGCACTGCCACGTCATGCACATTGACCAAAGGCTGACAGGCAAAGGTCGAGAAGCCTTCAAAGCAATTGACCAGGCCGACCGCAAGACCAGCACCCTCTCCGAGCGCATCATCAAAGGCCAGCACGCTGAAGGCCTGCGGGCGCGCTGCGAGCGCCGCGATGAGATTGAGCCTGGCAAATTCACTCAAGGGCTCACCGCCGCCCATCGGGTCCTGCGAATAGGCATCGAGCAAGCTCACCAGTGCGTCCGCATGCACCGGATTCGCGTAATCAGCACGGCAAACACGAAGGATCGCGCTTGTCAGCATGATCAAACCACCAATGTATTGGCAATGCGCTGGGCGCACGTCCTGGCCTGGACGGCGTCGCGCGCCTCCACCATCACGCGCACCAGAGGCTCGGTGCCGCTGGCGCGAATCAGCAGACGGCCAGCCCCGCCCAGTTCCGTCTCTACGGCCTGCGATTCGCTGGCCAGGTTGGCGCTGACTTGCCAGTCCTGGCCGGGTTGCAGACGGACATTGATCAAGGTTTGCGGAAAAAGCGTCACATCGGCGAGCAACTCTGCCATGCTCTTGCCGCTGCGCACGCATGCTTGTAGCACTTGCAGCGCCGAAATCAGCCCGTCGCCGGTGGTGTGCTTGTCCAGCGCCAGCAAATGCCCCGAGCCTTCGCCGCCGAGCAGCCACTTGTGCTTTTCAAGTTCCTCCAACACATAACGGTCGCCGACCTTGGCGCGCACAAACTGCACCCCACGGGCTAGAAGCGCCACCTCCACAGCCATGTTGGTCATCAGAGTGCCCACGACGCCCGGTACCGGTTCATCGCGCCCCAGTCGCTCGTCCGCCAACAGATACAACAGCTCATCGCCGTTGTACAGCCGCCCGGCCTGGTCCACAAGCTGCAGCCGATCGGCATCGCCGTCGAGCGCGACACCAAAATCGGCCTGGTGCGCATTGACGGCGTCGATCAGCGCCTGCGGATGGGTAGCACCCACCTCATGGTTGATGTTCAGCCCATCGGGCGAGCAGCCAATCGCCACGACTTCGGCGCCCAGCTCGTGAAACACCTTGGGCGCTACCTGGTAGGCCGCCCCGTGCGCTGCATCCACCACGATCTTGATGCCTTTGAGCGTGAGATCATTGGCAAAGGTGCTTTTGCAGAATTCAATATAGCGGCCTGCGGCATCATCAAGGCGCCGCGTCTTGCCCAAGCTGGCGGAATCGGCCCAGACCGGCGCAGCATCGAGTGCCGACTCAACATCAAGCTCCCAGGCATCGCTGAGCTTGTTGCCTTGCGCACTAAAAAACTTGATACCGTTGTCGGCAAAGGGGTTGTGGCTGGCGCTGATGACCACGCCAAGCGAGGCCCGTTGAGCGCGCGTCAGGTAGGCGACGCCGGGCGTGGGCAAGGGGCCCAGCAAGACAACATCGACACCGGCCGAATTGAAGCCACTCTCCAGCGCGCTCTCCAGCATATAACCCGAAATTCGGGTGTCCTTGCCGATCAGCACCGTGGGACGCACTTCTGTTCTTTTGAGAACCCGACCCACCGCGTGGGCCAGACGCAACACGAAATCAGGCGTGATGGGCGCCTGCCCCACCGTGCCGCGAATGCCATCGGTACCAAAATATTTTCTACTCATCGTTCTTCCCTTGCCTGTTTGTTGAACAAAATTCCAGCCAACTATCTTATGGCGCTGAGCACTTTGAGCGCCTGCACGGTTTCGCGCACATCATGCACACGCACCACGGCTGCACCACGCTCCACCGCCAACAGGGCAGCCGCCACACTGGGCACCATGCGCTCATGAACATCGAGTGTGGCCACGCCGGTCAGCGAGGTGGCTGCGACTGCCGCCAACGAGGATTTACGCGACCACCCGACCAGCAGCGGATAGTCTGCACCTCGCAGTTCACTCTGGCGTGCCAATAATGAGAAATTCTGTGACACGGTTTTGCCAAAGCCAATGCCCGGGTCGATGACGATACGACTCTTTTCTACCCCTAGCCCTTGCAGCGCTTGCGCCGAATGCTTCAAAAACGATAGAACTTGAGGTACAACGTCACCGGCCATCGGGGCCACTTGCATCGTCAGGGGTTCACCGTGCATGTGCATCAGACAGACGCCGCAGCTGGGGTGTCGTGCCACGACCTGCATGGCGTTCAAGGCAGCGGGCGTTACGCTGGCACAAGGCTCGCTCCAACGCAACGCCCAGATGTCGTTGATGATGTCAGCGCCGAGGTCCAGGACGGCTTGCATGACTTGCGGCTTGTAGGTATCAACCGACACCGGCACCCCCAGGCGCACGGCGTCGCGCACCACCGGCAACACCCGCGCCAATTCGTCGTCCAGCGGCAAGGGCAAAGCGCCGGGACGGGTCGACTCACCGCCAATGTCCAGAATATCAGCACCGTCCTTGAGCAGCGCCTCGCAGTGCTTCAGGACCGCTGCAGTGGAGGCATGCTGCCCCCCATCCGAGAACGAGTCAGGCGTGATGTTGACTATGCCCATCACCTGGGGGCGACTCAGGTCAATCAGGAATCTGGCCGTGGTCCATTGCATGGTGATAAAGCGCGCCAAAGAATAAAAAATCAACCTGCTGCAGCCAGCTACAACACGGGGGGAAACAGAAACGGGGCTTGTCGCCCCGTTCTAGTAATCAATGCTGCTTTCAGGCAGCGGTAGGTGCCACGTCCGGCTTCACGGCGGGCGTGCCACCGCTACTGCTGCTGTCACTGCCGGCGGGAGGGATCCGTGGTGTCCAGTCTTTGGGCGGACGCGGCTCCTTGCCAGCCATGATGTCATCAAGCTGTTCGCTGTCAATGGTCTCCCACTCCAGCAAAGCCTTTGCCATGGCGTGCATCTTGTCGCGATTGTCTTCAATGAGCTTGCGCGCCAGAGCATACTGCTGGTCGATGATGCGCCGCACCTCGGCATCAACCTTCTGCATGGTTTCTTCGCTCATGGTCGTCGTCTTGGTAACAGAGCGGCCCAAGAACACTTCGCCCTCATTTTCGGCATAGACCATGGGGCCCAGGGCATCGGTCATGCCATACCGAGTCACCATGTCGCGCGCAATATGGGTGGCACGCTCAAAGTCATTGCTGGCGCCGGTAGTCATCTGGTTCATGAACACCTCTTCGGCAATCCGGCCACCAAACAGCATGCTGATCTGGTGCAGCATGTATTCGCTGTCGTAGCTGTAGCGGTCTTGCGCCGGCAGACTCATGGTGACACCCAAGGCGCGACCACGTGGAATGATGGTGACCTTGTGCACAGGGTCGCACTTGTCCAGCAATTTGCCGATCAACGCGTGACCCGACTCGTGATACGCCGTGTTCTTGCGCTCGCTCTCAGGCATGACCATGCTCTTGCGCTCCGGGCCCATCAGGATTTTGTCCTTGGCCTTCTCAAAGTCCACCATCTCGACCGTGCGCGCATTGCGCCGTGCCGCCATCAAGGCCGCTTCATTGCACAGGTTAGCCAGGTCAGCACCCGACATCCCCGGTGTCCCGCGGGCGATCACCCCGGCATTGACGTCCTGACCCAAGGGAACCTTGCGCATGTGCACATTGAGAATTTGCTCACGGCCTCGTATGTCGGGCAGCGTGACATACACCTGCCGGTCAAAACGGCCTGGACGCAGCAACGCGGAGTCCAGAATGTCAGGCCGGTTGGTGGCGGCCACCACGATCACGCCGACATTGGTTTCAAAACCATCCATTTCCACCAGCATCTGGTTCAGGGTTTGCTCACGTTCGTCATTGCCACCGCCGAGACCAGCACCCCGTTGCCGGCCGACCGCATCAATTTCATCAATAAAAATAATGCAAGGGGCATTCTTTTTGGCGTTCTCGAACATGTCGCGCACCCGGGACGCACCGACACCGACGAACATTTCGACAAAATCAGAGCCTGAGATTGAAAAGAATGGCACCTTGGCCTCACCGGCAATGCCCTTGGCCAGCAGCGTCTTGCCAGTGCCGGGTGGGCCAACCAACAACAGGCCGCGCGGAATACGCCCGCCGAGTTTCTGGAATTTGGCTGGGTCTTTCAGGAAATCCACCACTTCCTTGACTTCTTCCTTGGCCTCGTCACATCCCGCCACATCGGCAAAGGTCACCAAGTTGGTGTTTTCATCGAGCAGGCGCGCCTTGGATTTACCAAAACTGAAGGCACCGCCCTTGCCACCGCCCTGCATCTGGCGCATGAAGTAAACCCAAACACCGATCAGCAGGAGCATCGGACCCCAGCTGACCAGCAGCGTCATGAGTAACGAGCCTTCTTCGCGTGGTTTGACATCAAATTTGACGTCATTCGCGATCAGGTCGCCGACCAAGCCACGGTCCAGGTAAGTGGCGGTGGTGCGGACTCGGCGGTCATCGGTCGTGACAGCCACTATTTCAGTGCCACCCTGACCCTCTTGAATAATCGCGCTCTTGATGCGATTGTTGCGCACTTCCTCCAAAAAGTCGGAGTAGCCCAGATAGCCGGCGCTCGCGGGTCCTCGCGTATCAAACTGTTTGAATACCGTGAACAGCACAAGGGCAATAACAAGCCAGACGGCAATTTTTGAAAACCACTGATTATTCAAGCGAGGCTCCAAAGGGTGAGCAAATTAGAAGACAGAGATAACTTGGGTGGCATTTTAGGCGTTTCAAGATGCGATGGGCACGGTTTTATGCCGTTCAGCCTCAGACAAAGCATGGGATTCAATGGGCTTTCAATCCCAGACCAACGAGGAATGTTTCCGAGGACTTGTCTCGCGATGCCTTGGGTTTGATCCGCTTGACCACGAGAAAGGTGTCCTTGAATCGTTTAACCAAGGGGTCGTAGGACGCGCCATGGAATACCTTGGCCACCAGCGCACCTTCTGGCTTCATGTGGTTCTGGGCGAATTCAAGCGCCAACTCAACCAGATTCTCAATACGGGCCGCGTCGGCCGAGTCAATGCCTGACAAGTTGGGTGCCATATCGGAGACCACCACATCAGCTTGACGCCCCTGCATTTCAGACTCCAACTGCAGCAAGATGTCGGACTCCCGAAAATCCCCCTGCAGGAAGACGACGCCTTCGACCGGATCCATGGGCAGGATATCGAGCGCGATGATGCTGCCATTGAGTGCCCCGACCGCTGCGCCGCCACCCGTGGCGGTCTTGGGTGACATTTTGCGGCGCACGTATTGGCTCCACGCACCGGGGGTTGAGCCCAGGTCCACCACCAGCTGACCGGGCTTGATCAACCCCAGTGTTTCATCAATTTCTTTGAGTTTGTACGCGGCCCGCGCGCGGTAACCTTCTAGTTTTGCCAATTTGACGTAGGTGTCATTGACGTGGTCGTTTAACCAGGCCCGATTGACCTTGCTGCTTTTAGTTTGGGATTTCATTTTGGCCTTCCTCGCCGATAATATAGATATGTCTCAAATTCAACTGACCCCCGCCCAACGCAAAGAACACCGCTCCGAAGCGCATCACCTTGACCCTGTGGTCATGATTGGTGGTGACGGGCTCACCGCCGCGGTCAAAAAAGAAGCCGATGCCGCCTTGAACGCGCACGGACTCATCAAGATCCGTGTTTTCTCGGATGATCGCGCTGCCCGCGAAGCCATGTTTCAAACCCTGGCCGATGAACTCAGCGCCGCACCGATTCAACATATCGGCAAGTTGCTGGTGCTCTGGCGACCGATACCAGAGAAGGAAAAAACAGTTGATGACGATCGCATGCCCGGTCCGCGCGACTTCAAAGTCCTCAAATACAGCAAACGCGGCGGCCAGCGGCCTGAAGTCAAGACCCTGCGCGTGCTGGGCAATCAGCGCCTCACCCCAGGGGGTCAGGTCAAACGTGCCAAACCCAAGCAAATCAGCATCAAGAAACGCAGTCAAACCTGAAGCCATGAGCGCTTGCGGGACAGCCCGTCGTACAAAGGGCGACGAGTTGCGCCTCAACTTGAAACGGGATGCTGCGCCTCGAAAGCGCTGTCCCGAATATTTCAAGATCGCTGCGGCGTCAACTTCCAGAACGTCGCCCCAGCACACAACCATTGCAGCACATACATCGCGCTGCCGACGCTGTGCCACAGGCGTAAATTCTCACGCGCCACAATGCGCGGCGCCACGGCAAACTCAGCCAGAACCGCCAGCAACATGCCTGAAACTATAAAAATAGTAGCTGCTTTCGCAGCGAAGACGGGGGCTGGAACCTGATTTGGCCTTGAACTCATGAGCAACAACAGGGCACAGACACAAGACACCCAGGTCTGAGCGCTAAACAAACGCGCCGCCATCTGACCTGCCAGCGCCGGGCTTGGCAAAGTTGCAAACAGCAGGGGCACAACGAGGAATCCGACCGTGCTCAGGCTGCCCCACCACAGCGCGGCCGCCCAAAACGGCAAGCTTGACAGCAGCTTAGACGTAACTCACCGCCATGACTTCGTAGTGCTTGATGCCGCCTGGCGCCTGCACCTCGGCCGTGTCGCCTTGGACTTTGCCAATCAGCGCGCGGGCGATCGGGCTGCCAATGTTGATCAGACCCAATTTGATATCGGCCTCATCTTCCCCCACGATCTGGTACGTCACGGGGGCGCCGGAGGCCTCGTCCTCAAGCTGCACCGTGGCACCAAACACCACGCGGCCCTCAGCATGAAGTTCCGCCGGATCAATGACCTGGCAGACCGAGAGCTTGCCTTCAATTTCCTGAATGCGGCCTTCAATGAAGCCCTGTTTGTCCTTGGCAACCTCGTACTCGGCGTTCTCGCTCAGATCACCCTGCGCGCGCGCTTCGGCAATGGCGTTGATAACCCAGGGACGCTCAACCGTTTTGAGCCGGTGCAACTCGGCCTTGAGCTTTTCAGCGCCGCGTTTGGTAATAGGAAGGGTAGCCACGTGCTGCTCCGATGTGGGATATAAAAACAAAACCGCCGAGCGTTACCGTTCGGCGGCATTCAGAAAATCAGCTTGGATTATGCCGTGATTGTCCGCTCGTCTCAAGCCGGAGCCAACTGGGCATGCATCTCCTGGATCGAGATGACACTCAGATCGTCCATGCAGCGCATCCCTTGCACGGCCGCCTCGGCGCCGGCAATGGTCGTGAAGGTGGTGACCCGACCCAGCAAGGCCGAGGTTCGGATATGGCGCGAGTCCGCAATCGCGTTGCGCCGCTCTTCGACCGTATTGATCACCAGCGCGATTTCCTGGTTCTTGATCATGTCGACAATGTTCGGCCGTCCTTCGGTCACCTTGTTGACCGTGGCACAAGCAACACCGGCCGCATTGATGGCCAAAGCGGTGCCCTTGGTGGCCAGCAGCGCAAACCCCAGGTCAACGAGGTCGCGGGCAACCTCAATCACACGCAGTTTGTCGTTGTTCTTGACCGAGATGAACACCTTGCCAGCCGGCTCGCCCGAGGGGGTGCGCGCTCTTGGCAATTTGGTGCCGGCCCCGATCTGGGATTTGACAAAGGCCTCACCAAATGTCTTGCCCACTCCCATGACCTCGCCGGTGGACTTCATCTCAGGGCCAAGAATGGTATCCACGCCGGGAAATTTGACGAACGGGAAAACCGCTTCCTTCACGCTGAAATACGGTGGCGTGACTTCAATCCCGATGCCCTGCGATGCCAGCGACTGCCCGACCATGCAGCGCGCCGCCACTTTGGCCAATTGAACACCGGTGGCTTTGGACACAAAGGGCACGGTACGCGACGCCCGTGGATTGACTTCCAGCACAAAAATCACATCCGCACCGTCCAGGCTCTGGATGGCGAACTGCACGTTCATCAGACCGACCACGTTCAGGGCCGCGGCCATGGCCGCGGTTTGACGCTTGATCTCGCTCACCGTTGCCGCACTCAGACTGTAGGGCGGCAGCGAGCAGGCAGAGTCGCCACTGTGCACGCCGGCTTGTTCAATGTGCTCCATGACGCCACCGATGAAGGTTTGGCCCAGCGCGTCGCGCACGCAGTCCACATCGCACTCAATCGCGTCATTCAAGAATCGGTCCAGCAGCACTGGCGAGTCGTGGCTAACCTTGACGGCCTCGCGCATGTAGCGCTCCAGGTCGCGCTGCTCATGCACGATTTCCATGGCGCGCCCGCCCAGCACATAGCTCGGTCGCACCACCAGCGGGTAGCCCAGCGCGGCGGCTTTCTCAAGCGCCTCAGGCTCGGTGCGCGCGGTCGCGTTGGCGGGCTGGCGCAGCCCAAGTTCATGCAGCAATTTTTGAAAACGCTCGCGGTCTTCGGCGGCATCGATCATGTCGGGCGAGGTGCCGATGATGGGCACACCGTTGGCCTCCAGCGCCAATGCCAGCTTGAGCGGTGTCTGGCCGCCGTACTGCACGATCACGCCAAAAGGCTTTTCCTTGTCCACAATCTCCAGCACGTCTTCGAGCGTGACTGGTTCGAAATAGAGTCGGTCCGAGGTGTCGTAGTCGGTCGACACGGTCTCGGGGTTGCAGTTGACCATGATGGTTTCATAGCCATCTTCTCGCATCGCCAGCGCCGCATGCACGCAGCAATAGTCAAATTCAATGCCCTGGCCGATGCGGTTGGGTCCGCCACCGAGCACCATGATCTTTTTGCGCTCGGTGGGCTCGGCCTCGCACTCGTTGCCGCTGTCGAAGGGGCTGGACGACTCATAGGTCGAGTACAGATAAGCCGTATTGGTGGCGAACTCGGCGGCACAGGTGTCCACGCGCTTGTAGAGCGGGCGCACACCGAGCGCGTGACGCTTCTCGCGCACCGCGGTGTCGGTGGTCTTGAACTGCTTGGCCAGTCGGCGGTCAGAAAATCCTTTTTGCTTCAAGCCGCGCAGGGTCGCCTCATCCATCGCATCGAGCGCGCTGCCTTGTTCTGGCGCAGGCAGGCGCTCGATCTCCAGCTCAATCTTGACGATCTGCTCGATCTGCACCAGAAACCAGCGGTCAATCTTGGTCAGCGCAAACACCTCCTCCACGCTCCAGCCGGCGGCAAAGGCGTCGCCCACGTACCAGATGCGGTCGGGGCCGGGCTCGCCCAGCTCTTTTTCCAGGATTTCACGGTCCTGGGTCTTCTCGTTCATGCCATCAACGCCAACTTCCAGGCCGCGCAGGGCTTTCTGGAACGACTCCTGAAAGGTGCGTCCCATCGCCATCACTTCACCGACCGATTTCATCTGCGTTGTCAGGCGGCTGTCGGCCGCCGGGAACTTCTCGAACGCAAAGCGCGGGATCTTGGTGACCACATAGTCAATGCTCGGCTCAAAGCTGGCCGGTGTGGCGCCGCCCGTGATATCGTTGCGCAATTCGTCGAGCGTGTAACCGACCGCCAGCTTGGCGGCAATCTTGGCAATCGGGAAACCCGTGGCCTTGGAAGCCAGCGCCGAGGAACGTGAAACGCGCGGATTCATCTCGATCACCACCATGCGCCCGTCGTCGGGGTTGATCGAAAACTGCACGTTGGAGCCGCCGGTGTCAACGCCGATTTCGCGCAGAACGGCCAGGCTGGCGTTGCGCAGAATCTGGTATTCCTTGTCAGAGAGCGTCTGTGCCGGCGCCACCGTGATCGAGTCACCCGTGTGCACACCCATCGGGTCCAGATTCTCGATGGAACAAACGATGATGCAGTTATCCACGGAGTCGCGCACCACCTCCATCTCGTACTCTTTCCAGCCCAGGAGCGACTCTTCAATCAGCAGTTCATTGGTCGGCGACGCTTCCAGACCGCGCTTGCAGATGACTTCAAACTCTTCCGGGTTGTAAGCAATGCCGCCACCGGTGCCACCGAGCGTGAAACTGGGCCGGATCACGGTCGGGAAACCCACCGTCTTCTGCACAGCCCAGGCTTCTTCCATGCTGTGGGCAATGCCCGAGCGCGCCGAGCCCAGGCCAATCTTGGTCATCGCATCCTTGAACTTCAGCCGGTCCTCGGCTTTATCGATCGCCTCGGGCTTGGCGCCAATCAGCTCGACGTTGTACTTTTCCAGCACCCCGTGGTGCCAAAGGTCAAGCGCGCAATTCAGCGCGGTCTGACCACCCATGGTCGGCAGGATCGCATCGGGGCGCTCCTTGGCGATGATTTTTTCGACCGTCTGCCAGGTGATCGGCTCGATGTAAGTCACATCGGCCGTGGCCGGGTCGGTCATGATGGTGGCCGGGTTGCTGTTGATCAGAATGACCTTGTAGCCCTCTTCGCGCAACGCCTTGCAGGCTTGCACGCCAGAGTAGTCAAACTCGCAGGCCTGGCCGATGATGATGGGGCCAGCGCCAATGATGAGGATGCTTTTGATGTCGGAACGTTTTGGCATGTTGAAGAACTGCTCTCTTGTAGTCACGCGCAACCGAAGGGCTGCAATTTCAAATTACGAATTTCAGATGATGAACGACGAAATCAAGTCAGGTTGGCGGTGGCCAACTTGGCGCCGAACCACAAAAACAGACCACCGACCATGCTCGACAGTCCGGCTGACAGCTTTTTGCGCTGTGCAAATCCTTGCGCCAGCCTGGCCCCCGCGACGATCAGCACTGACAGATAGAGGGCGCTGAAGGTCATCAGGATGGCGCTCAGAATCAAAAATGGCACTTCGGGCTGGGCGTACGCCGGGTCAATAAACTGCACAAAGAACGACAGCAAGAACAAAATTGCCTTTGGGTTGAGCAGGCTGATCAGCAAAGCCCGGCGAAACGGGCGCTGCAGATGGGCCGCCGTGCTGGAGGCAGTCGCCACAGTGGCCAGCGCCTGAGGCGCAGTGCGCAAACTCATCAGTGCCGCGCGCAGCAGGTTGAAGCCCACCCAGGTCAGGTAACCGGCCCCCACATACTTGACCACCATGAACATCGCCGGGTAAGTGCGCAAGATACCGGCGGCGCCCAACGCGGTGCAGACCAGCAAGATCGTGTCACCGACGAACACGCCATAAGCCCCCTGAAAACCGGCCCGCACACCCCGCGCGGTCGCCACCGACAGGACATAGAGCGAGTTGGGCCCGGGCAGCAAAATGATGCCGAAAGCGCCGATCACATAGGTCCACAGGTCAGTGACGCCGTAAAAACTCATGCCCGCAGCTCCATCGCCCGCAGGAAACGGTCAAACAAGTAGCCAATGTCATGCGGACCCGGAGAGGCCTCCGGGTGACCCTGAAAACAAAACGCCGGTTGGTCGGTACGCTCCAGCCCCTGCAGCGTCCCGTCAAACAGGCTGATATGGGTGGCGCGCAAGTTGGCAGGCAGCGTCTTTTCATCCACCGCAAAACCGTGGTTTTGACTGGTGATCGAGACACGGCCGGTGTTCAGGTCTTTGACCGGGTGGTTGGCACCATGGTGGCCAAACTTCATCTTGAAGGTGCTCGCACCACTGGCCAAAGCCATGATCTGATGCCCCAGACAGATGCCAAAGATCGGAATGCCGGACTCGATCAACTCGGCAACAGCGGCAATGGCGTAGTCGCACGGCTGCGGGTCGCCAGGTCCGTTGCTCAAAAAGATGCCGTCGGGTTGGTACTTGAGCGCATCCAACGCCGGGGTTTGCGCCGGCACCACGGTCACCCGGCAGCCCCTCGAAGACAGCATGCGCAAAATGTTCTTTTTGACGCCAAAGTCGTAGGCGACCACATGGTATTTCGGCTCTGTGAGTTCACCAAAGCCTGGCTTACCGCCCAAAGCCGGCTGGGAAAGGCGCCACTCGGTCTGGGTCCAAGCATAGGGCGTTTTGGTTGTGACCACTTTGGCCAGATCGAGTCCGGCCATGGCGGGCGCGGCTTGCGCCAGCGCAATCGCTCGGTCGATCAGCGCCTGGGTCACTGCCTCGCCCGGTGCCAGGGCCATGATGCAGCCGTTTTGCGCGCCCTGACTGCGCAGCTGGCGCGTCAACTGGCGGGTATCAATGTTGGCAATCGCCACAGTACCTTCGCGCACCAGGTAGTCACTCAAGGACATGGTTTGACGAAAATTGGAGGCCAACAGCGGCAAGTCCTTGATGACCAGACCGGCCACATGGACTTTATCCGCTTCAATATCTTCGGCGTTGACGCCGTAGTTGCCGATATGCGGATAAGTGAGGGTGACGATTTGCTGGCAGTAGCTCGGATCCGTGAGGATTTCCTGGTAGCCGGTCATGGCGGTGTTGAACACCAGCTCACCGACGGTGGAACCCGTGGCGCCAATGGAATGACCAACATAGACGGTGCCGTCTGCGAGCGCCAGGATGGCGGGGGGAGCATTTCCCTGTAAAGACAAAAGCACTGGGTTCTCCGGAAAGGGTTTTCGGGTACGCCCACGCCCGCTCAAGATGGGACTCTTGGCTTGCGGCTTGCAGGGAATTGGCTTGGGAGGGCGCTAGGCGTACAGGGTGCGATGAGGCGCCCGAGTATACCTTAGGGTAAGCCCTGAACCGAGTCGCTACAGCTCTGCCGGCGCACTGGCGTGCAAGCAAATGGCGGCGGCGGCGGCCACGTTGAGCGACTCTTCACCGCCAGGCTGCGCAATCCGCACATGCAATCGCGCCAGCGCCTCCAACTCAAAGCTGACGCCCTGCCCTTCGTGCCCCAGCGCCCAGGCGCAGGGCATCGGCAGCGTCTGGCTTCTGATCGCCTCGTGCAAGTAGGCGCCCCGGTGCGAACTGGTCACCACGATCGGCACGGCCAGCAGTGCCAAATCAGCCAGCGCCACGCCTTCAATCAATTGCAGACCCCAATGCGCCCCCATGCCGGCGCGCAGCACCTTAGGGCTCCACAGCGCGGCCGTGCCTTTGAGGGCGATGATCTGTTTGAAACCGAAGGCCGAGGCACTTCGCAGGATCGAGCCGACGTTGCCGGCATCCTGCACCCGGTCCAGAATGACCGACGCCAGTTGCGGCTGCAAAACGGGAAGCAGCGGCAAATTGAACACAAAACCCATTTGGGCGGGCGATTCCAGGCCGCTGATGGTGGCGAAAAAAGCATCTGGAATTACTATATTTTTAATAGCTGCTTTGACATATTCCACGCGGGCTAGCGGCCAAAATGATTCAGAAAATACGCCGAGAGCCGGCGTCACCTTCCGGGCCAGGGCGGCGGCCACCAGATGCTCTCCCTCGGCCCAGAACCGGCTCTGCTTGCGGTAGGCCGTGTTGTCTTGCGCGAGACGGCGCAGGTCTTTGAGCAACGCGTTGTCGCGCGAGCTGATGTGCTGAACTTGCCCATCGGTCATCGCGTCACCTCAATCAACACCTCGGCCACCGGGCGGAAGGTCTTGCGGTGCTCCGGGCAGGCGCCATGCTTTGTCAAGGCCACCAGATGCTGCGCCGTGCCATAACCTTTGTGCTTTGCAAAGCCGTACTGCGGGTACTGCACATCGATGTCGGCGCACCAGCGGTCGCGCTGCACCTTGGCCAGAATTGACGCCGCCGAGATGGCGGCGACCAGTGCGTCGCCTTTGACAATCGCCTCGGCCCGCATGGTTAACAGCGGCAGCCGGTTGCCATCGACCAGCACCAGCGTGGGTTTGAGTCGCAAGCCCTCCACCGCCCGGCGCATCGCTAGCAACGTGGCTTGCAGAATGTTGAGTTGTTCAATTTCTTCGACACTGGCCTGGGCAATGCTGCAGCACAGGGCTTTGGCACGAATCTCGTCAAACAACTGCTCGCGCCGCCGCGCCGTGAGTACTTTGGAATCAGCCAAGCCCTTGATCGGCTGCAGTTCGTCCAGGATGACGGCAGCGGCCACCACCGGACCCGCGAGTGGGCCACGGCCGGCCTCGTCCACCCCGGCGACCAGGCCCGCAACATCCCACAAGAGCGACGCCTGTTTGACGGCCCGCCTGTGCAGAATTGCTTTTTCAGCCTTGGAGAACTTGCTGGATCGCATCGGCGGCCAATCGGGCGGTGTCGCGCTGCAACTGAGTGTGCAACGCGGTAAATTTTTGTTGCAGGGCCGCTATTTTGTCAGGCTGCGACGCGCGGACCTCCAACCAATGCAGCACTTCACGCGCCAGCGCCGGGGCCGTGGCAGCGCTTTGCAACAGTTCGGGCACGACAAATTCCCGGCACAAGATGTTGGGCAAACCGACCCAGGGCTGCAACTTCTTGCGCCGCATGATCTGCCACGACAACCAGCCCATACGGTACGCGATCACCATCGGGCGCTTGAACAGGGCCGCCTCCAACGTGGCGGTGCCACTGGCGATCAGCGTCACATCGCAGGCCGCCAGCACTGTGTGCGACTGCCCCTCAATAATTTGAAGCTGGGCTTGCAGACCGCTGGCAAGCGCGGCTTGCTCGATGCTGGCGCGCAAGGCGGGAATCGCGGGTACTATGAATTTAATAGCTGGCTGCGCTTGATGGACAAGGGCTGCAGCCTGAAAGAATCTTAAGGCAAGATGGTTGATTTCAGACACGCGACTGCCCGGCAAGATCGCGACGACCTGATCGGAATCAAGCAGTCCCAGGGCGGCGCGCGCTGCCGAGCGGTCCGCCACCATCGGGATCAGCTTGGCCAACGGGTGTCCAACGTAGGTCGCCGCGATGCCATGCTCAGCCAGCAAAGCGGGCTCAAACGGGAAAATACAAAGTACATGGTCGACACTGCGACGGATCTTTTCGACCCGCTCCGCTCGCCACGCCCAAATCGAGGGCGAGACAAAATGCACGGTCTTGATGCCCTGGGCCTTCAGGGCCTGCTCCAGATCCAGATTGAAGTCGGGCGCATCCACGCCAATGAAGACATCGGGGCGCTCTTGCAGCAGACGGGTTTTGAGCTGCCGGCGAATACCCACAATCTCGCGGTAACGGCGCAACACCTCCCAGCCAAA
>JBBQQX010000066.1:0-20123 GCA_038215405.1 Burkholderiales bacterium
TCGCAGTTGAAATCGGGAAAGCCCTGGCCCAGGTTGACGGCTTTTTTTTCCAACGCCAGCGTGGACATGACGGTGAAGATGGTGGTGCCGACGTGGGGCAGCTTGGTTTGGAGGACGGGGGTTTTCATGGTCGGCTTTTACGGCTTGTCCTGTGGCGTGATGAAGCCGATAGGTCGTTTGGGTGGTTCAGGAGGTGTGGTGAGTGCACGCAGGGCATCAAACACTTGACGCAGTTGGTTGCGGGTGTTGTGGGCAAAGGCGTCTTGTGAGATTTCCAGGCCTTCTGTTTTCATTTCCAGCTCAAGTAGACGCTTCGCCAAATCAGCATGGATGGTGGCTGCCTGGCGCAATTGCACGAATGCCCGCACCACATAAATGCCCATTTCGATGGCTTGCGTGCTGGCCAGCACGTTGGCCGCTTGAATGGCGCCGTGCTCGGTAAATACGTTGGGCAGGGCTTTGGAAAACTTCAGTTTGCCGAGGTGGTCGCAATTTGCGACCACCTCGGCTTTTTCGGTGGCGTTGAGCTGAAACATGAAGTCAGGAGGAAAGCGCAGGGCGTTGCGTTTGACTTGCTCGTTCAGTCGTTTGGTTGGCACACCGTAAAGCTCGGCCAGATCGGTATCAATCATCACCCGTAAGCCGCGAATAGTCAGAATTCGGTTTTCAAGGCGCAGAGCAAGCAGGGTATTCACAGGGTCCCGATGTCTAAGGTCGGAAATTGCGGCCTCATGCAAGCGTGCAAAGTAAGGTCGTCGCGGTTGGCGATTTCTTTCCAGTCGAGAGGCATGGTGTTGTTTTGTCGTTATTTGTTGATGTTTTCGGCCTCTAGCCAACGTTCCATATGCTTTAGTAGCTACTATTTTTATAGCTCATAGTCATCAACATGACCGAGCATGGCGCGCGCCACCAGGTCACGGCTGAGCCGGTCGCTGAGCAGTTCGGCAAATTTGTAGACAAAATTGCGCAGGTAGGCGCCGCGCTTGAAGGCCACGCGCGCCACGTTCTGGCCAAACAGAAGGCCGGCGGGGCGCACCACCAGATCGCTCTTGGCACCCTCGGCCACCACGTCACGCACCGACATTTCAGCGGCAATGCCGATGCCTAAGCCCAGGCGCACGTAAGTCTTGATCACGTCCGAGTCAATCGCTTCCAGTGCAATGCGGGGCTCCAACTTGCGGGTGGCAAAGGCGTGGTCGATCTTGGTGCGTCCGGTGTAAGACGGGTGGTAGGTAATCAGGGGCTCGCGGGCAATGTCTTCCAGCGTCAAATGCTCCTTCAGCAACAAGGGGTGGCCCAGCGGGAACACCATCACATGCTGCCATTCGTAGCAAGGCAAGGTCACCAGTTCCGAATAACCATCGAGCGATTCCGTGGCAATGCCGATTTCGGCCACTTCATCAATCAGCATGCGCGCCACCTGGTCCGGTGAGCCCTGATGCAGGCTGACGTTGACCTTGGGGTAAGCCTGACGCAGCTTGGCCACGGGTTCTGGTAGTACGTAACGCGCCTGCGTGTGGGTGGTGGCGATCGACAGCGTGCCGCTGTCTTCGGCACTGTACTGCTCACCGATGCGCTTGAGGTTGCTCACTTCGCGCATGATGACCTCAATGCTTTTGAGTACATGCTGACCCGGTTCGGTCACGCGCTTGAGGCGCTTGCCGTGGCGGGCAAAAATTTCAATCCCCAGTTCTTCTTCGAGTTCGATGATGGCTTTGGAGACGCCCGGCTGCGAGGTGTGCAGCGCCTTGGCGGCTTCGGTCAGGTTGAGGTTGCGCCGCACTGCCTCTTGCACAAAGCGGAATTGGTGTAGGTTCATATCAAATTTCAACTAAGAATGAAATTTATTATGCCCCATACGGCTTCTTATTGGCGCTTCCTCCGGGGCGAAATCATCAGGCCAGGGCAAGGCGTGCGATCAACTCAATAACCTGGGCTTGCTCGCCGATGGTGGGTCTCAGATCGAAAGTTACTGCAGGGTGAGTGGCCCGCAAGGCATTCATCAGCAGCGGCAGGTCGTCGCGCGCATGCTTGCCCACGCCAAAAAACACCGGGACCACCGTGATTGTCGTGACGCCCAGGGTCACCAACTGTTCAGCGCTGGCGGGCAGATCGGGCGCCGAGAGCTCCAGGTAAGCACAGCGCACATGGACCGCAGGCGCCAAGGCCCGCATCTGCTCGGCCACCGCTTCAATCGGCTTGCGCCACAGGGGGTCGCGTGAGCCATGCGCCAGCAGGATGGTGCCGCGCGCCAGATCGGGTTGTATCAGCATGTTGTTCACTTGAGTCAGGGCGCAGCCATCAACGTCGCAGCACCAGCCAGCCAAATGCCGTCAGGGACAAGGCCAGATAGATCATCCCCGGCAGCGCGGCCGTCAGCCACGGTTGCCAGTTTTGCAGGTTGCCCATGTAGCCAAAGACGTTGTTGAGCAGGAAAAAACTGATGCCCGCCATGACGCCGCCAAACACATAGGTGGCAATGCCGCCCGAGCGAAAGTGCAGGTAGGCAAAGGGCAGGGCCAGCACCACCATGACCAGGCAGCTCAAGGGGTAAAAGACTTTTTTCCAAAACTCGATTTCGTAGCGCTGTGCGGTCTGTGAATTCGCCTGCAGGTGCCGAATGTACTGGAACAGGTCAATGGTGCTCATGCGCTCGGGTTTGAGCAGCGCGGCCGCTACCATCTCGGCACTGATCTGGTTGGGCCACCTGAGGCTGGCGAGCTTCGCGCGGTCAATGCGGGCGGTGTCGGCGCCGCGCACCGGGAACTCGGTTCGCTTCACGCGGCTTAAGAGCCAGGCGTCATCCGGTCCGAACTGGGCGCTTTCGGCCTGCAGGGTGGACATCAGGAAGCCCTGGTTGTCGAACTCGAAAATGCGCACCTTTCCCATGCTGCCATCGGGCGCCATGGCGCCTACGTTGACGGCGTATTGCGCGTTGGTCTGTTGTTCTTTGAGCCAGACCCCGGTCTGCCCCACCGTGATGTTGCCCTGGTAACGCGCCTTGAGGAGTTGTGCGGCGCGGTCGGCTGGTGGCGACATGTAATCGCCAACGGCAAAGGTCAATAGCACAAACCCAAGGCCCAGCAGCAGCAACGCCCGCAAGGCGCGCCACGGCCCCAGCCCGCTGGTACGCAATATCGTGAATTCGGAGCTCTGCGCCAAGCGCGCCATGACAAAGATAGTGCCTATCAGCACAGCGATGGGCAGCAGCTCGTACAAGTGACTTGGAATCATCAGCGCCACATAGCTCAGGGCATGCACGATGCGGTAGCCGGCGGCCGAGTAGCGCCCGACCGCCTGGACTTCTTCCACGAAGTCAAAGAAGAAAAACAGCGACAGAAAGCCCAGCGTGACGAAAGCCACCGCATACAGCACTTCGCCGTAGATCAGGCGCCGGAGGGTTTTCAAAGCGGTGTCTTTCGCAACGCGGAGCTCGCCAGGCGTGACCCGCCCAGCAAAGTGCGCCAGCGCCAGTTGTTGTGCCCTTTGGCCAGCCAGAGAATACCCACGACCAAGGCGCCACCGTGCACGGTCGTCAAAAAGGCGCCAAAACTGAACCTTCCAGAGGTGATCCAACTTTGGCCCAGGCTCAACAAGTTGTAATACAAAACGAAGGTAAATAAGGCAAATACCAGATTGGCGCTGCGCCCGACGCGCGGATTGGCGCTCGACACGGCAATGCCGATGATCACCAGATTGACAGCCGCCAAAATCAAACCGAGACGCCACGACAACTCCGCCAGGTTGGGTAGCGTCCGGTCCTCAAGCAATGCCCGCGTGGGGCGGGTATTGATGGGCACGTAATCGGTGTCGGCAAGAATGTCCACGCCGACCTTGATGCCGTACTCTTCAAATTCGCTGACCTTCAAGTCCGACGTGCCGACCACGTTCTCCAGACGCTGCCCGTTGCTGAGCATCAGGAATCGGTCCGGTCCAATGGTCTCGATGCGGCCACGTCGGGCCGAGGTAACGGTCTCTTTACCGTCTTCGGTTGTCGCAATAAATACGTTGTTGCCAGCTTGCTTGCCACTCGCGTCTTTCTCGACAAAAAACACCCGCTTCCCACCCGCTGATTCCTGGAATTGACCCGGTTCAATGCGTTCAAGGTCGCCCCGCCTTTCGTACTCCGCCTTCAAAGTCTCGATTTTCTGGTTGGACCAGGGCAGCACCAACAAGGCCAGCGCTGTGACCATCAGCAAGACCGGCCAGGCAAAGCGGAACAAGGGGCGGAGCAAAGTCGCCAGCCCTTTGCCGCTGCTGAACCAGATCACCATCTCGCTCTCACGGTACATGCGTGACAAGGTGGCAATGATGGCAATGAACAGGCTCATGGTCAAAATAGTGGGCATGTAGGCGAGCACGGTGTAGCCCATGACCAGCATCACGTCAGATGGATTGAAGCTGCCGCGCGAGGCCTGTCCCAGGGTGCGAATCAGCGTCATCGTCATGACCACTGTGGCCAGCACGATCAACGTGGCACCAAAGCTGCGTGCCAATTCCTTGCGGATGGAAGAATGGAATAACATCGCTTGCGGTTTAGTGAGACAAACTGTAGTGACTTAAAACAAAGATACGGATTATGAACTTTGAACTTGAAACTCTTGACCTGAGCGCTGCTGCCAAAGAGAAGTGCGACGCCCTGATTGTGCTGATCACAGCCCCTTTCAAACCGGGTAAGGACGTTTTGTCCTTGCTGGCGGCCCAAGCCTTGAAGGCGGGTGACCTGGAAGCCAAGCCGGGTAAGACGCTGGCTTTGTACCGGCCGGCCGGCTTGAGCTGCGTGCGCGCGGTGTTGGCACATGCCGGGGAAGGCTCCGCCCATGAGGTGAGCAAGGCCGTGAAGGCCGCCGTGTCGGCTGCCAAAGCGGGCAATGTCAAAAAGCTCGTGATTTGTTTTGCCACCGTGCCGCTGGAGGCGCCACTGCGCGCTGCCGTGACTGCCGCTGCCGACGCCAGCTATGTGTTCACCACGACCAAATCGAAGCCGCAGGGCAGGGTGATCCAGCGTGTGCTCATTGGCGTTTCAAATTCATCCGGGTTGAAGCCGGTCTTTGATCGTGCCGTTGCCGCCGTCGCCGGTATCGAGTTTGCCAAGGAATGGGCCAACCGGCCAGCCAACCATGCCACGCCTGAGTTGTTGGCGGGTGCCGCACACGCTTTGGCCAAGCTCCCGAACATCAAATGTGAGGTACTTGGCCCCAAGCAGGTGCATAAACTGGGGATGGGCGCCTTCATGGCGGTCGCGCAGGGTTCGGAAGAACCCCTGCGTTTTATCGTGCTGCGTTATAGCGGTGCAGTGAAATCCGAGGCGCCGACGGTGCTGGTGGGCAAGGGCATCACCTTCGACAGCGGCGGCATTTCGATCAAGCCCGCCGCTGAGATGGACGAGATGAAATTTGACATGTCGGGCGCGGCCAGCGTGCTGGGCGTCTTTCGGGCCTTGGCGGAACTCCAGCCCGCCATCAACGTGGTTGGTTTGATTCCCGCTTGCGAAAATCTGCTCGATGGCCGCGCCATCAAGCCCGGCGACGTGGTCACCAGCATGAGTGGCCAGACCATCGAGATTCTCAATACCGATGCCGAGGGGCGTCTGGTGCTGTGCGACGCGCTGACCTACGCCGAGCGCTTCAAGCCGCGCGCCGTGGTCGATATCGCCACGCTCACGGGTGCTTGTGTGATTGCGCTGGGTGGCGTGCGCAGCGGCCTGTTCTCGGTCAATGAAGAGTTGGCCGCGGCCCTGGTGTCGGCCGGGGACGCCTCGCTGGACCTGTGCTGGCGCATGCCGCTCGATGACGATTACGCCGAAGGCCTCAAGACCAATTTTGCCGACGTGGCCAACGTGGCGGGGCGCGCCGGTGGTGCCATTACCGCCGCCAAGTTTTTGCAGCGCTTCACCGAGAAGTTCCCCTGGGCCCATCTGGATATCGCGGGCACCGCCTGGAAAAGCGGCAAGGAGAAAGGGGCCACAGGGCGGCCCGTGGCCTTGTTGCTGGAATACCTGCTTGCTTCAGCCAAGTAAGAAAAGTGACTTGACCCATGACTGAGGTCTCCTTTCACTTCAATGCGCCCGAGCCGGTCGCCTATGTATGTCGCTTGTTGCGCAAGGCCGTGGCAAGCGGCGCCAAGCTCGTGGTGATCGGATCGCCAGCGGTGCTGGAGCAACTCGATCGCGCCCTGTGGACCTTTTCGCCGGTTGACTTTGTGCCGCATTGTTTTCTGGACAGCGAGCCCTACGTCCTCGCTGCATCGCCCGTTATTTTGTCGACCACCACCATGGCAGTACCGCATCAACAGGTGCTGATCAACCTGGGCCAGCTGGTTCCCGATGGTTTTGAGCGCTTTGAGCGGGTCATCGAGGTGGTTGGTCTGCAGGACGAGGATCGTCAGTCAGCGCGAAACCGTTGGAAGAACTATGCCGATCAGGGTTACGCCATCACGCGGCATGATCTGGCTTTGAAGGCGTCGACATGATGAATCCAACATCCCGAAATCTGCCGCGATATGTGCCGACCCTGACGGAGATCGTCGATCCCTCTTCATTGCTCAGGACGCCGACCCCGTCCAGCCCGGAAATGGCCGAAATTGCTCAGTCTGTGATGCAGCGGGTTGACCAGGTGCTTGATCGCCGTCTAAGGGAGGAGACCGATGCCATCCTTCGCGATTGGATGACGGGACAGCTTGGAACCCTGCGCATGCAATTTCGGGAAGAATTGGCGCTTGTGGTCCGAGATGCCGTGGCCGAGGCGATCGCGACGCGGGACCGGGCGCAGATCTAAAATTTTTTGAGGCATTAACGCGTCGGCTTGGTGTCTACCCTATGTTTCTGGCGCAAAAACTGCGCTATCGTGTCGGTTGTCGAGTTTTTCATTCACTTTTTTTTAATTCTGGAGTTGTCAATGCAAATGAAATTGAAAATTACTATGGTGGCCGCAATTGCCGCTGCCGCTGGTGTTGCCATGGCGCAGGACATGGTTGTCAAGATCGGTCACGTTGCGCCAATTTCTGGTCCTCAGGCGACTTATGGCCGCGACAACGAAAACGGCGCCCTGATGGCCATCGCCGATCTGAACGCCGCAGGCGCGATGATCGGAGGCAAAAAAGTGAAATTTGAACTGGTGGCGGAAGATGACGCAGCTGATCCCAAGCAAGGGACAGCTGTTGCACAGAAATTATGCGATGCCAAAGTGAACGGTGTGGTCGGTCACCTCAACTCGGGCACCACGATTCCAGCATCCAAGATTTACCATGACTGCGGTATTCCCATGGTCACGCCTTCTGCGACCAACCCAAGCTTGACCAAGCCGGGCTACAAAACAACCTTCCGCTTGTTGGCCAATGACAACGCGCTGGGCGCGGCTCTGGCTTATTACGCTGCTGACACTTTAAAGCTCAAGCGCATTGCCATCGTTGATGACCGTTCAGCTTACGGCCAAGGGGTGGCTGAGATTTTCAAGAAGACCGCCGCAGCCAAGGGCATCACCATCGTCGATGATCAGTTCACCACCGACAAAGCGGTTGACTTTATGGCGATCCTGACGGCCATCAAAGGCAAAAATCCCGATGGCGTATTCTTTGGTGGCATGGACGCGCAAGCCGGTCCCATGTTGCGCCAGATGGAGCAACTCGGCCTCGCCAACGTCAAGTACTTTGGCGGCGATGGCATTTGCACCCAGGATCTGATCAAGCAGGCCGCTGGCGCAAAAACACTTGAAGACGTCATTTGTGCCGAAGGCGGTGCCTCACTTGCCAAAATGCCCGGTGGGGTGGCCTGGAAGGCCAAGTACGACGCCAAGTTCCCTGGTCAGTTTCAGGTCTATAGTCCTTACGTCTACGACGCCGTCATGGTAATTGCTGACGCCATGAAGCGCGCTGGCAGTTCCGACCCCAAGGTTTACCTCCCGAAATTGGCTGCCTCCAATTACAAGGGCATTACAACCCTGGTTCAATTCGAACCCAATGGCGAGTTGAAGAATCCAGCGACGACCCTCTACACCTACAAGGGTGGCAAGAAAACAGCCTTGAACTGATCTGGTTCATTAGCACAAAAAAAGCCATCTTCGGATGGCTTTTTTCTTGGCTCGGTCATGGGTGCATCCGAAATCAGAGTTTGCTCGGTTAAAATTCGAGGTTCGGGAGCGGTGGATGAGTGGTTTAAGTCATACGCCTGGAAAGCGTACGAGGGGTCAAACCCTCCGGGGGTTCGAATCCCCCCTGCTCCGCCAGTGATATAACCCTAAGTGATTGATTCACTTAGGGTTTTTTCAATTCTAGCTCGTTAAAATTCGACTCAGTCCCCGACTGGGTCCACCACAAAATACGGACTGCATATAAAGGTGGTGGATGACAGTGCCCATTGCAAATGCTGGTTTACCGGCTCATCTGTGCTTGACAACTACCGCTTGTAGCGACAAACCCCTCTTCATTGCGTTGTGTTGATCCATCCAATCAATCGATCACTCAACCAAACGAATAGGCTCCAGCGCATCACCCTGGGGCAGGATGCCACCAATGATGGCTGTGTGTTCATAGCCCTGGGCGCGCAGCGCGCTCACGCACGCTTCTGCATGGTCGGCGGGCACGCTGGCCAGCAGGCCGCCTGCGGTCTGCGGGTCGAAGATCAGCGGGTAGCGCGGGTGCTGGGCGAAATCGGCCTGGTTGTGCAGGGCACGGCGCAGCCGCACATTGGCCGGCTGAAGCGAGCTGACAATGCCTGCGGCCACCGTCTCCAGTGCACCATCGAGCAGCGGCAGGCTCGAGAGGCTGATCTCTGCATCCACGCCCGAGGGCCGGGTCATTTCCACCAGATGGCCGAGCAGACCAAAACCGGTGAGGTCGGTACAGGCGGTGGCGCCATGCGCGCGCAGGCACTCTGCACCCAGTCGGTTCGATTGCACCATCGACTGCAGGGCCGCATCGATCCAGCGCCCGCGCGCCTGTAAGCGGGCGTGGGCTGCAAACAACGTGCCCGTGCCTATGGGTTTGGTAAGGATCAGCACATCGCCGGGCTGCATTCCGCCCTTGCGCAGCAGGGTTTCCAAATTGTCGTCAATGAGGCCATTGATGGCAAAGCCCAGTGCCAGTTCCTGCCCTTCACCGGTGTGGCCGCCTACCAAGGCGCAGCCCGCGGCGTTGAGAACCTCGACCGCGCCGCCCATCATCTGCAGCAGCAGGTCTTCTACCTTGGCCTCCAGGCCCGGCGGCACGGTGGCGATTGCCGTGGCCGATTGGGCTCGTGCGCCCATGGCAAAAATGTCGCCCAGCGCGTGGTTGGCGGCGATCTTGCCGAAGATATAGGGGTCATCCACAAACGCGCGGAAAAAGTCCACCGAATGCACCATGGCCTTGCCCGGTGGTACCCGCACCACGGCGGCATCGTCCGGCGCGTGCAGGCCCACCAGCACGTCGTCGCTCTCAATCACTTGCAGACCGCTCAGGGCCCGCGACAACACGTTGGCCCCAACCTTTGCACCACAGCCACCACAGCGCATGGCCATTGCGGAAATCGCCTGCAGCGACTCTTCCGGGCTCAGCGCCAGGGCGTTGCCACTCGTGGTGGATGCAGTGGGCGCCTTGTCCGTGTGCATGGCTGCAAAGTCCGAAAACTTTTGCATGAAGCGCCGGTCAATCCAGTCCTTCCAGCGCCAGACCCACTGACCCGAAAAGCCCAGAGCCCCGCGCGAGGCCACAGCGGTTTGGTCGCCGGTGCTAATCAGCGCCAGCCAGCGGCTCTGCGGGTGGTAGGGCTTGAGCGGCTTTTCTTGCACCGCCAGGCGCAGGTTGTCCGCCAAGGGGCGGCCTTGGCGTACGGCAAATACACCGGCCTTGGGCAAGGCGTAGTTTTGCATAGCAGCAATGTCGCCCGCTGCAAAAACGTGCGGGTCGCTGATGCTTTGCAGGCAGTCGTTCACGATCAAGAAGCCATTGGCATCGAGCGCCAGCCCGGTGGTCTGCAGCCAGGGTGCGCCACCGGCTTGCGTGACCCAAATGACTTCATCGGCGTGCACCACTTCGCCGCTGGCGCACTGCAGTTGACCCGTGTCTACCCGGGTGACTTCGGCCCGCAGATGCACGGTGACACCACGCTCTGCCAGCACCCGCGCAAAGCGCTGGCGGACCCAGGCGTTGTGGGTGGGCAAAATGCTGTCATCTGCGCTGAACAGATGGAACAGGAGCAATGCGGGGTCGCGCCCCAGGGTTGCGAGTTCGAGCTGCAGCCGGAACTGCATTGCCAGCAGCAGTTCGACGCCCCCCGCGCCGGCGCCGACCACGGCCACTCGCAGCGCACCGTGGGTGTGCTGCTGCACGCGTGCCAGCAGGGCCAACCAGCGCTGGTTGAACTGGTATATGGGTTTGACCGGTACCACGTGCTGTGCCGCCCCGGCCACGCCGCCTAGCTGCGGTGTCGAACCGATGTTGATCGACAAGCGGTCATAGGCCACCGGTGGTCGGTTGCGGCACAGCACCTTAGCTGCTGCGCGGTCGAGACCAATCACTTCATCGCGGTACAGGCGCGCGCCTGCAAACACCGCCAAGCGGCTTAGGTCGATGTGCACATCGTCATAACCGTAGTGGCCGGCCACGTAGCCCGGCAACATGCCGGAGTAAGGCGTGTGCACATCGGTGCAGATCAGAGTCAGGCGCACGCCGGGCTCTGGCCGCATGGCAAAGCGCTTGAGTACGCCAATATGGCTGTGGCCGCCGCCCACCAGAACGATGTCGCGGGCGATGGGCTGGCTGGGTGTTTGCATTAGTTCACTTGCTCAATTGGAGTGTCCAGCAACTCGGCGACCAGGCGCAGCAGCGCGGCCTTCTCGGTCTGCGGGGCGAACAGTGGCGCGCGTGCCGCGCATTGGGCTTGTAATTGGGCGTAGAGCGGGTCGGTGGCGCGATCGTGGCAGCGGCGCAGCAAATGAGCGAGCTGCTGCGCGTCGTTCCAGTCAAAGTAGCCGACGTAATCCCCGCCCAGCATGCCCACGTTGCCGGCAATGCGCGAGGCAAGCACCGGTGTGCCCGCGCGCACCGCCTCCATCACCACGTGGGCACCCCCTTCCATGCGGCTGGTGTGTACAAGCAGGTGGGCCTGCTGGATGCGCCGGCGCGTCTGCGTGTGCGCCAAGGCACCCAGCCAGCGGTAGTGCCGGCAGTCTTGGGCGGTGGCTTGGGCTTGCACGCCCAGAGATGGGTCCAGCGCAGCACCAATATGGTCGATAAGAATGCCATCCAAGGGCGTAAGCAGGTGCGCTGCGTTAAACAGCGTTTGCGGGGATTTTTCGTCGCGCAGATGCCCCACCATCAGCGCGCGCAAATGGCGCTCGGTCTTGGGCAGTGTCTGGCGGGCACTGGTGGACTGAAAGATGACACGGGCCTTGTGGCGCACCGACTGCGGCAAGGCATCGGCTCCACGCTCTTGCAGCAGCACCAGGCGTTGGGCCCGCTGCAAAGACGCTTGTGCCTGCAAGTCGCAGTGGATGTCACGGTACAGGTCGGTGCCGGTGAGCACGACGGCCAGTGCCGGTGCCAGAGCATGTTTGGCGCGTGCACTGGCCCATGCGGCAATCGCGCCAGCCGATTTGCGCGCGTGCAGGGCCAGCATGCAGGCGTCTTGCGCAGCATCCGGCCCGTCCGGCCAATGCTGCACGATGCGCACCCGGTAGCGCGGCTGAAGCAGTTGTTGCCAGCGCCGCGCGGTCTGCCAATTGCCGTTGTTGGCATCGGCGAGCGCAGGGCTGACAATAACGACGTGTTGTTTCATGATGTTCGCCAATGATGCCACTCCCGCCAAGACCCCTGACTGTGCCATGGCAGCCTGCCGTGCAGGCCCGCACGGCTGACGCGGCCACGCTGGCGAATCTGCTGTGCGCCAGCCGCGCGCGCACGCTGGACCTGATGCGCTGTTATGAGGCGGCCCTGGGTGCCGACCTGCGCGTGCCTTTGCATCCACAGTTCAACCCGCCGCTCTGGGAGTTGGGCCACGTGGGCTGGTTTCAAGACTACTGGGTCGGGCGTAACACACAACGTGCGAGCGGCACCAGCTACGACCATTCCGTCGCCCCGGCTGAACCCGCCCAGGTAGCGCCCGGTGTCAACGCCGACTCCCTGTACCACTCCAGCCTGGTGGCACACGACACACGCTGGGACTTGCCCCTGCCCAGCCTGGACACCACTCGTGCGCAACTGCATGCAGTGCTGCAGCACACTCTTGAGTTGCTGGCGCGCAGCCCGCAAGACGATGCATCCCTGTATTTTTACCGTCTGGCGCTGTTCCATGAAGACATGCACGGCGAGGCAGCGGTGTACACGGCGCAAGCGCTGGGGATACCGGTTGATGCCGCGCTGCTCTTTGCACCCGTGCATGCCCGCACAACGCAGGCAGGCGCGTTGCAGGTGCCGGCCTGCACCTGGCAACTGGGCAGCACGGGCCCCGGCTTTGCGTTCGACAACGAACTGACGGCCCACAGTGTGGCTTTGCCCGCCTTCACGATTGACCGCAGTGCGGTCAGTTGGAGGCGTTTCCTGCCCTTTGTGGAAGGCGGTGGTTATGCCGACCCCCGCTGGTGGTCGCCCGAAGGCTGGCGTTGGCGCATCGCGCAGGCGCAAACCGTGCCGCACACGCTGCCACGCTACCTGCGCGCGGACCCGCACGGCGCGGGTTGGCAGCGCCAGCGTTTTGGCCAGTGGCAGGCGCTGGACCTGGATGCTAGCGCGGTGCACCTGAGTTTTTTTGAGGCCCACGCTTGGTGCCAATGGGCGGGCTTGCAACTGCCGACCGAGACCCAGTGGGAATGCGCTGCCCTGACGCAGCCGGACTTCTGTTGGGGCGAGGTATGGGAGTGGACGGCCAGTACGTTTGCGCCGTACCCCGGCTTTGTGGCCCATCCTTATCAGGACTATTCAGCGCCCTGGTTTGGCAGTCGCCCAATGCTGCGTGGCGCCAGCGTGGCCACCGCAGACCGCATGGCACATCCACGCTACCGCAACTACTTCACGGCAGAGCGCAATGACCTTCATGCCGGATTTCGCAGCTGTTCTCTGTATAAAATAGCAGCTTAGCCCTCGTGAATAGGCCATAGTTAGCTATCAAATTAGGATCTAATTTGAGCCTAAGCACCCGCCCACAGCACAGCAAAGCGGCCCTGCGTGGGGGTGTCGGCATCGGTCCAGGCCAGCGGCGTGCCAAACCCGGCTTCGCGCAGCAGCGCGCAGAAACCGGCTACCGTCCACTTGTAGGAATTCTCGGTGTGCATGCACTCGCCTTGTGCGAAGCTGCGGCCCCCGCCTGGCCACTGCACCTGGACCGCGCGGCGCGCCTGCAGGTGCATCTCAATGCGCGACAGGGCGCTGTTGTAGCGCGCCCGGTGGCCCCAATCGGCCAGCGCAAAGTTGCTGCCACAGAGGCGGTTGACGGTTGAGAGCAGGTTGCGGTTGAAGGCTGCGGTGACGCCCAGCGCGTCATCGTAGGCAGCCTCCAGTTCGGCGGCACCTTTCACCAGATCGACCCCAATCAGCAGCCCGCTGCCGGCCACCGTGCTGCATGCGGCGTGAACCTGGCGCAGGAAGGCCAGCGCTTGTGCAGGTGTGAAATTGCCAATGCTCGAACCCGGGTAGAACAGCACCCGGGGCCCTTCACCCGCCGCGCCGACGGCATCGGGCAGCACCAGAGTGTGTGAGAAATCCTGTCCCACGCCCACCATGTCCAGAGCCGGGTGGCGCAGCTGCAACTGGTCCAGCGCATCGCGCAGGTAGTCGACCGAAATGTCCACGGCGACATAGCGCCTGGGCATGAAGGCCGCAAACAGGCTGGCGGCCTTGGCGCAGTTGCCCGCGCCCAGGTCGATCAGGGTCGCATGGGGCGGCACGCTTTGCGCCATGGCGCCCTGGTGCATCCGAAAAATCGCCGCCTCGGTGCGGGTCGGGTAGTACTCGGGCAACTCGGTGATCGCTTCAAACAGGCGTGAGCCCAGGGCGTCGTAGAAAAACTTGGGAGCGATACAGGCACCCCCCTGCTCGGCGTTGCTGGTCAAGCCCTGCAGCAGCTCCTGGCGCACGGACTCTTCTTTGGGGTGATGCAGTTGGACAAAGTGGGGTGTTTTCATGGGCGGGCAGACAGGGCGATGGCGCATCGTAACGTGTGGGGTGCCGTGCAGGGAAGACGGATTCGCGCTCTAATGGCCGGCTGCTACCGTCGCTGTTCCAATTTTCAATTTCCAATTTTCAAACTCAGACTGGATCCGCCCATGCTTCGTCTCATCATTTCACGCCCATTCAAGACGGTTTTAGCCAGCACAGCGCTTTGCTTGTGCGGCCTCTTTGCCGCTCCGCTGCAGGCCCAGCAGGTATTCAAGATCACCGCCATCCCCGATGAATCACCCACAGAGCTGGCACGCAAGGCCGCACCGCTGGTGAAGTACCTGGAGCAAAAGCTCGGCATGCAGGTGGAGTTCACCCCCGTGTCCGACTACGCCGCCTCGGTCGAAGCGCTGGCCAACAAGCAAGTCGACATGGCCTGGTTTGGCGGCTTTACTTTTGTGCAGGCTCAGGTGCGCTCGGGCGGCAAGGCTGTGCCACTGGTGCAACGCGCGGAGGATGAGAAGTTCCGCTCGGTCTTCATTACCGCTGACCCGGCCATCAAGACGCTGGCCGACCTCAAAGGTCACACGCTGAGTTTCGGCTCGCAGTCCAGCACCTCGGGCCACCTGATGCCGCGCAGCTTTCTGCTCGACGCCAAGATCGACCCCGACAAAGACCTCAAGCGCGTAGCCTATTCAGGTGCCCACGACGCCACCATCGCGGCCGTTGCAGCAGGCAAGGTGGATGCCGGCGCGCTCAACATCTCGGTCTGGGAAAAGTTTGTGGCAGACAAGAAAGTCGACACAAGCAAGGTTCGCGTGATCTTCACCACGCCCCCTTACTTCGACTACAACTGGACTGTGCACGCAGACATGCCGGCAGCGCTGAAGGAAAAGCTGACCCAAGCGTTCCTGGACCTCAATTCGGGTACGTCCGAGGGCAAGGAGGTGCTGGCGCTGCAACGCGCCACCCGCTTTGTGCCAACCAAGGCCGACAACTACAAGGGTATTGAGGCGGCTGCGCGCAGTGCCGGCCTCTTGAAGTGAGCTGGAATGCTATTGATTGTGTAGCTGATTGCGCATATTCCACGTGGGCTACAGGCGATTTTGACGTATGAATGTCGTGCTGCAACTGTGTTCTGCCCGCCACCCGTCCGCCATGCCGGGCGCTGCGCCCGCGCTGCGCGCCATCGACCTGACAGTGGCCAGTGGCGAGCACCTGGCGGTGATCGGGCCCTCGGGCGCGGGCAAGACCACGCTGCTGCAGGTGATGGCCTGTGCCCTGCGCCCTGTGCAGGGCACCGTGCTACTCGGCACAGACAACCCATGGGAGTTAGGTGGCCACGCGGTGCAGGGCTTGCGCAAACGCCTGTTCCTGGCACCCCAGCTGCCGCCATTGCCGCCGCGCCAGCGTGTGGTGACGGCGGTGCTGGCGGGCCGCCTGCCCAACATGGGTTTGTGGCAGAGCCTGCAAAGCCTGGTCTACCCCAAGGACATGGACCTGGCCGATGCCGCGCTGGCCCAATTCGACCTGGCAGACAAATTGTTCGAGCGGGTCGACTGGCTCTCAGGGGGCGAGCGCCAGCGCGTCGGCCTGGCCCGGCTGGTGGCCTCCAGCGCCGACTTGTTGCTGGTGGACGAACCGCTGTCGGCCCTGGACCCCGAACGCGCACAGCAGGCTCTGACATCGCTCACCCGCACGGCGCAGCAACGTGGCGCCACGTTGGTGGCGACGCTGCACCACGTGGAGATGGCGCTGGCGCACTTTGGACGCATTGTGGGCCTGCGCGATGGCGAGTTGGTGTTTGACCTGCCAGCCAGCGAGGTCACACCGGTGCAGCTGCAGGCGCTGTATGCCAGCCATCTGCAAGAGTTGACAGGCCCCGCCCCCGAGGCCGATTTCGCCGCAAGAGCAACTGCCCCCGTGGCGATTCACTGCCGTTGACCATGCAGAGCGTAGACAGTGGTCGTGGAAGTGGACGAGGCCGTGGGCGCCGCACCGACCCGGCCTGGCGGGGCCGTGTCTTTTGGGCTCTGGCGGGCCTGGTGGTGCTCTGGCCCATGCTGGTGCTGGCCGAGTTCAAGCCCTGGGTGCTGTTCTCGCCCGAGAGTCTCAAACCCACGCTGCGTTTTTTGGCAGACTTTTTTCCGCCAAAGGTTGAGCCCGAATTCCTCGCGCTGGTGGCGCGCGAGACATGGCGCACCGTGGCCATGGCCACTGCAGGCATGGCACTGGCCATGCTGCTGGCGATACCCTTTGCGCTGCTGTCGGTGCGCACGCTGTCACTGTCGGCACTGGCCGGGCGCATGGGTGCGGTGCCCGCCGTGCTGCGCCAGGCGGTGCGCTGGGTGTTGGTCATCTTGCGCAGCGTGCCCGAGCTGATCTGGGCGCTGGTCTTTGTGCGGGTGGTGGGGCTGGGCCCCACCTCGGGCGTGCTGGCCATTGCCCTGACCTACGCCGGCATGCTGGGCAAGGTCTATGGCGACATTCTGGAGTCCAGTGATGGCCAGCCCACGCAAACCCTGCTGCGCAATGGAGCGGGGCGCCTGCAGGCCTTTGGCTATGCTCTGCTGCCCCAAAGCGCGGGCGAACTCATCAGCTACACCGTTTACCGCTGGGAGTGTGCCATCCGGTCCTCTACGGTGCTAGGCTTTGTCGGCGCCGGTGGCTTGGGCCAACTGATGGACGCATCCATGAAGATGTTCAACGGCGCCGAAGTCTCCACCATGCTGTTGGTGTTCATCGCCCTGGTGGGGCTGGCCGACCGGGCCAGTGGCTGGTTGCGCGAGGGCTTGGCATGACGCGGCGCATGCCGCCACCCCTCTTTGATGCACGCTGCCGGGCCTGCTGGTTCGTGCTCGGGCTGATGGTTTTGGTTCTGGTCAGCTTCTGGTCGCTGGACTTGCAGTGGGGCAAGTTCCTGTCCTTGGATGCCATCCGCAAAATGGGGCGCTTTGTCGGCGAATTGCTCACGCCCGAGACCCATGCGCTGTTCCTGGTCAAAGTGGGGTGGGCCACGCTGGAGACACTGGCCATGTCAGCACTGGGCACGGCGCTGGCAGTGCTGGCTGGTCTGGCGCTGGCGCTGCCGGCCGCCAAAACCCACGCGAATGATCCGGCGCGCTGGCGGGGCCCAACAAGGCTCATGCTCAACGCCCTGCGCAGCGTGCCCGAGTTGGTGTGGGCCTCGCTGTTGCTGATCGCAGCCGGGCTGGGGCCACTGGCGGGCACGCTGGCACTGGCCTTGCACACTACCGGCGTGCTGGGCCGCCTGTTTGCTGAGAGCCTGGAGAACGCGCCAGACGGCCCAGCCTCGGCACTGCGCTTGCGCGGCGTCAGCAGCGCAGGCGTATTCTGGTACGCCACGCTGCCGCAGGTGTTGCCGCAACTGATCAGCTACACGCTGTACCGCTGGGAAAACAACATCCGCGCCGCTACCATATTGGGCGTGGTGGGTGCCGGGGGGTTGGGCCAGATGCTGGCCTTTCACATGGGCCTGTTCCAAATGCCCGAAACCAGCTCGGTGCTGGTGGCCATGCTGCTGCTGGTGCTGCTGGTGGATGGGTTGAGCTACTGGACGCGGCGGGCACTGGCGAGTTGACAGTGGGCAGTTGCCGTTGGGGATGGAAAGCTCAAACCATTCGGAGCCTTGCGCGTCATAAAAATGCTCGGGCGAAATTGAAGCCACCGGCTGTAGCAGACCCTCATCTGCTCATTTTATTTGCCAACACTGAAAATGGCTGTAATAAATTTCCAGCTCCTCCGACTATAGAGGCAGCGCGACTGTGTTTCGTGGTCGAGCTGCCAACATAAACCCTTTATCAAAGATTGGATCTTCAAATGAACAGAATCGCTACCTCCCGTTACGCTTCCGCTGCAGCCCTGACGCTGGCTCTTGGTGCCGCCATGACACTGGCGGCGGCGCCAGCAGCTGCCGCTGATGGTGAAAAATGCTTTGGCGTTGCCCTCAAAGCCAAGAATGACTGCGCAGCAGGACCCGGCACCACCTGTGCGGGTACTTCAAAAGTCGACTTCCAGGGCAATTCATGGAAGATGGTGCCCGCAGGCACGTGCCTGAAGACCACATCGGTCACATCTCCTACCGGATTTGGTCAGCTGGAAGCGTTCAAGGAAAAGAAGGCCTGATCGCATAGCCTTCTGCAGCACCCGACATTTCTGAGACCGATCTCATGAAAACCGTAATACCGGGTGCTGCGCCTTTGACCACTTTGCCATTGCGCGCTGGCGTGGGTTTGAAGTCGGGGCATTTCCAGGATGTACTTGAGAGCCAGCCCGACATCGGCTTCTTTGAGGTGCATGCTGAAAATTTCATGGTCGTTGGTGGTCCGTTCCACCATTACCTGTCCCGCATCCGCGAAAACTATCCCCTGTCGATCCATGGCGTTGCGCTATCCATTGGCGCTGATGCACCGCTGGATATCAACCATTTGAATGCTCTGAAGCATTTACTGGACCGCTACCAACCCGAGTCGTTTTCAGAGCACCTCGCCTGGTCAACCCACGGCGAAACCTATTTGAACGACTTGCTGCCGGTGCCGTACACCGATGCCACCTTGGAGCGCGTCTGCGCGCACATCGATCAAGTGCAATCGCACCTGAAGCGGCGCATGCTGCTGGAGAACCCGGCCACCTATGTGGAGTTTGCCGCGTCAACCATGGACGAGGCCACCTTCATCACCGAAGTGGTGCGGCGCACCGGCTGTGGATTGCTACTGGATGTGAACAACGTTTATGTTTCAAGCGTCAACCACCATCGTGATCCGCAGGCCACCCTTCGCGCTTTGCCGCTGGCACAGGTCGGCGAGATTCACCTGGCCGGCTTTGCCGAACAAGTCGACGGTGCAGGCGACCGCCTGTTGATTGACAGCCACGGCAGCCCCGTGGCCAAGGCCGTCTGGGATTTGTATGCCTTCACGCTGGGGCTGACCGGGGCCGTTGCGACATTGCTGGAGCGTGACAACGATGTTCCGCCACTACCGGTGCTGCTGGCGGAAGCGGCCATTGCCGATAGCCTCTTGGCCAAGGTCATGCCATGAGCAACCAGGCCTATTTTTCACGCGCTTTGCTTGATGCGGCACTAGACGTGCCAACAGGACTGAGCACCTGGAACGGGTCCGATCCGGCCCTGCGGTTTGCGGTGTACCGCAATAACGTGGTGGTCTCCTTGACCGATGCCCTGGCCGACACCTTCCCGGTCACCCAGGCGCTGGTCGGCGAAGAGTTTTTCCGTGCCATGTCCCGCGTCTTTCTTCAAACGAATCCAGTCAAGTCCCGGGTGTTGACCTGGCTGGGTGCAGGCTTTGCGAACTTTATAGAAACATTCCCACCGGCGACCTCACTGGCCTATCTGTCTGACGTGGCGCGACTGGAAATGCTGCGGGTTCGCGCTTACCACGCGGCCGATGCACCGCCGATTGCATTGGAAACCCTCGGTCAGGCGCTGGCCGACCCGGATGCCTTGGCAGGTTTGAAGCTGCGGCTTCATCCATCGGTGCACTTACTTCAATCACAGTACGCCGTTTGGTCGCTGTGGGCTGCTCATCAGGGCGTGCTGTCCATCGATGCGGTCAACCCCGAGTTGGCACAAAACGTCTTGGTTTTTCGGCGCGATCTGGATGTCGAAATACTCAATTTGAGTGTGGCTGAAGGCCACTTTCTCGCGCAATTGATGGCCGGTGCGGGGCTCGCGCTGGCCGCCGATGCCGCAGTAGAGAGTGACCATCGCTTTGATCTGGCAGCCTTCCTTGCGAACCTGATTCGATTGCAACTCATCACCAGCATTTCCAATGGAGACATGACCGCATGAAACCCAACGCCTACCCCAATGCCGCAACAACATCAAGTCATCCCATCAGCGGCCTGCTGCAAACCTTCATTCGCCTTTGCAGCCGCATCCCGGATTCGCTGATCGCTTTTGTTGGGCGGTTTTCCATTGCTGCAGTGTTCTGGAAGTCAGGTCAAACCAAGGTCGAAGGCTTTGCCATCGACATCGTCAGCGGCGATATTCATTTGGGTTGGCCGCACTTGTCGGATTC
>JBBQQX010000067.1:0-20067 GCA_038215405.1 Burkholderiales bacterium
AGCGATTGAAGCGCCCCTGCGCGAGATCGTGTACAACGCCGGCGGCGAAGCCTCGGTGGTCGTGAACGCAGTGTTGGCCGGCACCGGCAACTACGGCTTCAACGCTGCCAACGACACCTATGGCGACATGATCGAAATGGGTATCCTGGACCCCACCAAAGTGACCCGCACCGCACTGCAAAACGCAGCGTCTGTCGCCTCTTTGATGCTCACCACCGAATGCATGGTGTCTGAGTCACCGAAGGACGACTCGGCTGGCGGCGGCATGGGTGGCGGCGATATGGGTGGCATGGGCGGCATGGGCGGCATGGGCATGTAAGGTGCTCCTTGCCTGACGACCTGCAGCGTCGTTGTCTGGACTGGGCGTAGCGCTGCTACTGTCTGCGCCCAGACGCCTAGCTGCAGATCGTCATGCTGCGTCGACGTGCTGTTGTGGCACTCGGCACCAATTAAAAAAACCCGCAAGGCGTGAGCCTTGCGGGTTTTTTACTATCTAATACATAGCTACTTAGGCTTATTTGACGTGGGCTAGCGCCCTATTTCATCAATAAATCGCACAACGATGGCGCTCTCAGTTGAACGGGGCGTTGACCTGAAACATCAAGCCTGCAGTCCCCAAAAAGTTCAACTGGCCGGACCAGCCGGGCTTGAATTCATAGGCCAGCGCGGGAATGACCGCCGGTGACAAGCCCTTGTAGTTGTACGGCACCTTGTCCTGGTACGGATCGCGGTAGCCGTAGAGCAAACCGGCCGTCCACTTGAATGACAAATGCTTGACACCGCCGAGATCGTGATAAGCGCCGCCCCACGGATAGACATACACGGTCGGCTGACCAAACGAATTGGTAAAGAGGGTGATGCCGTCGAGCTTGGCGTCAGGGTACTCGCGCTCCACGCCCACCATCACCACATTCTTATGGTCATCACTGGGGTGGTAATGCAGGGTGTAGGGGCTGAACTGCCAGCTCAGCACCTTGTCCTGAGCCAGGCTAGAGAGGAACGCCGGCACAGCCAGGGCGTTGCCGGCCAGCTGGGCCACAATCAGGCCAAAGACGATGGGAATCAATTTATTCATGGAAAACAACGGGGCCAGACGGATGCAATGGAGTCGCAGTGTAACGGCTGCCACCCGGGCCGTGGCGCAGGCGGCCAGATGCTGGCTGCAGATCTTGTTACTCCTGTCCTTGCTGGCCAGCAGCGGTTGCGCCTGGCTGGACGCAAGCCAGCGCCAGGTGATCTACCGCCCCACCCTGGGCATCCCGACTCAGTTGACTGATTTGCGCGCTGGCGACGAGCACTACTTCATCAATCTGCCAGCCCGAGCGCCTGCTGCCACCAGCAGCCAGCGCATCGAACTGTGGTGGCTACCGCATCCTGACAAAGATGCGCCGACGCTGTTGTACCTGCATGGCACTTTTCGCACGCTGCCGCAAAACCAGCCCAAGATCGATGCGCTGCGCGAGGCGGGTTTTAACGTGCTGGCGGTCGAATACCGGGGCTGGGGCATGAGCACCGCGATCACGCCGTCGGAGCAAAGCCTCATGCAGGATGCCGATGCCGCCTGGGCCGAGTTGCAGCGCCGCGCGCCACACGCCAGCCAGCGGGTCATCTACGGCCACTCCATGGGCAGCGCTGTTGCAGTGGACCTGGCCAGCCGCTTGCGGGCGCCGCAGGACTACGGCGCGCTGATTCTGGAGTCGGCCTTCAGCAGCTTTGCCGACGTCGCAAGCGAGGCGGGCTTTGTGGCTTCGCTCTTGCTGCAGTTCAACAATGAACGCTTTGCCTCGATTGACAAAATTGGCCGTGTGCACGCGCCGCTGTTGATGATCCATGGCAGTGCTGACACGACAATTCCGATGCGTCTGGGCCGACGGTTATATGCGGCGGCGAACCCGCCCAAACGCTGGCTTGCCATCGAAGGCGGCGCGCACAGTGATCTGCAGGACGTCGGCCACGCGCCGTATCAGGCCACGCTGCAGCACTTCAAAAGCGACTACCTGTCAGGACCTTAGCTCAATTCCATGGTGGAGCAATCGGGCCTTAAGCTGCTGCGCCGATGCGAACTCAATGACCTGCCAGCCACGCGCCTGCGCCGCTTGCACATTGGCCGCATTGTCATCAATGAAGATCGTGTGCGCCGGCGCCAAGGCGTAGCGGCGCTCCATCAGCGCGTAGATTTCTGCTTCGGGTTTGATCAGCGCCACATCACTGGAGAAGATGCCGCCGTCGAAGCATTGCAAAAAGTCATGGCGCTGCACCAGTGCGCGGGCGTAGGGCGCGGGCATGTTGGATAAAAAGTAGAGCCTGGGTGCACCACTTTGCTGTTCGCGCAGAGCGCGCAACTGCGCCAGCAAGGCCAGGGTATCGTGCATCGGCGCCAGATGGTCCGGGATGCTTTTCATCATCCGCGTGAGCGCCGCCGGGGCCAGGCCCAGCCGCGTGGCGGTGCGGGTGATCACGGCATCCATCGACAGAACGCCCCGGTCAAACTGGTGCCAGTCGGCGTGGCCAAAAACCGCCCGCGCCAATTCTGTCGCCAGAGGCTCTGAGGCCGTGCGTTCGGGGAAATGGCGACGCAACAGCTCGGCTGGGCGCCAAGTAAACAGCACCGCGCCAAAGTCAAAAACAATATTCATCGGAAATTTCAGGCTGCTATGCCTCGCGCGTACAACGCCTGGAGCAAGCCCGGTACAAACACTATCAATCCCGCAATCGAGCCAGCAGTCCCGCCGTGGAGCCATCCAGCCCGGTGACGTTGCCACTGGCCAGACGCGCCGCCACATCCCTGGCCAGCACCTTGCCCAACTCGACGCCCCATTGGTCGAAGCTGTTGATGCCCCAGACCGATCCACTGACAAAGACACGGTGCTCCTGCAAGGCGATCAGCGCGCCCAGGCTGGCGGGGCTCAGTTCATCGAGCAGCAAAAAGGTGCTGGGCCGGTTGCCAGGAAAGTCCTTGTGGCCGCCCGCATGTACATGACCCCCACGCTCGCCCATTGCATGTGGCTCGCTTCCCCCCGGGGGGGCTGCGCCGCCTTGGGGCGGCCCGGCGTCGGCGCTCTTGCCGACCATCAGCGCCTGCGCCTGCGCCAGCGCATTGGCCAGCAACAAGTCGTGGTGGCCGGGCAAGTCGTGTTTTGGATGCTTGACCGCGACGAACTCGACCGGCACCACGTCCGTGCCCTGGTGCAGCATCTGAAAATAGGCGTGCTGGCCGTTGGTGCCGGGCTCGCCCCAGAGCACCGGCGCCGTGCCGTAGGGCAGCGCCTCCCCTTTCGCGTCGACGCGCTTGCCGTTGCTCTCCATTTCCAGCTGCTGCAAATAGGCGGGGTAACGCTTGAGCGCGCTGTGGTACGGCGCGATGCTGCGGCTGGTGAAACCGTGAAAGTTGCGGTACCAGACATCGAGCAGGCCCAGGCGCACCGGCAGATTCTGCTGCAGCGGCGCGCTGCGAAAGTGTTCGTCCATGGCGTGCGCACCGGCCAGAAATTGACGAAATCCTGCAGCGCCAATTGCAATCGCCAACGGCAGACCGATGGCCGACCAGACCGAATAGCGCCCGCCGACCCAGTCCCAAAAGCCGAAGGTGGTCTTGACGCCAAAGGCGTTGGCCGCTGCCACGTTGGTGGTCAAGGCCGCGAAATGCCGGCCGATGTCAGTGCCACCTTCGCGCAAGAACCAGCGTTTGGCCGATTCGGCATTGGTCATGGTCTCGATGGTGGTGAAGGTCTTGCTGGCGATCAGGAACAGCGTGCTCTCGGGCGTGACTTTGTTGAGTACGCCGGCCAGTTCATGACCGTCCACGTTCGAGACAAAGTGAAAGCGTTTGCTGGTGCAGACAAACGCGTCCAGCGCCAGCACCGCCATTTGCGGCCCGAGGTCGGAGCCGCCAATGCCGATGTTCACGATGTCGGTGATGCGCTCATCCGCACGCACAGTTTCAGCAAAGGCCAGCATGGCGTCGAGCGTGCTGTGCACCTCGTGCAGCATCTCGGCCATGTGCCGGTGGAACGACTGTGCCGGCATGGCGGGATCCGCGGGCGGTGTCCTTAGCAGCCAGTGCATGACAGCGCGCTCTTCGGTGCTGTTGATTCTTTCGCCGGCAAACATGGCGTCGCGGCGCTGCGCCACACCGGTCTGGCGCGCCAGCTCCAGCAGCAGTTGCTGGGTCGCGTCGTCGATCAGGTTCTTGGACAAGTCCGCAAACACATGCGGGGCGCTTTGGCTCAAGGCCGCAAAGCGGCCGGCGTCCTGGGCAAAGGCCTGGCGCAGGTCAAAAGCGTGGCCCTGATGGGCATAGGCAGTCTGCAATGCGCTCCAGGCAGCGCTGCGGTCACAACGGGTGCTTGTCATGGCGAATTCCTCCATTGATTGATCAGGCGGCCAGCAACAGCTGGTCCAGCTTGCCCGCATCCACACAAAAGGCGCGGATGCCTTCGGCCAGCTTTTCGGTCGCCATGGCATCTTCATTGAGCGCCAAGCGAAAGCCCGCTTCGTCATAGTTCACCGGGCTCAGGTCGAGCGCTTTGGCGGTGTTGGGGTCAAGTGCACGCGCCAGCGGCGCCTGGCTCGCGGCCAGGGCAGAGAGCAAGTCCGGGCTGATGGTGAGCAGGTCGCAACCCGCCAGCGCGGTGATCTGCCCCACATTGCGAAAGCTCGCGCCCATGATCTCGGTGCCAATGCCGAACTTCTTGTAGTAGTTGTAGATCTGCGTCACCGACCGAACGCCGGGATCGTTGGCACCGGCGTTGTCAGCCTCGACCCATGCCGCACCGGCTGACTTTTTGTACCAGTCGTAAATGCGCCCGACAAATGGAGAAATCAACTGCACTTTGGCCTGCGCGCACACCACCGCCTGGCAAAACGAGAACAGCAGCGTGAGATTGGTGTGAATGCCGCGGCGCTCCAGCTGTTTGGCAGCCAGCATGCCCTCCCAAGTGGCAGCCACCTTGATCAGCACCCGGTCGATGTGAACGCCCTGCGCCTGGTACAACTCGATCAGGCGCTCGGCGCGGGCAACGCTGGCCACCGTGTCAAAACTCAGCCGCGCATCCACTTCGGTGGAGACGCGCCCGGGAATGATCGCCAGAATCTCGCAACCAAATCGCACCAGCAGCCGGTCCATCAACTCATCGAGCGGGCGCCCCGGGAACTGCGCCACGGTCTCAAGCAGCAGCGTACGGTAATCGGGCTTTTGCACTGCCTTGAGGATCAGCGACGGGTTGGTCGTGGCATCCGTGGGCTGGTAGGCTTCAATCTGTTTGAAGTCGCCGGTGTCAGCCACCACGGTGGTGAATTGTTTGAGCGCATCGAGTTGGTTCATGGCCTCATTATCAGCCGACGACCTGGGTCGCGAATGCTCGTGAGTTACGTAATCAGTTAAGAAATATGAAACTAAGTTACATTACCAGCTGATTTTCATCACTACAGGTTTCAGCTATGAGTTTTAACCTCGTTTTGTTTGGCGGAACCGGCGACCTGGCCTGGCGCAAATTGATGCCGGCGCTGTTTCAAGCCTTTCGCCATGGCACTCTGCCCGTGGATGGCCGCATCATTAGCGTGGGCCGCGACAACCTCAGCAATGAGCAGTACCAAGCCAAGATTTGCGCCCGTTTCGACCAGGTGGAACTGGCCAAGCGTCCCAGCGAAGAAGAGTTCTGCCGGTTTGCGACGCTGCTTGAATTCGTGCAGATGGACTTGTCCCACCCCGGCGACTACGCCCGTCTGGTGGCCAAACTGGCCGAGCGCCCCGCCGACACCGTGGTGATGTACGTTGCCACCGCGCCCGCGCTGTTCACCACCGTGTGCGAACAATTGGCCGTTTGTGGACTGAACACGCCGCAAACCCGCGTGGTGCTCGAAAAGCCGCTGGGGCACGACCTGGCCAGCAACCGCGCCATCAACCGCACCGTGAGCCAGGTGTTCGGTGAGAAGAATATTTTCCGCATCGACCATTACCTGGGCAAACCCGCCGTGCAAAACCTGTTTGCACTGCGCTTTGGCAATGCCTTGTTTGAGCCCTTGTGGCGGCGCGAGCACATTGCCAATATTCAAATCACGATTGCCGAAGAATTGGGTGTGGAAACTCGCGGTGCCTTTTACGAGACCACTGGCGCGCTGCGCGACATGGTGCAAAACCACGCGCTGCAGTTGCTGTGCGCGATTGGCATGGAGCCGCCCATCAACACCCATGCCGATGCCATTCGCGACGAAAAACTCAAGGTGCTGCGATCGCTCAAACCCTGGAGCGCCGAATCGCTCACGCAGGACGTGATCCGCGGCCAGTACGCAGCAGGCGCTATCGGCGGCGTACCCGTGGTGGCCTACCGCGACGAGCTTGGGGTTGGTCCGCAAAGCCAGACCGAGACTTTTGTCGCGCTGCGCACCGAGATATCGAACTGGCGCTGGGCTGGCGTGCCGTTTTACATCCGCACCGGCAAGCGCCTGGCCGGGCGCGACGCCCGCATTGTGGTGAATTTTCGTCCGACGCCGCATGCCATCTTCAATTCGCAAATTGGCGATGCCAATCGGCTGGTGATCAACCTGCAGCCCAAGGACGGGCTGGAACTGCACCTGCTGGCGCAGGGCCAAAGCAACCGGCGCAACTCCCAAACCCTGTCGCCGGTGCAACTTGATCTTGACTTTGACACGCGCTTTGGCTCCGGACGCGTCGGCGCCTATGAGCGCCTGCTGCTGGAGGTGATCGACGGCCGCCTGAACCTGTTTGTGCGCAGTGACGAGCAAGAAGAAGCCTGGCGCTGGGTCGAGCCGATTCTGGAGCACTGGCAAAACGACACCCAAGGTCCGCGCCTGTACGCCGCCGGCACCTGGGGACCGAGCGCATCGAGCGCCATGATCGCGCGTGACGGTTATTGCTGGGCGGAAGAATGCTGAGCCCGTGGGAACCACGGACGAGGGTAATTTTCCGCCGGGCCGCCCCAAGGAAGATTAGCCCCCTCGGGGGGCAGCGCAGTACACGCAGTGACAAGTGTGGGGGCCATAGTGCGCCGCGCCGGGCCGCCCCAAGCAAGCACAGCCCCCTCGGGGGGCAGCGCAGTACACGAAGTGACAAGCGTGGGGGCCAGCTTCATGCTTGACCGCATCCAGGCCTGCCTGCCGTCACTGGCGCCGGCTGAACAGCGCGTGGCCAAACTCGTGCTCATTGATCCGCGCAGTTTTGCACAGCAGCCGATCACCGAGCTGGCGCAGCGTGCGCATGTGAGCAAGCCCACGGTGGTGCGTTTTTGCCGCAGCGTCGGATACGACGGGCTGTCGGACTTCAAGCTCAAGCTGGCCGGCAGCGTGAGCGAAGGCGTGCCCTTCATTCACCGCAGTGTCGATGCCGACGACAAGACCAGCGACATCATGGTCAAGGTCATCGACAACACGGTGGCCGCCTTCCTGAAGTACCGTAACGACGCCAGCACCGCAGCCATGGAGAAGGCCACCAGCGCGCTGATGCAGGCCTACGCGCAGGGCAAGCGCATCGAGTTTTTTGGCGTGGGCAACTCCGGCATCGTGGCCCAGGATGCGCAGCACAAGTTCTTTCGCTTGGGGCTCAACACCATCGCCTACAGCGACGGCCACATGCAGGTGATGGGGGCGACGCTGCTCGGCCCGGGTGACTGCGTCGTCATCATCTCCAACTCAGGGCGAACCCGCGACCTGATGGACGCCTGCGACATTGCGCGCAAGCACGGCGCCACCACCATCGTCATCACCGCCAGCGGCTCACCGCTGGCAGCGGCCGGCCACATTCACCTGGCCGCCGACCACCCGGAGGGCTTTGATCGTTACAGCCCGATGGTGTCGCGCCTGCTGCATCTGCTGATCATCGACATCCTGGCCACTTGCGTGGCGCTGGCGATTGGCGGCGACAAGCTGCAGCCGCTGCTCAGTGAAATGAAAAACAATCTGCGCAGCAAGCGCTACACCTGAGGGAGTGCGCACACGCGGTAGCGACGACTGCGCCACGCCAGCGTGTGCAGAAACTGCGAACGTTTTTGGCGTCTGGCCCTCGTGTCGTATGGATAGTGCGCTCTTTTTTTTGTAGTTTCATTGGGCTGGACCAGACGCTGCCCTGTGTGGGCTTGAAGATCAGCGATCTGGCCGCCATGTGGGGTTCAGAAAGGGATATTTATCATGACTGACTCTCTGCACATCGTTTGCCCGCACTGCCACACCACCAACCGGGTGCGCAGTGACGATCTGGCCAACGCACCCGATTGCGGCAGTTGCCACAAAGCCTTGTTCGTAGCGCATTCGCTGGCGCTTGACGAAAGCAATTTCGACCGCCACATCAGCCGCAGCCAAATTCCGGTGCTGGTCGATTTTTGGGCACCGTGGTGCGGGCCATGCCGCCAGATGGCGCCTGCGTTTGAGCAGGCGGCCGCGCAGCTGGAACCGCGCTTTCGCCTGGCCAAGGTCAACACCGAAGAGGCGCAGGCCCTGGGCGCCCGCTTCAACATCCGCAGCATCCCGACGCTGGCCTTGTTCTCCAATGGCAAAGAGCTGGCTCGGCAGGCCGGGGCCATGGGCGCCGCCGACATCGTGCGCTGGGCGCTGGCACATCACGGTGAGTGAACAGGTGCTGGGCCTGGCGGCAGGAGCCCATCTGGACATCGCCATCGACCAGCTACACCGGCTCGCGAACCGCAGCGCAGCGCCGACTGAAATCATTGAAGTCCAGTTTGGAACCTATTTGGGCGAGGATGACAGCGTGCGCCTGAGTGACGACTACAGTCGGACCTGATCGACGCCTTTCCCCATTGCCTTGGCGCGGCACCCGCGCTGAAATGAACACCATGAACCCAAACGTTTTGACTGACGGCTTTCGCCTGGCACCGGACGCAGCGCCAGTCGCTTGCGTGGACATTGGCGGCACCAAGGTGGCGGTCAGCATCGCTGACTCCCAGGGTGTGCGCGGCCGGATGACCGAGCCCACCGCCAAAGAGGGCCACAACGATGCGCTGGCGCTGCAAATCATCCGTCTGGTCGGGCAGAGCTGCGCGGCAGCTGGCGTCGCCCCCGCCGACCTGTCGGCGCTTGGCGTGGCCTCTTGCGGCCCCTTTGTGTTGAACCAGGGCCTGGTGGAGCTGGCGGCGCCCAACATTTGCGGTGGCTTGGCGGGCAAGGCACGCGGCCTGCCCAACGACTGGCACACCGCCTTGCTGGAGGCGCCATTGCGCCAGGTATTTGCCAAGGTGCGGGTTGAAAACGACGGCATCGGCGCCCTGGAGGCCGAGCGGCGCTGGGGCGCGCTGCAGCGCAACGGCCAGCCACTGGCGAACTGCGCCTATGTCACCTGGAGCACCGGTATTGGTGTGGGCCTGTGCGTGGACGGCCATGTTCTGCGCGGCAAAAACGGCAATGCCGGGCACGCCGGCCATCTGTTCGTCAGCGACAACAATGACGCCCTGTGCGGCTGCGGCAACGTCGGCGATGTGGAAGGCCTGATTGCCGGCAACGCCATTGCCAGGCGCTTCGGGCCGCTCGGCTACGCCGATCCAGCTACTCTTTTCAAAGCCGCTTACGCAGGTGATTCGGGGGCTACGGCCATCATTGATGAATTTTGTCGGATCATGGGCCGCACCCTGTACAACCTGATCGTGACGCTCGATCTGGCGCGCATCAGCCTCGGGGGCAGCGTGTTCTGGCATCACCGGGCCTTGTTGCTGCCGAAATTGCAGGCTCACATCCAAGGCAAGTTGCCGGCCCTGACGGACGGCTGTGAGCTGGTGAACGCGGGCCTGGGCGAACAGGTGGGCGACTTTGGTGCGCTGGCGCTGGTGGCTTGAGCCAGCTGGCTTGGTCCAGGGCAAAACCCTAGGTCGCCGGCTTCATTGGCTCACAGACTATGAATTTCATAGCTTGCCAGGCAAGCGGGACGTGGGCTGACACCTAGATCGTGGCCTGGGTGGCCAGGAACGCTTCAAAGTCCGTGGCCGCAATCGGCCGCGAGAACAGATAGCCCTGGCCGTAGTCGCACCCTGCGGCGGCCAGCAAGTCGCGCTGCTGAACGGTTTCGACGCCCTCGGCAATCACCTTCATGCCCAGGGCATGGGCCATGGCGATGATGGCCTGGCACAGCGCCAGATCGGTCGAATCGACAATCAGGTGGCGCACAAAAGACTGGTCAATCTTCACGAAGTCGATGTCAAAGCGCTGCAGATAGGACAGGGACGAATAGCCGGTGCCAAAGTCATCGAGCGACACTTGAATGCCGGCATCATGAAGATCGAGCAGCTGGTCGGCCACGCTGGAGCTGGTGTCGAGCAGCAGCCCTTCAGTGATCTCGACCACGATGCTGCTGCCCGGCAAACCCATCGCCTGCAGCTGCTGCGCCCACGGCGTCTTGCTCTTGCCGCGTCGCTGGAACTGCGCCGGTGACTTGTTGACACTGATCTGAAAATCAGGGTCCAACCGCAAGCGCCAGGCCTGCACCTGGCGCGCGGCCTGCTGAAACACCCACTCGCCAATATCGACGATCAAGCCGGTGGATTCGGCGATCGGAATGAAATCGGCCGGACTGATGAGACCGCGCGTGGGGTGATGCCAGCGAATCAGCGCTTCGGCTTTGCGAACAGCCCCGCTGGCGAGTTCCACGATCGGCTGGTAGAGCACCCGGAACTGTTCTTTGACAAGCCCGTCATGCAGGTCATTGGTGAGCCGCACCCGGTTTTGAGCGGCCTCCTGCAGCGCTGGCGTAAAAAAACTAAAACGATTGCGCCCGGCGCCCTTGGCCACGTACATCGCCTGGTCCGCGTTCTTGAACAGATCTTCAATCGCGCTGGCGTCAAGCGGGTACAGCGTGACGCCAATGCTGGCCGACACAAAGACCCTCTCTTCCTCGAGCTCGAACACGGCTTCGAGCGCCTGCAGCATCTTTTGCAGGATGCCCTCCAAGCTGCTGGCATCACGCAGTTCGGTCAAGATCACGGCAAACTCATCACCGCCCATGCGCGCCACGGTATCTGACTCTCGCACGCAGTCACAGATGCGCCGCGCCGCCTCAACCAACAAGCGGTCGCCACAGCCGTGACCGAGCGAGTCGTTGACTTCCTTGAAATGATCCAGGTCAATGAACAGCACCGCGAGCTGAAAGCCGTCGCGTTTGCTCCTTTTGAGCTCCTGCGCCATCCGGTCATGCAGCATGTTGCGGTTGGGCAGGCCGGTCAGGGTGTCGAAATGCGCTTGTTGCCAAATCAGCACTTCTGCTCTTTTGCGATCAGTCACGTCGGTGTGGGTGCCGATCATGCGCAGCGGCAAGCCCTGCGCGTCGCGGCTGATGACCATGCCGCGCGAGAGCATCCATTTCCAGCTGCCATCGCGGCAACGCACGCGGTGCTCATCCGAATAGGTCGGAGTCAGACCGTCAAAATGGGCCTGACGCGCGTCCAGTAGCTGCGCCAGGTCGTCGGGATGAATCAGCTTGTCGAACTCCCCGCGCGCCTGAAGCTGGACATCATTGGCGTCATACCCGAGTATTTCCAATAGCCTGATGGAATAGAACTCCAAACCAGTCTGAACATGCCAGTCCCAGACGCCATCGCCAGTGCTCTCCAGCGCCAGCTTCCAGCGCTCCTCGTTCTTTTGCAACGTGGCCTGGGCCTGCACATAGTCCGTCACATCGGTAAAAGTGCGCACCATGCTGCCATCAGGCAGGCCCTGGGTCTTGACTTCCAGGGTAAGCCCCGCCCGCGTCACACGCAGGTAATGGGACGCCAACTTATCCTGGGCGCCGCCAGCCACACCGAGCACGCAATTGCGCGCCTGCACCTCGATCAGTTCGGCGTCCTGACCGAAGTCGCCGCGATCGCGCTGGAAACTGGTCAGCGCCTGCACCGTCGGGTGACTGGCCAGCAGACGCTGCGGCAGGTCCAGCAATTCGCAAACTCGCGGGTTGAATATATCCACCCGCCCACCCGCATCAAAGACCAGGATGCCCTGGCTGACGCTGGTCAGCGTGCTCTGCAGCAGCTGGACTTTCTCCATCAAGCGGGCATTGAGCTGGCGCAGCGCGGCGTCGGTCTCACGCACGGCGGGTGCGCCCAGGTCGGTGGCACTGCCGGCCACGGGCCGGCCCGGCGCCTGGGCGCCAGCCAAAACAGCCAACAGGGGTGAGTTCAGGTCTTCGTTCACAGCCTTGCAAAGAAATGAGGATGGAGAAATTGGCGCCAGCCACGCCACTCGTAGCGCAGTATCCCACGACGCGCCGCAGCACCCGCTTGCGCGTGCCACCTCGCGCGCCAGCGCTCTCGCCGTCGCGGGCAGGCGTGACGCTGTGGCTGGCCTGGGTCAGCTGGGCGCTGAGCGCAGCGCGCAGCAATTCGTCATCTTCAACAACCAGCAAATGGGACATGGTCTGAGCATAACGAGCAAAGCCGCACGGCGACCACGTGCCGCTAGGTCAGGCTGGCCTTGACTGCCTGCACCCGCGCTGAGTGAATCAATTCACCTATTTTCTGGCCATTAGCCCCCGTCGCCATTGCCTCATTAGCTATTACTTCGGTAGCAACAGCTTGCGCCGCCACCAGGGCCGCCAGCAAGCGCGGCCGCTGCGGGTAGGCTGACTCGGCCAGCCCGAGCCGCCCGCGCGCATCGCACTCGCAGGCCAGCAGGATTTGCCCAAAGCGTTGCGGCTTGCGCAAGGCATCGCAGCGCTCGAGCAGGCGCACCAGCGCTGGTGCGTCAAAGTCACCACTGCGGTGAATGTTGCTGTGCTCGCGCGCCATCACATCGGCGAGTTCCCGGCATTCAGTGGGCAGGCGCAGGCGCCGCGCCAGCCCTCTGAGCAGCTGCGCGCTGCGCTGCTCGTGACCGAGGTGGCGCGGCAGAACGTCAACCGGCGTATTTCCCTTGCCCAGGTCGTGCGTCAAACAGGCCAGCCGCACCGGCAGCTCTGCGCCCAGGCGCGCCGCCATGTCGAGCACCAGCAGCAGATGCGCGCCCGTGTCCACTTCGGGATGGTAGTCGGCGCGCTGCGGCACGCCCCAGAGCGCGTCCACTTCAGGCAGGATTCGGGCCAACGCGCCACAGTCGCGCAGCACCGTCAACATGCGTGACGGCGTGGCCTCCATCAGCCCTTTGGCCAACTCCTGCCAGACGCGCTCGGCCACCAGATGATCGACCTCGCCACTGCGCACCATCTCGCGCATGAGTTGCAGCGTTTCGGGAGCCACGCTGAAATCAGGAAAACGCGCGGCCAGGCGGGCCAGCCGCAGGATGCGAACCGGGTCTTCAGAAAAAGCAGCGCTGACGTGGCGCAGCACCTTATCGGCGATGTCCCGCTGGCCGTTGAAGGGGTCCACCAGATTGGCGCGCTCTTGCCAGCCTGGTGGCGTTGTCGCATTCTTTAGATCAAATTGGCCTGTAGCCCTCGTACAGTCTGTTTTAGCAGCTATTGCATTGATAGTGAGATCGCGCCGGGCGAGGTCTTCCTCCAGCGTCACATCGGGCGCGGCGTGAATGGCAAAACCGTGGTAGCCGGGCGCGGTCTTGCGCTCAAGGCGGGCCAGCGCATATTCCTCATGGGTCTTGGGATGCAGAAACACCGGAAAGTCCTTGCCCACCGGCACAAATCCCTGCGCGATCAGCTCATCCGGCGTGGCACCCACGACCACCCAGTCGCGGTCCGCCACCGGCAATCCCAGCAGGGCATCGCGCACCGCACCACCGACCAGGTAGATCTGCATCTCAGCGCTTGAGCCGATACGGCTCTGCAAAATCGAGGAAATCTTGCTCGGCCAGCGCGCCGTCGATCCAGGCTTTCACACCGGGCAGCGCCTGCACCCGCGCGACGTAGTCGGCCATCGCGGGCGCTAGCGGCAAGGCATAGGTGCTCAAGCGCGTGCAGATCGGGGCAAAGTAGGCATCCGCCACCGAAAAGTCGCCAAACAACATCGGCCCGCCGTGCTGCTTGAGCGCCTCGTCCCACATCGCCACCAGCCGCGCCACGTCGGCGCGCACCGCGGGCTGGTCGCGCCAGATCAGGGCGCCTACCTCAGGCAGGCGCGCTTCGATATTCATGGGGCAGTGGCTGCGCAAGGCCGTGAAGCCGCTGTGCATCTCGGCGCAAATGCTCCGGGCGCGGGCGCGCGCCGCCTTGTCACGCGGCCACAACTGCTGGTCCGGGTACTGTTCGGCCACATAGTCGGCGATCGCCAGCGTGTCCCACACCGCCAGATCGCCATCGAGCAACACCGGCACTTTGCCAGTCGGTGTCAGGGCATTGACGGTTTTCTTGAAGCTGGACTCTGGCGTGAAGGCGTCAAAGCGGACCTTGACCTCTTCAAATGGGATCTGCGCTTGTTTGAGCAGCACCCAGGGGCGCATCGACCAGCTGGAGTAGTTTTTGTTGCCGATGATGAGTTTGAGCATGTGATTCTCCAAAGCCTGGATGCTAGCAGCGCGACTGGTATACGGTTTATATTGATTTTTTTGATAGCATGTTACGCATACTGGACGTGGGCTGGAGGTCGAATTTGCTTAAATTCATTTAAGGTCTACCGGAACTGATGGGGTACTACCCTGTTGGATTTTTAAGTTATTTTTTCCCCACTCACTCCCCCCGCCCTCTCCCGCCCCGCCGGGCGGAAGAGGGAGCCAACAGCCACATTTGGCCGCGTGTTTCAAGGTGGGACGTCCACGCGCCGCTTGGCGTTGGGGCAGCGCTTGATCTGCCTGACCTGCCTGACCTGCCTGACCTGAGTGAGTTGTTTCTGGACGGCAAACCGAGAAATCCAGAGCCAACCCGCTGATGCGACGCCGAATTTGGCTATGGCGACCGGTCGCTGCGTTGCCTTTACTTTGAGGCCAGCGCGCCGTGGAGCGCCGAGTTCCCGCCTTCAAAGACGCGGCCACATGAAGCCCCCCTCTTTCGCCCGGCGGGGCGAGAGAGGGGTTGGGGGAGTGAGTGGGGAAAAAATCCCAGAGAAAAACCGTCGTCACAGTAGCCGCGACCAACAACCCTCAACCCTCAACGAACCTGCAACCTGCAACCTGCACCGACTGAGTCTCAAGGCAAGTCGCTGCTGACCAATGCCGCCCCAAGCGCCCGGGGCCCGACCATCCCGAGCCGGCTTTTGAGCGACTGCGGCTGACCGGAAATCAGCGCGGCGTAGTTGGTGGTATTGGACAAGACCTTTTTCACATAGTCACGGGTCTCGGTGAACGGGACGTTCTCGGCCCAGATGGCGGCCTCCAGCACCGGCGAGCCGGCTTGACCGCGCCAGCTGCGCGGGCGCCCGGGCCCGGCGTTGTAGGCCGCAGCAGCCATCGGCATGGAACCGCCAAAGTCGTCGAGCACCAGCTTGAGGTAGCCGGTGCCAATCGCAATGTTGGTATCGCGCTCGCTGAGCTGTTGCGGCTTGAAGTTCAGCAGACCGATCTTCTTGGCGGTCCAGCGGGCAGTCGCTGGCATCACCTGCATCAACCCGGAGGCCCCGACACCGGAACGGGCGTCCGTGATGAAGCGGCTTTCCTGCCGGATCAGGCCATACACATAGGCCGGGTCGAGCCCGATTTGTGCCGTGCGTTGCAGTACTGCGTCCTTGTGCGGCATCGGAAAACGCTGCGCAAAATCCATCACGTCTTTGGTGCGTTCACTGGTGTTGATGCAACGGTCCCACACTTCGTGCTGGCAGGCCAGTGCGGCAGCTGCCAGCAGTTCGCGATCGTTCATGCCACCGCGCTGGTGCAGATTGACGCTGTAGTTCCATTCGCGCACACCCTCGCTGCGCAAGCCGATTTGGATCGCATACAGACCTCGACTGAGTCCGGGGTCGCGCCGGGCCGCGTCCTTCTCGTCTTGCGTGAGAGGCTCGGGCCGGGCAGGCGCGCTGATGCGCTGGCCGAGTTCTTCCAGCGCCAGTTGCTCGTAAAAACCGCGCACGCCGGCAATGCTCTGCAGCAGGCGCCGGGCCTCGATCCGCTCGGGCTCCGCTTTGGCCAGTTTTTGCAGGGCGCGCGCGCGCCAGTAGACCCAGGCGGCCTCCTGGCGCTCTTGCTCGCCCATGGCCGCCGTGGCGGTGGCCACCTGCGCCCAGTTGCCCGCCCGCAGCGCAGCGCGCACCTTCCAGGCGAGCTGGTCGTCCGTCATGTATCGGTCTTGTCCATGCAGGAAATAGCCCAGAGCCTCATCTGACAGGCGCATGGCCGAGCGTTTGCCGATCACCCCCCAGACCCAACTGCGCTCTTCCTGACTGAGCTGAGTTTTCCAGCGCAGCTTGTCAATCTCGATGGCCGCAGCCGCGGGGTCTTTGACGGCGAGGCGAACCATGGCCAGCGTCACCAGCTCTTTGGTACGCAGCCGCAGTGCCAGCAGCTTGCCTTCCAGGTAGTGTTCTGGGTTGATGTAGATGGCGCTGACCGTGTTAGCCCATTCGGCATCGAGCAGGCCCACCGCCTGGGTGGCGATGCGCAGGCTGTTGTTTTCCATCCCCAAGCGGGCGCGCAACCAGACGGTATGCGGTAGCAGCTTTCTGGCATTGAGTTGCTGCTCAGCCGCAGCCGCGCAGCCCTCATCGGCATCGCGCTGGGCCAGCCACAGGGTCTCGACCTTCTGCGCCACGTCCCGGTCGCTTGACTTGGAATCGGTGAGCAGCGCGTAGCACTGGACCGAGCGGTCATCGTTCATGCGGAAATTGGGGTACTCGGCCATAAAAGTACCCCACGCCTGGCGCTTCCCAAGCAGCAGCAACCAGTCGTTGCGCAAGCGGTCCTCCTGGTAGGTGCCGGCAAAGCGGTTCAGGAACTGCTGAATTTCCGCCGGGCTGGCCGTGTCCAGGCGCGCGCGCAGCTCCCAATAAGCCGCCCACGGTTCGAGCACATGGCCCCGTGCCTGAGGCAGCAGTTCGCTCAGGCGCTGGACGTTGCCCTTTTTGAAGGCCTGATTCATGGCCAAAATGGTCTCGTCGGACGCGAGGGCCTCGCCTGCCCGGGCTTGCGCCTGCGCCTGGTTATTTGCCGACAGGGTCAGCCCGCCCAGCAGCGCAATCGATGTCAAAATAGTAGAGAACTGCATGGGGAGATTATGGATACCTCTGATGAACAAGAAGCGCAGGCTAAAAAAGCCCTGCGCAAACGCTTGGTTGAACAACGTCTCAATCTCCCGGATCGACTACAACGCGCCAACCTGTTGCAGCGCGTCATGCGCATCTGGCTGGTGGGCCGCCCCGATGCGGTCATAGGCGCCTACTGGCCCATCAAGGGGGAATTTGACCCCTTGCCGGCGCTGCACCGCTGGAAGGAAGACGGTGAACTGATCGATCAGCCGCAACCACGACGGATTGGATTGCCCGTGGTCGACAAAGTTCACAAAACCATGACCTTTCATGCCTGGTACCCGGGCTGTCCGATGGAAGAAGACGCTTACGGCATCCCAAAACCCAAGGACACCGAAGTGATTGTGCCAACCTTGCTGTTTGTGGCCTGCGTGGGTTACGCCGCGGGTGGCTACCGGCTCGGCTATGGCGGCGGCTTTTATGACCGCATGCTGGCCACTCTGTCACCGCGACCGTTTACCGTGGGGCTCGGTTTTGCCACAAGTTTTTTGCCGGAGTTTGAGCCCGAGGCACATGACATACCGCTCGATGCGATCCTGAATGACCATGGGGTGGTGTGGCCGGTTTGAGCTTGGTTTTGGGTTTTTGGAACAGGGTCTATTCCTGAGGGTATTGGCTTCTGTGTCTTCTGGTTTTTTGCTGATTTTTCCCCACTCACTCCCCCCCGCCCCTCTCCCGCCCCGCCGGGCGGAAGAGGGGAGCTTCATGTGGCCGCGTCTTTGAAGGCGGGAACTCTGCGCTCCACGGCGCGCTGGCCTCAAAGTGAAGACAACCCGGCGACCAGTCGCTGTAGCCAAATTACGCGTCGCAGCAAAGTGCACCTGAAGTGCTTGCCGCAGATCGACAAAAACCGTTCAATCAGTTTGATGGCAACGCGCCCATGCGCACCTTTTTTCCACCTTCAAAGACGCGGCCAAATGTGGCGGTTGGCTCCCTCTTCCGCCCGGCGGGGCGGGAGAGGGCGGGGGGAGTGAGTGGGGGAAAAATCCGCAACAATGCCTATAACGAAGAATCCAAGCAAAGCGAAAAGAAACGGAAATAGACTCGTCCAAAATCTCAACATTCCACAATATTCACCGCCAGCCCGCCGCGAGAGGTTTCCTTGTATTTGGTCTTCATGTCGGCACCGGTTTCGCGCATGGTCTTGATGACTTTGTCGAGCGACACCACGTGCTGGCCGTTGCCCGCCAGCGCCATGCGGGCCGCATTGACGGCCTTGACCGCACCCATGGCATTGCGCTCAATGCACGGCACCTGCACCAGGCCGCCGACCGGGTCGCAGGTCAGGCCCAGGTTGTGCTCCATACCGATCTCGGCGGCGTTTTCGATCTGCTCGGGGCTGCCCCCCATCAGCGCGGCCAGGCCGGCGGCGGCCATGGAGCAAGCCACGCCAACCTCGCCCTGGCAACCCACTTCGGCACCGCTGATCGACGCGTTGAGCTTGTACAGCATGCCAATGGCAGCGGCGCTCATCAAAAAGTTGATCACGGCGTCGTCGGCGCTGTTGTGCCCGGTGGCGTCGATCAAAGCTGGACGTCCGTGCTGGCTCAGCACAAAGCGGTCGCAGTAATGCAGCACCGCCGGAATGACGCCAGCCGCGCCGTTGGTCGGCGCCGTTACCACGCGCCCGCCTGCGGCGTTTTCTTCATTCACGGCAAAGGCGTAGACATTGACCCAGTCCAGCACCGACAGCGGGTCGGCCAGCGCCTGCTCGGCGCGCGCGCGCAACTGGGCCGCCAGCACCGGGGCACGGCGTTGCACCTTGAACGGACCGGGTAGCAGGCCCTTCGCACTCAAACCACGCTGCACGCATTCGCGCATGACGCGCCAGATGTTGAGCAGGCCGGCGCGAATGTCGTCGTCGCTGCGCCAGGTGCGCTCGTTGGCCCACATCAGCTCGCCAATGCTCAAGTGCTGCTGCCGGCAAGTCGCCAGCAGTTCTGCCCCCGAGCTAAAGGGGTAAGGCACTTTCTGGTACTCACTCAGCACGGCCTCGTTGGAGGCGCCAGCGGTCACCACAAAACCGCCACCGACACTGAGGTAGCTGGCTTGGTGCAGCAACTGGCCCTGCGCGTCCACCGCACTGAACTTCATGCCATTGGGATGTTCGGCCATCGCTTCGCGGCGGTACAACAGCAAGTGCTCCCTTTCCTTGAACCCAATGGGCTTGAGCCCCAGCAGCGCCAGCGTCTGCTGGGCGCGCACGCTGCGGATCAAGCCGGGTATGGCCTCGATGTCCACCGTGTCAGGCGCGTGGCCCATCAAGCCGAGCATGACCGCCACGTCGGAGCCGTGGCCTTTGCCGGTGGCCCCCAAGGAACCATACAGCTCGCAGGTGACACTGTGGGTGGCCTCAAACCAATGTTCGCGCTCCAGCGTCTGGGCAAACAGGCGCGCCGCGCGCATCGGCCCGACCGTGTGCGAGCTGCTCGGACCGATACCAATCTTGAAGAGATCAAAAACGCTGATGGCCATGGGCTGATCTTATGCGGATGTGAGCAAGCCTCAACGTGCGGCGGCCACCAACGAAAGCGCATCGGCCTCGTAGCTCTGCAGCGTTTTGATGGCGGCGAGTCGCTGTGCCGGTGTGGTGCTGTTGTGCAGATCAGCCAGGGTCTGACAGGTTCCCTGCGCCGCGCTTTCCTGCTGCGTTCTATAGACCGCATCGGGCGACCTGACGGTGCGCCCCAGCCAGGCGTGCAGCGCGGCCCGGACCGACGTGCCGCTGGGCGTGCCGCTCTGGACTTGGCGCAAGGTTTGCAGCACGTCCTGATGGCGGCGCCGGCTCTCACGTTCAAGCAGCTCCGCGTCGAACGGCAAGGCCGCAACCCGCTGGCGCAGCAGCGCCAGTTGCGGCTCCTCCAGGGTAAGCACGCGGCCAACCCATATTGACCGTGCGAAAGCGATCAGGTAGAGGCGGGTGCAACCCAGCGGTGCGGCAGCAGTTCCGCCAGGCGTGAGTTAGGCCAGGTCGGCAACTTGGTTAGCACGTCTTTGAGATAGG
>JBBQQX010000068.1:0-19765 GCA_038215405.1 Burkholderiales bacterium
GCCCTGCTGCTGCACGTATTTGAGCGTCCAGAAGCGCTCGATCGCGCGCTGGTAGTCGTTGTAGGCGAAGTAGGCAGCATCAAAGCTGGAGATGATCGAGAACAAATCGGCATCTTTGGGCTTGAATGGCGCCACCAGTGCAGCGGTCTTGCCGTGGCGCGCGCAGGCAATGATTTGCCACTGGTTCACCAGGTCGGTGTAGCGGCGCAGCGGCGAGCTGCTCCATGCGTAGCTCTTGACACCCAGGCCGGCGTGCGGCAGGGCGCGCGTGCCCATGCGCACCTTCACGCCCGGCAGCATCGAGGCCTGGCTGCGGTAGATGCCCGGCACGCCGAGCTCGGCCATCCAACTGCCCCAGGTGCTGTTGGCCAGAATCATGGCCTCCGAGACGATCAGGTCCAGCGGCGCGCCGCGCTGGCGCGTGCTGATCTGAACCTCCTCGCCACCGGTGGGCTCGGCACCGTCGTTCCCGACCAGCTTGAAGTTGTAATCGGGCCGGTTGAAGTTCTCGGGTTTGCCGCGCACCACTTCACGCTTGGCTTTCAGGTCATTCGCCAAACGATACAAAAATGAGAGCTGCTCACGCTTATTCTGTAAGGGCTGGGGGTCGATTTCGTGTAAAAAATCCGGGTTTTCCAGCCACTCGGTGGTGACGATGGCATCCAACTGGTCATGGCGCAGGTTGGCGCCAATGTGCACCCGTTCCAGCTGGGTCTCGGTGCTCTTGATCTCCAGCGTCGCTTCATCGAGCGTGACATACAGCGACACCGCCGGGCAATCGCGTCCCTCCATCAAAGTGTAGTTTTGCACCACCTCGTCGGGCAGCATGGTGATCTTGTAGCCCGGCATGTAGACCGTGGACAAGCGGTTGCGGCCCAACTGGTCGATCGGGCTGCCGGGCTGGAACGCCAGCCCCGGCGCCGCAATGTGGATGCCCAGCCGCACGGTGCCGCTGCCCAGGCCCTGCACCGACAGCGCATCGTCAATCTCGGTCGTGGCCGAGTCATCGATCGAGAACGCGTGCGCGCTTGACAGGGGCAAGTCGTCCTTGATGAGCGGCGCCTCGACCTTGGCAAAACCCGTGCCCTTGGGGAAATTCTCCAGCAGGAAGCGCTTCCAGTGGAACTGGTAGGGCGAATCAATGGCACCGGCTTTGATCAACAGCTCCAGCGGCCCCAGGTGGGTGGCGCGCGAGGCTTCGACCACGGCCTTGTACTCGGGCGCGTTCTTGTCGGGCTTGAACAGGATTTTGTAGAGTTGGTCGCGGATCGGCTGCGGGCAAGTGCCCTGGCTCAGCTCGGCCACCCACGCTTGCGTCTGCTGCGCGATCAGCTTCTTCTTCTCGATCCCGGCCAGGGCGAGCGCGATGATGTCGGCCGGGGCCTTGCGAAAGCGCCCCTTGCCGGCGCGGCGGAAGTAATGCGGCGCCTCGAACAGCCGCACCAGCATGCCAGCCTGTTCGCCCAAAGTGGCGTGCAGTGAAAAATAGTCGCGCGCCAGGTCGGCAAAACCGAATTCTTCTTCCGGGGCAAACTCCCAGGCCATTTCCAGCTCGATGGTCTGGCTCAGCGCCTGCGCCTCCAGCACAAACTGCGCTGGCGCCGGTTTCTCGAATTTGATCAAGAAGTTGGCGGATTTCACCTTGACCCGCTTGCCGCTGTCCAATTCCACCTGCGCAGAGGTCTCCGCCTCCGACAGCACCCGGCCGGCCATAAATTTTCCGGCTTCTTCAAAGAGTAAAAACATGGGCGCGATTGTCACAGTAAATTGGAATCGGGCTCGCCGGGGTTGGCGGGGGGATCCGCCCAAGTCGGCGTCAACGGGGCTGAAGACGCGGCCCTGTCCCAGGGGGCGGGTTGCCAACAGGCACAGCCACCGACTGAAAATGCAGCGCGAGGATTCTGCCGGACAATCGTGATCAGGCAGCTCATCAACTCAACCGCCCTTTTGCCCTATGACTCCGTATTCAATACTTTTTGTCTGCACCGACAACCTGTGCCGCAGCCCCACGGCTGAAGAGGTCTTGCGCCAGAAGGCGATAGCGCAGGGTCTGGCTGGTCGACTGTCTCTGGCATCGGCCGCCACCCATGACTTCAACGCGGGAGAGTCGATCGATTTTCATGCGCAAAAACACGCGATGCGCCGGGGCTACGATCTCTCCGGTCTGACGGCCAAGCTTTTGCAGCCGGAGGACTTCGAGCGCTTTGATCTCATTCTGGCGATGGAGGAGAGCAATCTGTTGACACTGCGCCTGAGCTGCCCGCCCAGGTTCCAGCACAAGCTGCACTACTTCACGCAGTATTGCAGCGAGCCGGTCAGCCAGGATGTGCCGGACCCGTTTTATGGCCAGCAGGATGATTTTGAGCAGGTGCTCGATGTGATTGAGGACGGCTGTGAAGGCGTGCTCAGTGCGGTGCAGGAAAAGATCGATCCTGAGGATTGAAACCAGCGCTGTTATTGCTCTGGCAGGAGCCACCGAGCTCACCTTGGCGCGGCCTCGGCAAATTGTGGCCGTGGTAGGTGAAAGCTGATAATATAACAACTGTTATAACTTCAAGGGCTGACCATGACCACACTCAAACTCACTCAAATTGGCAATTCGGTGGGCGTGATTTTGCCCAAAGAGGTTTTGGCGCGCTTGCATCTTGAAAAGGGTGACGCTGTTTTTATGACAGACACAGCCAATGGTTTCACTATTTCGCCCTACGACCCCACTTTTGATGAGCAAATGATGCAGGCGCGAAGCATTATGAAAAAACGTCGCGCGGTCTTGCATGAGTTGGCCAAATGAGTGCACAGCGTCAAAACTGGGTGTGGATTGAAAGTGCCTTGATTCATGCTGTTCACGACGAACAACTGGCTGAACATGGGGGTGGCGCTGGGCTGCGAGACCCCAATTTGCTTGAATCTGCGCTCGCCCGGCCGCAACAACTCGCCCACTATGGTTCACCCGATGCGGCCGACCTGGCCGCCAGCTACGGTTACGGTATCTCGCGCAACCATCCATTTATCGATGGCAATAAGCGCACGGGTTTTGTGGCGCTGGAGTTGTTTTTGGCGCTCAATGGCTACGACCTGAGCGCAGCAGACGCCGATTGCGTTTTGACGATGTTGTCAGTGGCCGCAGGCGAGCTTGAAGAATCCGCCTTTGCCGAGTGGATTCGCACCCACAGCCAGCCGCGCTAAGCCGCCAATTTTCAAAGAAAAAATGGCGCTAGCCCTCATGGAATAAGGCTTTAACGTTATATATTTGATAGCAAAATGACGCCCGTCCCGCGCATCGAAGATCGCGCCATCACCCCAGTCGCCGTGCTGCAGGTCGCAGGCCTGTGCTTTGCCTACCCGCAGCGTGCGCTGTTCACCGACTGGTCCGCACGCATCACGCCTGGACTCACGCTGGTGCGTGGCGGGGACGGCAGTGGCAAGAGCACGTTGCTGCGACTGCTGGCCGGGGCACTGCCAGTGCAGGGCGGTCAGTTGCAGCTCAACAACGTCAGCCTGCACGAACAGCCGCTCGTCTACCGGCGGCAGGTGTTCTGGGCCGACCCGCGCTCAGACTCCTTTGATCAGATCACGCCAGTTGACTACTTCCAGTCGCTGCACAACAGCTACCCGGGCTTTGACGCGACGCTGTTGAACGAGGTGGTCAACGGCCTGTCGCTGGCGCCACATCTGCACAAGCCGCTCTACATGCTGTCCACCGGGTCCAAGCGCAAAGTCTGGCTGGCCGCGGCCTTCGCCTCGGGCGCCGCCTTGACGCTGCTGGACGAGCCCTTTGCCGCGCTCGACAAGGCCTCCATTGGCCTGCTGCTGGAACTGCTGCAGGGCGCCGCACGCCACCCGGCCCGTGCGTGGCTGCTGGCTCACTGCGAGGCGCCCTTGGATGTACCACTGGCGCAGACCATTGAGCTGGCAGACTGAGACGGTTGCGACTGCCATTTGAGGTGATATGAGGATGATTTTGGTCTCCAGCCCTGATGCAGTAAGCGCAAGAAGCTCTGTTTTTAGGAGCAATTTTGGCGTCAACGATGGGCCCCTTTGGGCGGTGCTTCGCTTTGATTCGCGGGCAGCAAATCACATTGGGCTTGCATGCACAATAGCTGCCATGCGAATCGAATTTTTGAAATTGACCCGGCTTTGTTGCCTGGTTTTAACCTGTACGGCCGTGGCTCACGGTGCGAGCGCGCTGGCCGCCGGGGTGCCATCGAGTCAGGTTTTCATTGAAGAATTGACCTCATTTGAGCTGCGCGACAGGGTCGCCAGCGGTGCGACCACCGTTCTGATTCCGATCGGTGGCACCGAGCAAAACGGCCCGCACATGGTGCTTGGCAAGCACAATGTTCGCGTTAAATACCTGGCGGGGCAGATTGCGCAGCGACTGGGCAACGCGGTCGTCGCGCCCGTCATCGCCTATGTCCCCGAAGGCGCAATCACCCCGGCGTCAGCTCATATGCGATTCAGCGGAACCATTTCGATACCTGAGTCGACCCTTGAGAGCATTTTGGAATCGACCGCGAAGAGCTTCAAGCAGCACGGATTCCACGATGTCGTCTTCCTGGGCGATCATGGCGGCTACCAGAAGAACGAAGTGCGGGCAGCCAACAAAATCAACAAGGAGTGGGGCGCAGACAACAAATGTCGAGCCTATGGGTTCACGGCCTATTACGAAGCCAGCCAGGCGCCGTTTATCCAGGTGTTGAAAAACAAAGGTTTCTCTGACGCCCAGATAGGAACCCACGCAGGCCTGTCCGACACCTCACTGGCCTTGGCGGTTGACCCCGCGCTGGTTCGTCTGGACTTGTTGGCGCCGGGCCCGGCGGCAGCGGGGGCAAGCGACGGGGTTTATGGCGATCCGCGCAAGTCATCGGCGCAACTCGGGCAACTGGGCCTGCAGATCATCGTGAGCAAATCAGTCCAGGCGATTCAGGACGCCATCGAGCATCGCGCAACGCGTTGATTTTTTTCGTTTTCTTCAGGTTATCCAGTCGTGAAATTCAAGCCCAACAACAGCCTCGTCGTGGTCAGCGCCACTCTCCTGATCCCCGCCATCATGACGCTGGTCTTGGCTGCAACCCCTTTGGTGACGCCGCCGAAAGCCGGGGTCAGCACAGTGGCCGGCATGCCGCCGGTCGTCGATGCTGCCAATCTTTACAGCGAAACCAGAACCGACCAATTCAAGGCGGAGGTCAAAAAAGATCTGGAACGCGTCTATGTACCCAACCTGCGGTCAAATACCGTTTCCGTGATCGACCCCCGGACCCTGAAGGTTGTTGATACCTTCAACGTCGGGCGCTCACCCCAGCACATTGTTCCGGCCTGGGACCTGCGAACGCTTTGGGTCGCCAACAACGCGGAGCGTGGGCGCGATGGCAGTCTGACGCCGATTGATCCGCGCACCGGCAAGCCGGGCAAGGCGATCCCGGTTGATGACCCCTACAACCTGTATTTCAGCCCGGACGGGCAATCGGCCATCGTGGTGGCCGAGGCCGAGCATCGCCTGGACTTCAGGGACCCCCAGACTTTGAGATTGCAGTATTCGATCGAAGTACCACAATGCGGCGGCATCAATCATGGCGACTTTTCAATTGACGGGCGCTACGCCATCTTCACGTGTGAGTTTCAGGGCAGCATTGCCAAAATTGATTTGCTCAACAAAAAGGTGCTGGGCTATTTGAAGCTGACCCTGCCAAAAACACGGTTCAAGGACACGGTCAAATCGCCCAATCCGTTCGAGACCGAGATTTGTACCGCTGCCAAAGGGATGCCGCAAGACATCCGCATCGCGCCGAACGGCAAGTTGTTCTATGTCGCGGACATGGAGGCCGATGGCGTGCACCTGATTGACGGGGACACCTTTAAGCAAGTGGGCTTTGTCGCAACCGGCGTGGCTGCGCACGGCCTTTACCCCAGCCGCGACGCGAAACTGCTCTATGTGACGAATCGGGGCTCGCACGCCATTCATGGCAAACGCAATGGTCCTGGCAGTGTGACCGTGGTCGACATCGGCAGCAACAAGGTGACAGGCAACTGGCCAGTTCCCGGTGGCGGCAGCCCGGACATGGGCGGTGTCAGCAATGACGGCAAATGGCTCTGGCTGTCAGGCCGCTTTGATGACGTGGCGTACCGGTTCGACACCGCCACTGGCAAAGTGGACAAGATCAAGGTGGGCGGCGAGCCGCATGGGCTGACGGTCTGGCCGCAACCTGGGCGTTACTCGCTGGGGCACACCGGCAATTTACGGTGATTGCGTGTCAAACGCCGGATTTCGTCGAAAGCAAGCCCAAAAACGCCATCACCTCGGGCAAATGCAGCTCAAAGTCGCTCAAGCCGTGGTCGCTGCCTGGCAGCAGGTGGACTTGGGCGCCGGCGTAGCGGGCCTGTGACTCGCGCCAGTCCAGCAATTCGTCGCCCTGGGCAATGATGGCCAAGTAGCGTTCGGGCTGCGCCAGAGGCCCGCAGCTCAGGTCACGCAACTCCTGCACAAACTCGGGTTTGAAAAAGAATTTTTCCTGCGGCTCCTGCCAGCAGCTTTGTTCGCCAATGTATTTTTCCAGGTCGCGCGCCGGGTTTACCGCCGGGTTCAGCAGCACCGCCTTGCAGCCGGTCTGCTCGGCCACCCAGGTGGCATAAAAGCCACCGAGCGAGGAGCCGACCACGGCCATCGAAGCGTGTGGCCAGTGCTGCAAGCCCTGCTGCAACAAGGCGATGGCGGCGCGCGGCGAGGGCGGCAGCTGCGGGCACCACCAGTGCACATTCGGGTGATGGCGCGCCATGTGCTGGGCCATGGTGCGGGCTTTTAGCGACTGCGGCGAGGAGCGGAAGCCGTGCAGGTAGAGCAGGTGAGTGAGGGGCATGCCGCCATCATACGAACGACCGGACGAGAAAATGCCCCGCGGGCCGAGGGCCTCGCGGGGCATTCAACAAGTGCGGCAATGGCTTGAAATCCTTGCCGCGCGAGAACTGTCCAGTCTCTACCCGAGGTCCATCAGGCTCAACTACCGGTCGCGTCTAACGGCGCTCCCCGGCGAAGGTGCTGATTGAATTGTGGGAGCCTCTGGTGCTGCCGTTCAGGAAATCAAGAATTCCGCTGGCGAAATCAGAGCTCGTGAGATCGGTGTACGCAAACGCACCCGTGGCAGGGTCGGTGATCGTCACGGTGCAGGCGAAGGGCGTCGGGGTGGCGGTTGAGCGGTCCTCGCATGAAACGGTGCCATTGGCTTTAATGAACATGGTCATTTGGCCAGTCAGAGTCCCCGTGTCACGGACGTCCCAGACGCCCTGGTAGGAGGCGTTCGTAAGGGCCAAAGGCACCGAAAGATCATCCGGTGTCAGGCCCAGCTTGGCCATCAGTGCCGTGGCGGCAACGCCATTCAGGCGGGCGCTGTTGCTCACTACAGGTTTGTTCTGATAGCCCGAATAGACCTTGCCGGCGCGCTCCACAAACACTTTTGTGACGGTCAACGGCGAGGCCTGTGTCGGCGCGTTGCTGAGCGTCAGCACCCGGGCGTCGCCCAAAACTGCAATGGTGTACGAGCCGGTGCCGATGGGGGTGCAGTTACGCGGCGAGCCGGTGTTAAAGCGTTCCTTGCAGGCGTAATAAGTGACCGGGTTGGTGCCCGTACCTTTGAATGCCACGCGCAGTTTGCTGTTGCCGCTGTAGAAACCAGGTGCGGTGCCGTTACCGACGGGCGCCGTGCCGATGGTGCCGATGCCCAAGGTGCTGTTGCCCCATGCCTCATCGCTGGTGTCTGGGCTGGTGTACTTGATCGTGTTGTACGTAAAGCTGCCTTGCCCGAATACGCAAGGCGTACCCGTCATGGCGCCGATCAAGCCCTCCAGGGTGGTGCTGTTCGCGCCATTGGTGGTCTTGAATTCGGTCGAGTTACAGCCCACCCCGGTTGCCTGCGTGCTGGCCGTACCACCGGCCGAGACCGCCGAGCTGTACTGCGTCACCAGGCTGCTGCTGCCGGGGTAGTAAGCAAACGCCGTGGTCAGCGAGGTTCCGGTTTGATAAAACAACGAAGAGCCGGTCGGGAAGGTGGCCGTTCCCAGCAATGTGGGGTCCGCAATCAGCAGGTTGGTGTAGCCCGCCGCGCGTGCCTGGGCGTAGACATCCTTCATGGTCTTGCCGGCAATGTCGAATGTGGCGCGATTGGTCTTGCCGGTCTCATAGCTGTCGCAGTAGTTGTACGTGCTGTTGCCCAGCGCGTCGCGCACGCCCGAGGTGTTCTCAAAGTTGATCGGGCAATTGGCCCAGGCGCTGCCATTCCAGTGCAGGTCGGCTCCACGCGACGGATCACCACCCGCGCCCCACTTGGCCAGGGTGCCAGCATTGCTGCGATAGCGCCGTTCGACGTACTTGACATTGTTGTTGGCGTCCGGCGTATTTTGGAGCAGTGAGCCACTGAACACTCGGGCGAAGACGTTCGACGCATCGATAAAGTTGAAGTTAACCAGGCTGAATCCCGCCGCCGCTGGAGCCGATGCAACGGGCGTGGTTGACGAGGTCTGGGTATTGATGGCCACGACTGTCGCCATTGAGGCTGGTGTCAAGCCCGAATTTTTCACGAGCGCTTGAGCCGCTGCCAGCAATGCCGCCTCTTTGTTCGCAGGCGTGCTTGCGGCCTGCACCGCGGGGTCGCTCATGGCGGTCACCAGCGCGGGCAACAGTTCCAACAGTTTCTTCTGGATAGCCTTGTCGATATCGGCTTGCGTGATGGTGGCGCCATCGATCGTCTTCGAACCCAGCACCGTGCCGCCGATGGCTGTGGCCTGCTGCTGGGTGGTCACCACCACCATGCGCGCCACCGTGGCGGCGCTGATGCTGCCGTCGGTCGGGGCCGCCACTTTCGTGAAGTCCTGAAACAGCGAGACGGTAATACCGGTGGTGGCTTGCACCGCCGCGGCCGCATCAACGGTGCTGGCACCGGTGCTGGCAACCGTCTGCTGCACCAGTGTGGTCAGTGGGCTCACCACGCCGACCCGGTCTGCCGGAGCCGACATGGTGAAGGGCACGGGCACGGCGCCGGTGTCGGCGTCAATCGCGTCGGTACCGACGACGGCAATGACCGGGTACTTGCCGGCGTCGGCCAGGTCCACCGTGAGCGTGACCTTGCCGGTGGCATCCGTCTTGGCGAAAGGTTCGCCGCTGTCGCAAACCCCGTTGCTGTTTTTGTCCAGGCAGACGGTTGCGTTTTTGATGGGCCCGTCGACCACGGTGACGGGCACGTCGGTGGTGGTGGCCGCAGGTGGAGTGATTGCAGCAGGTGGAGTGACAGGCGCAGTTGAACTGCTGCCGCCACCGCAGCCATAAATCGTCAACAGGCCTGCGCTGGCGAGGCCAAGCGTCAGTCGTTTAAGTGTGATTTGCATAAAAACCTCTGTAAATGATTGGGAAGCAGGCAACACAGCTTGGAAGCAGTATTTCTTGATCTGCGTCATGGATGTTATCGAGCGGATTATTTCGGGCAATCCCATATCCATGGGATGAGCCGGCATGGCCAAGGCAGGCGGCTACGGCTATGCTCGCGGTAGATTTGAAAACAGCAAGGCAAAGCAAGTGTGGCGTGTACTGGTGGTTGAGGATGATCCGCAGACGCGGGATTTTTTTTCGGGCAGCGTGTCGCGCTGCGCCGAACTGCTGTTGGCCGCCAGCGTGGGCACGGTGGCCGAGGCGAAGGCCTGGCTGGATGACAGCGCGAACACGGTCGATGTGCTGCTCACCGATCTTGGCCTGCCCGATGGCAGCGGGCTGGAGGTGATCCGCCATGCGACGCGGCTGAACCCCGCCTGCGAGCCGCTGGTGATCTCGATGTTTGGTGATGAAGACAACGTGCTGGCCAGCATCGAGGCCGGCGCGCTGGGCTACATCCACAAGGATTCGACGCCCGACGACATTGCCCAGACGATTTTGGACATGCGGGGCGGCGCCTCCCCCATTTCTCCCATGATCGCGCGCCGCGTGCTGTCCATGTACCAGTCTGATCGTCGACAAACAAATAGGGTTCTAGTCCCCGTCATGTCAGCGTCTATAGCTATTAAAAACGAAGCGACTGAGGACGGTGAGGCGAAGTCGCAGCGCGGCCTGCTGTCGCCACGCGAACAGGAAGTTCTGGCCTTGATTGCCCGTGGGTTTTCTTATGCGGAAATTGCCCGTTTGCAGGGCTTGAGCGTTCACACCGTGCAGACGCATATCAAGAACCTGTATGGAAAATTGTCCGTGCACTCCAAAAGCGAGGCGGTGTTTGAAGCCACGCGCATGGGCTTGCTGTCGCGGCATGACTGAACCGGAGCTTGGGAGCGGGCGTTTGATGCGGCGCATAAAGCTTCGCTAAGATGCGCTGCTCCATGAAGCATTGCTGCCATTTAAAACATTTGCTTCTTTGCTGTTGCGCGCTGGTGCTCGCTGGTCTGGCCGTGTCGGCGCAGGCCCTGACGCTGGAGTTGCGTCAGGCGCAAGCGCTGGTGACGGTGCAGGGTCAGATCACGCGCGAGACCGTCAGCCTGCCCTACCATTGGGACCGCCATCACCCGGGCCTGGCCGGTGAAGCGACTTTTGAGCTGCCGTTCGAGCTGGCGCAGGCGCCGACGGTGCCCTTCGGCCTGTACCTACCCCGGCTCGGCAATGCCTATGAGATCTGGCTCAACGGCATCCTGCTGCAGCAAAACGGCGACTTGCAGCATGACAACGGCCCGGACTTTGCCAAGGCACCGCGCCATATCATGATTTCGCCGGGCCTGCTGCGCACCCACAACCAGTTTCGTGTGCAGATTCGGGCCGATGTGGGCCGCCGTGGTGGTCTGGCCCCGCTGACCCTGGGGCCGGACGAGGAGGTCTATCCGCTCTATCTGCACGACGACCGCTGGCGCAGCACGGGCTCGTTCATCGTGGTCATCGCCAGCCTGCTGATCGGTTTGGCGGCGTTCGCCTTATGGGCGACCCAGGTCGATGCCGCCGGGCCGGGACGGCCCCGGCGCGACCCGCTGTATCTGTACTCGGGCGTGGCCGAATTGTGCTGGGCGGTCGCCGTCAGCGACGCCATCATCGAGCATCCTCCCATTCTCTGGCCGTGGTGGGGCATGGTGGCACTGATGGCGGCGACGGTGTGGGTGAGCAGCATGATATTGTTTTGCGTCGAGGTGGCCGGCTGGAGCCATCTGCGGGCAGTCAGCTGGCTGCGCCGCTGGCTGGCCCTGTTGCTGGTGGCGAGTGTTGCCGCTGGCACGACCTCGCTGGTGTACGGTTATCCGCTCGCGATGACGCTTTTATACGCGGTCTCGGGGCTCACCTCCCTGATCTTTGTCTCCCTGTTCATCTGGAAGGCGGCGCGCGGTGCGTCGCTGCCGCACAAGATCGTGGCTGCTGTGGTGTTGTGGAATACGCTGGTGGGATTTCGCGACCTCTACGTGTTCCGGCTCAGCCAGACCTATGGGGGCAATACTTTGCTGCGTTACAGCTCGGTGTTGTTCGGTCTGACCTTGCTCTATATCGTGATCATGCGCTTTCGCGTGGCCAGCGCGCAGGCGCGCGACCTCAACGCCAATCTGGCGGCGCGCGTGGCGCAGAAGGAGCAGGAGCTGGAGCAGAGCTATCGGCGCGTGGAGCAACTCGCCCGCGAGCAGGAGCGCACCGCCGAACGCACGCGTATTTTGCGCGACATGCACGATGGCGTGGGCGCCCACATCAGCACGGCCATCCGCCAGATGGAATCCGGACAGGCGAGCCACCCGGAGGTGCTGCAGACGCTGCGCGACGCGCTGGACCAGCTCAAGCTGTCGATTGACGCGATGAACCTCTCGCCGGGTGACATCACGGCCTTGCTGGCCAACCTGCGCTACCGGCTGGAGCCGCGCTTTAAAGCGTCCGACATCGAGCTGCAATGGGATGTGGACCTGATTTTGCCGTTGGCCCGGCTCGATCACGCGGCCATGCGACAGCTGCAGTACATGGTCTTTGAGTCGCTGTCCAATGTGCTGCAGCATGCGCACGCCACTGAGTTGCGCATTGAGTTGCGCAGCACAGCGCAGGGTGGCGCGCGGTTGCGGGTGATCGACAACGGCTGCGGCTTCGAGCTCGAGCGCGTGAAGCGCCGGGGCCTGAGTTCGCTGCGCGAGCGGGCCGCTGCCATCGCCGCGAGCCTGCTGATCATCAGCGTTGTGGGCAATACCGTGGTGGAAATCGAGCTGAATTGATCAGTCACGAGATAATCCACGTATGGCGCAACAATTTGGAAGAACTCACCCGTGGCGGCGCATCGCGCCCTGGTTTTGCGGTTTCGACGGCGCGTTGGCGTTTGCCGTTTTTTTGCTGGCGTGTGCGGGCATGCTGACGATGTATTCAGTCGGCTACGACCATGGCACCCGGTTTGAGGATCATGGCCGCAATATGCTGCTGGCGGGCGCCATTATGTTTGTGGTGGCGCAAATTCCGCCGCAGCGGCTGATGGCGCTGGCGCTGCCGCTGTATCTGCTGGGGGTGGCCCTGCTGGTTGCGGTGGCGGTCTTTGGCGTCACCAAAAAGGGCGCGCAGCGCTGGCTCAACGTGGGCGTCACCATCCAGCCCAGTGAAATTCTCAAAATTGCCGTGCCCTTGATGCTGGCCTGGTGGTTCCAGAAGCGCGAGGGACAGCTGCGGCCGTTGGACTTTGCGGTGGCCGTGGTGCTGCTGGCGGTGCCGATGGCCTTGATCGTCAAACAGCCGGACCTGGGCACCGGCCTGCTGGTGCTGTCGGCGGGTATGTCGGTCATTTTTTTTGCGGGCTTGTCCTGGAAATGGATCGTGCCGCCATTGCTGTTGGGGGTAATCGGCGTTGGCTTGCTGGTGGGGTTCGAACCGCAGTTGTGTGCTGACGGCATGCGCTGGCCGGTGTTACATGACTACCAACAGCAGCGCATCTGCACGCTGATGGATCCGTCGCGCGATCCGCTGGGCAAGGGTTTTCACATCATTCAGGGCATGATTGCGATTGGCTCTGGCGGTTTCTGGGGCAAGGGCTTCATGCAGGGCACGCAGACGCATCTGGAGTTCATCCCCGAGCGCACCACCGACTTTATTTTTGCTTCATTTTCTGAAGAATTCGGGCTGGTTGGCAACATCCTGCTGATTGTCGGCTTTGTGTTCTTGATCCTGCGCGGCTTGGCCATTGCGCTGGAAGCCCCCACGCTGTTCTCCAGGCTGCTGGCGGGCAGCCTCACGCTGATTTTCTTCACCTATGCCTTTGTCAACATGGGCATGGTCAGTGGCATCTTGCCGGTGGTGGGCGTACCGCTGCCCTTCATCAGCTACGGCGGCACGGCAATGGTGACGCTAGGCATGGCACTTGGGATACTGATGTCAATTGCCAAGTCCAAGCGGCTGGTGCAATCCTAGCCCCTAAAATCCGCCGATGATCTTACGCGAACCCACTCTTGAACGCTTGGCCATTGCCAAGTCCCTGCTGCTCACGCCCTTTGGGCTGGACGAATCCCACCTGGCCCGCGCGCTAAGTGAGATCAAGACGCATCAGGTCGACGAGGCCGACCTGTATTTCCAGTACACGCGCTCGGAGGGCTGGAGCCTGGAGGAGGGCATTGTCAAGACCGGCTCTTTCAGCATTGACCAGGGCGTGGGTGTGCGCGCCGTCAGCGGCGAGAAGACGGCCTTTGCCTATTCGGACGACATCTCGGAGTCCTCGCTGCTCGATGCCGCCCGCACGGTGAGATCAATTTCGGCTCTAGCCCAGAAGGGACGGGCACAAGCAGCTACTAAAAAAATAGCGCGTGGGCGTTCCTTGTACCCTGGCTTGGACCCGATCACGACGCTCGACAGCGCCGCCAAGGTCAAGTTGCTGGAGCGCGTCGAGCAACTGGCCCGCGCCAAGGACCCGCGCGTGGCGCAGGTCATGGCGGGCGTGGCGAGCGAATACGACGTGGTGCTGGTCGCCCGTGCCGACGGCACGCTGGCGGCCGACGTGCGCCCGCTGGTGCGCCTGTCGGTGACGGTGATTGCCGAGCAGGGTGTCGGCAGCAAGAAGCGCCGCGAAATGGGCTCGGCCGGTGGCGGCGGGCGCTTCGGGCTGGCTTATTTTGACGAGGCGCAGATCACGCAATACGTCGATGAGGCGGTCAAGGCCGCGCTGGTCAACCTGGAAGCCCGCCCGGCGCCGGCCGGTGAAATGACCGTGGTGCTGGGTCCCGGCTGGCCTGGCATCTTGTTGCACGAGGCGATTGGCCATGGGCTCGAGGGCGATTTCAACCGCAAGGGCTCCAGCGCGTTCAGTGGCCGGGTCGGCCAGCGGGTCGCCGCCAAAGGCGTGACCGTGCTTGACGATGGCACCATCGCCGACCGGCGCGGTTCGCTCAACGTGGATGACGAGGGCAACACCAGCGCGCGCAATGTGCTGATTGAAGACGGCATCCTCAAGGGCTACATCCAGGACGCGATGAATGCGCGCCTGATGGGGGTGGCGCCGACCGGCAACGGCCGGCGCGAGAGCTACGCCCATGTGCCGATTCCGCGCATGACCAACACCTACATGCTCGCCGGCGACAAGTCCCCCGACGAGATCGTGGCCAGCATCAAAAAGGGTCTGTACGCCACCAACTTTGGCGGCGGTCAAGTCGACATCACCTCGGGCAAGTTTGTGTTCTCAGCCAGTGAAGCCTACTGGGTCGAAAACGGAAAGATCCTGTACCCGGTCAAGGGTGCCACCATTGTCGGTAGCGGCCCCGATGCGTTACAGCGCGTTAGCATGATCGGCAACGACCTGAAGCTCGACAGCGGTGTCGGCACCTGCGGCAAAGAAGGCCAGAGTGTGCCGGTGGGCGTGGGTCAGCCGACCTTGCGCATTGATGGTCTGACGGTGGGAGGCACGGCGTGAAAAACCTGATTGTGGTCAGCCTGTGTGCCGGGGGCTTGTTTGGGCCTTCCTTGGGTTATGCCCAGGGCAATAGCGAACCGACTGCCGCACTGAAGCCAACCGCCACGACCTGGCGTTTGACCTCCGAAACGCTGACCCTGCCGGGCGGCGAAAAAATGGGCATGGTCGGCGGCGACGTCATGGTTGACGTGAGTGACCAGTTGCGACTGGGGGTGGGCAGCTACGGGGCCGTGCGCGGCGAGCGCGGCGGTTTCATCACGCTGGGCCTGGCGGGCGAGTTGCGCCAGCGGCTCAGTCCGTCCTGGCTGGTTCACACGGGCTTGTTTGTGGGCGCAGGTGGTGGTCGTGGTGATACCAGCGCCTTGTCCGGGGGGGGCTTGATGCTGCGGGCCGATCTGGGTCTGACTTACGAGCTGCCAAGCGCCGGCAATCTTGCCTTCGGCGTGAGCCATGTGCGGTTTCCGTCGGGTGTGATTCGCAGCACGCAGCCCTATCTGCGCTACGAATACCCGTTTTACAGTTTGTTGAGCCCAGGCTGGGACACGCCGCCGCGTGCCAGCATGGCAGATGGCGCCAGCCTGTCGTCTCACCAAAATGAATTTGCGCTGGTGACCCGCAGTTACAAGATCCCGGCCTCGGTGCTGCGCGCTGATGGTCAGCCGCAGCACAGCAGCATGCAGCTGGTCGGGGTGGAATGGCTGTCTTACCTGGACCCCCACTGGTTCATCAAGCTGGAGTCAGAAGGCGCCGCGGGTGGCCAGAACAATGGCTACATGCAAATTCTGGCGGGCGCTGGTTACCGGCAACCGCTCTGGCGCGGCAGTGCGGTCAAGCTCCATGTGGCGGCCGGTCCGGCAGGCGGCGGCGGGGCTGACACGGGCGGCGGCTTGCTGTTGGACGCCGGGGTGTCACTGCAACAAAACCTGAGCGAGCGCACCGCGCTGGAGTTCTCGCTGGGTGAAGTGCGTGCGCCCTCGCGCAGTTTCAGGGCGCAAAGTGCGGCCCTCAAATTGAACTACCAGTTTGGTTTGCCGGGGGTCTCTAGCAGCCCGGTTCCCTGGGCTGCTCTGGGTGGCTTTGACGCCGAAAAGTTGCGCGTGCGGCTGGCAAACCAGACCTATTTCAAGGCCGCGCCCCAGTGGCGCAACCAGTATGTCGATCAATCGGTGAGCAACCTGGGTGTGCAGCTTGACTACTACCTGACGCCGCAGTACTTTGTCACGGGCCAGGGCTTGGCCGCCTATGCGGGTCGGGCGGGCGCCTACATGACCGGGCAGCTCGGCGTCGGCGTGCAGCAGCCCGTGTCGCAACGCTGGTTTGCCGAGGGCGAAGCCCTCCTGGGTGCGGCCGGCGGCGGCGGTCTGGCGGTGGCTGGTGGACTGGTTGGTCAGCTCAATGCTTCAATTGGCTACCGCTGGACAAAGCAACTCTCTGTGCTGGCCACGGCCGGGCGCGTTCAGGCCATGCGTGGTGATTTCAAAGCCAATGTGGCGGGCTTGTCGGTGGCCTATCAATTCAACGGCTTTGTTCAGAAATGAGCCGAACACTCGACTATGCTAAAGTTGGCTCCATGAAATCGTTCTGTTTTTTCTTTAGCTACTTCTGGTTCTCAAGCGCCTGCGGCGGTAGAGAGTTCTGAACGTAGCTGAATCAAACGTTCTGATCTTCCAAAAACCGCCGGCTACCCCGGCGGTTTTTTTTTGCTTTTTTTGATCGACTTAGGAACCTCACCATGACTGCCAAATCTTCCGTCGCCGGCACTGATGCCTGGTATGCGAGCCCGATGGATCGCACCGGCCAGACCGACAACCAACGCATCAAGGACATCACCGTGTTGCCTCCTCCCGAGCACCTGATTCGCTTCTTCCCGATTGAAGGCACCGCCGTGGAGGCATTGATCAGCGCCACCCGGCGCCGCATCCATGCCATCATGGCCGGCAAGGATGACCGCTTGCTGGTGGTGATCGGCCCGTGTTCCATCCACAACCCGGCCGCGGCACTGGACTATGCGCGCGGGCTCCAGGTGCAGCGCGAAAAGTACGCCGACACCTTGGAGATCGTGATGCGCGTCTATTTCGAGAAGCCCCGCACGACCGTCGGCTGGAAAGGGCTGATCAACGACCCTTATCTGGACGAGACTTTTCGCATCGACGAGGGCCTGCGCATTGCGCGCCAGTTGCTCATTGACATCAACCGCCTGGGCTTGCCCGCGGGCAGCGAGTTCTTGGATGTGATTTCGCCCCAATATCTGGGCGACCTGATCTCCTGGGGCGCGATTGGCGCACGCACCACGGAAAGCCAGGTGCACCGCGAGTTGGCCTCGGGTCTGTCGGCGCCGATTGGCTTCAAGAACGGCACCGACGGCAACATCAGGATCGCCACCGACGCGATTCAGGCCGCCGGTGGGGGCCACTATTTCTTGTCAGTGCACAAGAATGGCCAGGTCGCTATTGTGCAAACCAAAGGCAATAAAGACTGTCACGTCATTTTGCGAGGTGGCAAGACGCCCAATTTTGATGCCGCCAGCGTCGCCGCCGCCTGCCAGGATTTGTCGGACGCCAAGTTGCCGCCGACGCTGATGGTGGACTGCAGCCACGCCAACAGCAGCAAAAAATTTGAGAAGCAAATCGACGTGGCGCAAGACATCGCTGGCCAGATTGCGGGCGGCTCCCGTAGCGTGTTCGGCGTCATGGTGGAAAGCCATCTGCGTGCGGGCGCCCAGAAGTTCACACCCGGAAAAAGTGACCCGGCCCAACTCGAATATGGCAAGAGCATCACCGATGCCTGCCTGGGCTGGGATGATTCGTGCCAGGTGCTGGAGGTGTTGGCGCAGGCGGTCAAAGCCCGCCGCGCACACTGATCAAGCTTGAAAATCAAACGCTGGCGAGTGCGTCATTTACACTTGACGCAGGTCGCCGGCATCCCGCCGGCACTTTTTCAGCCTCTGGACAAACACCATGAACCGCTGCCTGACGCCAAAGTCATATCCACCCCGCCGTTTTCTGAAGACGCTGGGCCTCGTTTTGCTCAGCGCCTGCGCCCTGAGCTTCAACCTGGCCCATGCCCAAGCCGGCGTGCGCCAGTTTCCCGCCAACGCCAAGCGTGGCATGCTGCTGGTCACAAACCCACCCGAGGTGCTGATCAATGGCAAAGCAGCGCGGCTCTCACCGGGCGCGCGCATCAAGGGCGTCAACAACCTGCTGGTGCTCTCTAGCACCCTGGTGGGCAACAGCGTGCTCGTCAACTACCGGCAGGACGTGCAGGGCCTGATTTACGAGGCCTGGATTCTGAGCCCCGAAGAAGCGGCGCAAGAGCGCAGCGGCATGGAAACGGTGATCAACTTCATCTTTGGCTCGGACGCTGACAAACCCAAAACCGATGACGGCAAGACGCCGTTTGACCAGTTGCCGAAGTTCCCTCGGCAATAGCTCCGTCGTACGCCTGGCAGGCCCGCACCATGGCGTGCGTGCGCTTTTCCCGGTAATTTATAGAAAATATGGCTCTAGCCCACGTCAATAGGGCTTTAACAGCTATCTAATTAATAGCAATTTAGTGAGTTTCACCATGAGCAAAAAAGTCTTCATCAAAACCTATGGCTGCCAGATGAACGAGTATGACTCGGACAAGATGAGCGACGTGCTGGCAGCGGCTCAAGGCTACGAGCCCACTGACAACGTCGAAGAAGCGGACCTGATTCTGTTCAACACCTGCTCGGTGCGAGAAAAGGCGCAGGAGAAAGTGTTCTCCGACCTGGGCCGCGTCAAGCACCTGAAGAAAAAAGGCGCGCTGATTGGCGTCGGCGGTTGCGTTGCCAGCCAGGAAGGCGCAGCCATCATCGCGCGCGCGCCCTATGTGGACGTGGTGTTTGGCCCGCAGACGCTGCACCGCCTGCCGCAGCTGCTGTTTGATCGCGAGCGCCTGAACCGCTCGCAGGTCGACATCAGCTTTCCCGAGATCGAAAAGTTTGACCACCTGCCGCCTGCCCGGGTCGAAGGTGCTAGCGCTTTCGTGAGCATCATGGAAGGCTGCTCCAAGTACTGCAGCTACTGCGTGGTGCCCTACACCCGCGGCGAAGAAGTGAGCCGCCCGTTTGAAGATGTGCTGGTTGAAGTGGCCGGGCTGGCAGACCAGGGCGTGAAAGAAATCACACTGCTGGGGCAAAACGTCAACGCCTGGCGCGCCCGCATGATTGGCGACGCCAGCGCGCTCTCAAGCCAGATGGCCGACTTTGCCACGCTGCTCGACTACGTGTCGGACATTCCGGGCATCGAGCGCATCCGCTATGTCACGAGCCACCCCAACGAGTTCACGCCCTCGCTGATTGCCGCCTATGACAAGCTGCCCAAGCTGGTCAGCCACCTGCACCTGCCGGTGCAGCACGGTTCTGACCGCATTCTGATGGCCATGAAGCGCGGCTACACCGCCATGGAATACAAGAGCACGGTGCGCAAACTGCGTGCCATCCGGCCGGACATGGCCATGAGCAGCGACTTCATCGTCGGCTTTCCCGGCGAGACCGAAGACGATTTCGGCAAGATGATGAAGCTCATCGACGACGTGGGTTTTGACAACAGTTTCAGCTTCATCTTCAGCCCGCGCCCCGGCACGCCGGCCGCGAACCTGATTGATGCTACGGCGCACGAGGTCAAACTGCGCCGCCTGCAGCACCTGCAGAGCGTCATCAACGACAGCATCAAGCGCATTTCGGAGAGTCGCCTGGGCACGGTGCAGCGCATTCTGGTTGAAGGCGCGTCCAAGCGCGATCACGCCGAACTGATGGGCCGCACCGAGTGCAACCGGGTGGTGAACTTCGTCGGCCAGCCGCGCCTGATCGGTCAGATGGTGGATGTGACGATCACGGACACGCGCACCTTCACGCTGCGCGGCGAGGTGGTGACGCAAGAGGC
>JBBQQX010000069.1:0-19692 GCA_038215405.1 Burkholderiales bacterium
TGAAGCACACCGCCTAACCATGGCGCGGCGCGTGTGGGCCGATATGGAAGCGACAAATTCCCGTGAATGCCGTAACTGCCATTCCAATGACGCATTTGACTTCCACAAGATGAAAAAGCCAGAGGATGCAGAACGCATGAAAAAAGGCCTGCTGGCTGGTGAGACCTGCATTTCATGTCACAAAGGTATTGCGCACAAGATGCCGGATCTGAGCCAGGGCTACCGGTCCATGCTCAAGGATATTGAAACTTCTGCCGCAGCCAAGAAGGTGAGCAAGGGCGATACGGTGTACTCCTTCCGGACTGCCCCCCTTTTCATGGATGTCACAACGGCAGGACCTGATGCTGGCGGAGACGGCAAACTTCTGTCAGCCTCCCAGGCTACCGTGATGGACCAAAAGGGCGACTGGGTACTGCTCAAAATCGACGGTTGGCAGCAACAGGGGGCCGAGCGGGTGATCTACGCCCTCAAAGGGCAACGGATTCTGACAGCGGCACTGGGGGAAACTTTGATCGAAAAAGTTCGCCGCGAGGCGCCGGCTGAAGACCCTGACACCGGGCTGGTCTGGTCAAAGGCGTCGATGGAGGCCTGGGTGAGCAAGGCTAGCCTGAGTTCTGACCAGACCGCGTTGTGGGCTTATGGCGCCGAGCTGTACCGCAGCAGCTGCGGAACCTGCCACAACCTGCCTCCCACAGACCACGCGCTGGCCAATCAGGTGACTGGTGTCCTTAATGCCATGAAACGCTTCATTTCCATTGACGACGAGGAATACCGTTTTTTACAGAAATACTTGCAATTCAACGCCAAGGACACCGGAGGAAAAAATCATGGTTGAAATTACTTCCGCCCAGATTGCGGCCAACCGGGCTGCTCTGTACCGCTGGTTTGCAATGGCATTCTTTGCGCCACCCACAGAAAACGACGTGGTGGACATGCGCGAGGGGAAAACGCATCGGTTTCTGAACGCATTGGCCGCAACGCCTGGCGCGAGTCTGGGCGTTGCGGCCATGGCTGATGTGCTGTCGTCTGGCACACCAGCGACAGTGGCATCGGCACTCGGTGTCGCCCATGCGAAGCTGTTCTACGGTGCGGGGGGTTACGAAACCGCGTCACCTTACCGTTCGATCTATAGCAGCGACCGTGGTGTGTTGTGCCAACAGGCGACTGCAGAAATGGAGCGCGTGTTGCGACAACACCGCTTGCGGCTGGACGACAAGGTTTGTGAGCCTTCAGACCATCTCTCGATCCAGCTGGAGGTGATGGCGCAACTTGCCCTTCGGTACGTTGAAGCCGCACAGCACAGTGGCGACGCGCTGGCAAGCCTGCAAAGTGAACAGGCTGAATTTCTGGACACGCAGCTGCTCAGTTGGCTGCCTGCGTTCAGCCGGCGTGTCGTTGAAGTGGACGATCTTGGTTTTCATGCCGGACTGGCCAGTGCGCTGCAGGCCGTGCTGGAACAGGATCACGCCTATCTGCTTGAAGAAGCCTGATCCGTCGATCTGAACCCATGTTTACATCTCGTTAACAGGCTGTTTGTGTTGCGATTACGCGCAGCCGTAACCCTGTTCACTTGAGAACCCTAGACTAATTGCAACAGGTCGCCGCCCCTGTTGTTGTTTGAGCACCCTGCTGGCGGTACCCAGAAAAAACCAAGTTGAAAAGGAACACAAAATGTCAGACTCAACAACCACCAAAACCCGGTCGGGTTTCTCGCGTCGCAACTTTCTCGAGACCACAGGTGCCGCTGGTGCCGTGGGCATGATGGGTTCGCCGTTGCTATCGTTTGGTGCCGCTGCGGCAGTGTCGCCGCCCGGGTCAGTGCTGACCGGATCGCACTGGGGTGCCTTCCGGGCCAAAGTCGAGGGCGGCCGCGTGGTGGGTTACACCCCCTGGGAAAAAGATCTTTTCCCAAGCCCCCAACTTAAAGGTGTCATTGATTCAATTTACTCCGCGACGCGCATCAAGTACCCGATGGTGCGGCGCGCCTTCCTTGAAAAAGGCCCCGGCGCTGATCCGGCCAGTCGCGGTACCGGCGACTTCGTACGCGTCAGCTGGGACCAGGCGCTTGACCTCGTCGCCAAAGAACTGAGGCGAGTTGAAAAAACTCACGGACCAGCGGCGACGTTTGCGGGTTCCTATGGCTGGAAGAGCCCCGGCAAGTTGCACAATTGCCGGACCTTGCTGAGTCGGCTGATGAACCTCAAGGGCGGTTTTGTGAATCACACTGGCGACTACTCTACCGGAGCCTCCCAAGTCATCATGCCCCATGTGGTGGGAACACTTGAGGTGTACGAACAGCAAACTGTGTGGCCGGTGGTGGTTGAAAAATCAGAACTGGTGGTGTTCTGGGGTGCCAACCCCATGCTGACGAACCAGATCGCCTGGACGATTGCCGATCACGATGCTTATGCGGGGCTGAAAGCGCTCAAGGCAGCTGGCAAAAAAGTCATTTGCATCGACCCTGAAAAGACTGAAACCTGCACTTACCTCAACGCCGAATGGCTGGCACCCAAGCCCCAGACAGACGTTGCCATGATGCTGGGTATTGCCCACACACTGGTCGCTGAAAAACTGCATGACACCAAGTTCCTGGCATCCTACACCACAGGGTTTGACAAATTCCTGCCATATCTGATGGGTGAGACCGACAAAACGCCCAAGACCGCTGAATGGGCCGCCGTCATCTGCGGCATACCAGCTGCAACCCTGAAAGAACTGGCGCGCAAGTTCGCTAAAAATCGTACCATGCTGGCCAGTGGCTGGTCGATGCAACGGCAACACCATGGTGAACAAGCGCACTGGATGCTCGTTACCCTGGCCTCGATGCTGGGCCAAATTGGCTTGCCTGGTGGCGGCTTCGGACTGAGCTACCACTATGCCAATGGCGGCGCCCCCAGCGCCGATAGTCCTGTCATGCCTGGCATCACCGACGGTGGTAAGGCCGTAGCCGGTGCAGCATGGCTGTCGACAGCAGGCGCAGCATCGATTCCGGTGGCACGCGTTGTTGATATGCTCCTCAACCCAGGCAAACCTTTTGACTTCAACGGCAAACGTGCGAACTACCCGGATGTCAAGATGGCTTATTGGGTCGGTGGCAACCCATTTGCGCACCACCAAGACCGAAACCGCATGGTCAAAGCGTTCCAGAAACTAGAGACCTTCATTGTTCAGGACTTCCAGTGGACTGCTACCGCTCGCCATGCAGACATCGTTTTGCCTGTAACAACATCGTATGAACGAAATGACATTGAACATGTCGGCGACTACTCTTCGCGAGCCATATTGGCCATGAAAAAAGTGGTGGAGCCGATGTTCGAAGCCCGCAGCGATTACGACATTTTTGCCGCCATTGCCAAACGCCTGGGCAAGGAAAAAGAGTTTACCGAAGGCAAGTCAGAGATGGACTGGATACGCTCGTTCTACAACGCGGCGCTGACTCAAGCCAAAACAAAGAAAATTGACATGCCCGCTTTTGACGCCTTCTGGAACGGAGCAGGTGTTGTGGAGTTTGCCATTCCCGCAGCCGCCAAAGCCTTCGTTCGCCATGCCAAGTTCCGGGAAGATCCCTTGCTCAACCCACTGGGAACACCCAGCGGCAAGATTGAAATCTACTCGAAGAACATTGAAAAAATGGCCTACGACGATTGTCCGCCTCACCCCACGTGGATGGAACCCGTGGAAAGACTCGGCGGGCCGAAGACCAAGCACCCCTTGCATATTGCCAGCAGCCATTCAAAGGGACGTTTGCACTCTCAGCTGTGCGGCACAGTCATGCGCGACAGCTATGCGATCGCCGGGCGTGAACCCTGCATGATCAATACCGACGATGCCAAAGCGCGAGGGATCAGAACAGGCGATGTGGTGCGGGTGTTCAATGACCGTGGCCAGATACTGGCTGGGGCCAATGTGACCAATGCCATCCGCCCCGGAGTGATTCGCGTCAGCGAAGGCGGCTGGTATGACCCCGCCGAGCCAGGCAAGCCAGGAAGCCTGGACCGTTATGGCGATGTCAATGTGCTGACGGTTGACATGGGTACCTCGAAACTAGGTCAAGGAAACTGTGGCCACACCGCGGTAGGTAACGTTGAAAAATACAAGGGCGCTGCGCCCAAAACCATGGTATTTCTGGCCCCCAAAGCGGCTGAGTGATCGCCCCTGACAAGCGCGCGGCCGGGACAGGTGGCCGCGCAAGGCTTCGCCAGCGGACGGATTGCCCTTGATTGTTTGAACCAGTGACCCTGACAATGGTCACTGGTTTTTTTCCATAGGATGTCATGCAACAACTGATCGACCTTATCTCCCGGCGGGAAGATTGGCTGGTTGACAAGACCATTGGCTACGCCAAGCAATATGGTTACACGCCCTTTACTTCTACGTTGGCCGAAGCCTGGCGGGCCTCGATCTGCGGCTTGTCGGGTCCACTGATCAAGGCGTTGAACCAATACGATGAGCCGCCGCAGTTGATAGCAGGCGACTATGCCGAGGAATCTATCACGGCCTTCGGCATTGAAGCCGCGCGCAGGCATCGTTCGCGTGGCATCACGCTTGGACTGTTCATGGGTTTGATGAAGTATTACCGCCAGTCTTACCTCGATTTGATAGACGTTGGCGAATTGCCCCCGGAACGTGTGCCGCGCTACCTGGAATTTGTGAACCGTTTCTTTGACCGTGTAGAAATCGGGTTTTGCAGTGAATGGGCTTCGCAAAGCGAAAGTGAACTGGTCCAGGAGGCGAGAGAGAAAAACCGTGCGCTGACGCACGAAAAAAACAAGTACCTGACGATTTTTGAAAGTCTGAAAGACCCGGTTGTTTTGCTGAACACATCGGGGCAAATTGACAACACCAATCGTGCGGCGGCGGAGCTCTTTGGCGGTTCTGCCGTACCTGGTGCCGGATATTACGGTGTCATTCACCTTCCGTTGCTCGAAAGTGCTCTGGAAAGTCTGGCCGGTCAAAGCGCCGAACACTTGCTCAACACCACCATGGGGCTGCGCTGTTTTGAAATCAAAACCCAGACCATGCTCGACGTGAGCGAAAAGTTCGCAGGGACCGTGCTGATCTTTAACGATGTCACAGACTACAAACTCGCCTTGCAGCAGGCCGAGCAAGCCAACCTGACGAAATCGGCGTTTTTGGCATCCATGAGCCACGAGATCCGCACGCCGATCAACGGCATCATTGGAATGACGGCATTGTTGCGCGGAACCACGCTTGACGGCCGGCAGACCGGCTATGTCAATACGATCTCCACCTCGGGTGAAATCCTCGCCTCGTTGATCGCAGACATCCTGGACTATTCCAAGATCGAAGCTGGCGTTCTGGAAGTGGAGAACATTGAGTTCAGCGTGGACAGCCTGGTGGGCGATGTCATGACACTCATGGTGCCAGCAGCATCGAACAAGGGTCTAGCCTTGACGACCGATGTTGCCAGGGATCTCCAGGGCAAGGTTAAGGGAGACTTCAACAAACTGCGCCAGATTCTGCTGAACCTGGTCAGCAACTCGGTGAAATTCACCGCGTCTGGCCACATAGAAATACACGCCACCAGGTCAACGAAGTGGTTGAGGTTTTCGGTCATCGACAGCGGTATCGGCATCTCAGAAAGTGGAAAAATAGACCTTTTTGGTGCCTTTGTACAGGCCGACCGATCCGTGTCGCGACGGTTTGGCGGAACCGGCTTGGGCCTGGCCATTTGCCGCAAGCTGGTGACGGCTCTTGGCGGTGACATTGGTTTCGAGAGCAAGGTCAATCAGGGGAGCAACTTCTGGTTCAAAGTGCCCCTGGCGTGGTCAGAGTGCACCGCGCAAACGCATCTGCCCACCCCCGAAGTTCATCATGGTAATCTGAATATTCTGGTGGTTGAGGACGATGAGATCAACCGTGTCGTGGCTTGTGGGCTGCTGGAAAAGGCCGGACACCATGTGAGCGCAGTCATATCTGGCGAGCGCGCATTGACGCTGCTGGATCACCAGGGTTTTGACGTGATCCTGATGGATCTGAACCTGCCTGACCTGAGTGGTCTGGAGACCATTCGTCAGATTCGTGGACACAACAGCCCGAACATTGCAAGAACGCCGGTACTGGTTGTTTCGGCCTTGGTCACCAAGCATGATATTGAGGACAGTCTCGACGTTGGGGCCAATGCATTTTTAGGCAAGCCTTACAGCCCAGAGCGCCTGCTGGCAGGGATTGAAGCCGCTTTGCGGGCAAGGACACCGGTTGCCAGTGACGCTGGCGCCCCGATGCCATCACGGCCCTATGACATGGCGCTTGCCCCGAGCGTGGATGGCGCATCGCTGACACAGCATGCGGCAGAGCTTGGCCTGGCGACCACGCAACAGATCGTCGATCTGTTCAATGACACCATTCCCGCTACCTTGGCGCTGGCCAGGCAGGCGTTTGCCGACGGCGACAACAAGCTGTTGGTGCGCACGGTACACCGCATGAAAAGTTCGGCCTCCACCGTCGGTCTGCGCTCACTGGCGGACATGGCTGCCACGCTTGAAGCGACTGTTGTGGATGGGCAACATGCACAAATTGACATCTTGTTGGCCGAGTTGGAACAGCGACTTCCCGATGTCATGGCAAGCTTGGCTGTGCTTTGGACGGATGTGCAACGCAAGCAGGCCGCTTCCAGCTAGAAACCACACAAAAGGAACAATAGCATGAAACTTTTTGGCATTGCCGGTCATTCCGGCATGGGCAAAACAACGCTGCTGGAGCGGCTGGTACCAGAGATATCTTCGCGCGGCTTGGTGGTGTCGCTCATCAAGCACAGTCACAAGAACATCGACATTGACCGCCCCGGCAAAGACTCATACCGCCTGCGCGAATCGGGTTGCAAAGAAGTACTTTTGCTGGGCAATGAGCGTTGGGCACTCATGCACGAGCTTCGCGCTGAAGACGAGCCACCGCTGGACTACCTGCTCGAACGCCTGCAACGTTGCGACATGGTCTTGATTGAAGGCTTCAAGGATGGGAACTTTCCAAAGCTGGAAGTCTGGAGATCGCAACTCGATCGAACGCTGTTATGGCCAAATTGGCCCGGCATCATCGGCATTGCATCAGACGGGCCAGCCGCCGAGGGTGCGCTACCAGCGAATGATGTACCTTTGCCATGGCTGCGGCTTGACAACATTCAAGCCATCGCCGACTTTGTGATGGCGAACGCGCGCATGGTTTGAGCGTCGTTGTTGCGGCAATCCAGGCGTCTCTGCTTGAGCAATGAAAATGAGATTAGAAACGACGGTTTACACAGTTGGGCATTCAAATCATTCAATCGAGCGCTTTTTGGAAATTCTCCAGGCTGTTGATGTGACTGCAATTGCCGATGTGCGGTCACAACCATTCAGCAGATACAACCCCCAATTCAACAGGGGGTCACTTAAGGAATCGTTGCGCGTCCGTGGCATTGCCTATGTGTTTGTTGGAAAAGAGTTGGGTGCACGGTCAGATGAACCAAGCTGTTACGAGCGTGGGCAAGTGCAATATGGGCGGCTGGCTAAGACGGCTTTGTTCAAGGCCGGCCTAGATCGTGTGATGGCGGGAGCACACAAGTACAGGATTGCTTTGATGTGTGCTGAGAAGGAGCCGCTAGATTGCCACCGCACGTTACTGGTGGGCAAGGCTCTGAAGGACCGAGGTGTGAATGTTGCGCATATTCTGGCAAATGGTGACATTGAGCTTTACGATGAAGCAATGACTCGATTGCTTGCCATGACCAGAGTACCGCGCGAGGACCTCTTTCGAACCGCGGACGAGTTACTAAAAGAGGCATTGGCAAGACAGGAGCGACGCGTAGCGTACAGCGTTGAAAAGCAGGCCGAGGACGTCATTGGGGATGTAGAGTGAAGATATTTACGATCGGATTCACCAAGAAGAGCGCGCAACAGTTTTTTGAGATCTTGCGAGAGTCAGGCGCCAAGCGCGTGGTAGACGTTCGGCTGAACAATGTTTCGCAACTTGCTGGGTTTGCAAAGCGGAATGATCTGGCCTATTTCCTCAAAAACGTATGTGACATGGACTATGTGCACTTGCCGGAACTCGCTCCAACGAAAGAGATGCTGGATCAATACAAGAAGTTTCGTGGTGATTGGGCAACTTACGAAAATCGATTTCTTGATTTGATGGAAAAACGCCAGATTGAACAATCTGTGTCCAAGGAATTGGTATTGGATGGCTGCTTGCTATGTAGTGAAGACAAACCACACTACTGCCACCGCCGCCTTGTGGCTGAGTATCTAGAGCGACATTGGGGGGCTATCCAGATCTCGCACCTGGGCTAATGGCAATCAAGTGATGAGCCGCATCGCCGCACCGGTGGTCGGTGGCGTGATCTCCGTCGGTGCTGACGCCGGCGGTGATTCCGGCGATCTATGCTCTGGTCAAGCAGTGGCGGCTGAAAGGAGGGCTCGGGAGCTGAGACGAATAATTTAGATCAAATTCGCTTCCAGCCCGCGTCCACTATTACCAGTACGCTACTATAAACATAGCATATTGAAAGCCGTGCCTCGGTAACGGCGACGCAGGGGCGCGTGACAACGTCACTCCTCCAACCGTGGCCGCGACTGCCCCTCGGCGGGCTCACCGGTTTCAGGGTCGATCCAGCTGGCGATGCCAAGCTCTTCTTCGACCTCCTGCAGTATTTCGCCCGGCCCCAAGTCCTGCTCATCAGAGGCGTCCCGGTCGGCTTGGGCAAGTTCCCGGCTCTCGAACGGTCCAACCTCCTGCTTGGCAGCCAGGGCTTGCCAGTAATAGCCGTCCGGCCGCGCCGTGATCCGCTCCATCTCGTCGTCGGCGTCCGAGTCTTGTTGCGCGTCAGGGGCTTGGTTGACAGCAGGTATCAAAGGCGCTTTGCGTTTCATCGTGTTTTCTCCATTTGCAGCTAGGTCCAGCGGGGTGAGGCTACGCAGCATGAAGAATAGAGCTTTGACAAGCCGCAAGCAAGCGCACGGCAGCACTGTGAGATGTTATCGTCAGCAAACCAGAGGTCAGCGCCTTGAATGACCCCTCCAGCCCACTGACATTCCGCATGCAGCAAACCTTAGAGAGCATTTTTGGCTACCCGCAGCTGCGCCCCGGCCAAGAGGCCGTGATCAGCGCCGTGCTGGCGGGCCGTTCCGCCGCCGCTATTTTTCCGACCGGCTCGGGAAAATCGCTGTGTTACCAGTTGCCCGCGCTGTTGCTGCCGCACCTGACGCTGGTGGTCTCGCCCCTGCTGGCGTTGATGCAGGACCAGTTGGCCTACCTGACGCGCCACGGCATCGCCGCGGCCAGCATTGACTCGGCGCAAAGCCGCGAGCAGACACAGGCGGTAATGGCGCAAGCCCGCGCCGGTCAGCTCAAAATTTTGATGATCTCGGTGGAGCGGCTCAAGAACGAGCGGTTTCGCAACTTCATCGCGCAAATCCCGATCTCGCTGCTGGTCATCGACGAGGCCCATTGCATTTCGGAGTGGGGCCATAACTTCCGGCCGGACTACCTCAAGCTGCCCGACTACCAGCGCCAGTTTTCTATCCCCCAAACCCTGTTGCTGACCGCCACGGCGACGCCGGCGGTGGTGGCCGACATGCAAGCCAAATTTGCGATTGCCCCCTCTGATATGGTCTGCACCGGCTTCTACCGCGCCAACCTCCATTTACGGGTGGAGCCGGTCAGTGGTCACTACAAGCTGCAGCGGCTGATCGAGTGGCTCTCCAAGCGCGCACAGCAGCCTAGCATTGTCTATGTGACGCTGCAAAAGACCGCCGAGCAGGTGGCGCAGCAACTGCGCCTGCACGGCCTGGACGCCCAGGCCTACCACGCGGGCATGGTGCATGAGCAGCGTGAGTCCATTCAGAAACAGTTCATGGCCGGCAGCATCAACTGCATCGTCGCCACCATCGCCTTTGGCATGGGCATTGACAAAAGCGACATCCGCAACGTGGTGCACTTTGACCTGCCGAAATCGATTGAGGGCTACAGCCAGGAGATTGGTCGTGCCGGCCGCGACGGCCTGCCGTCCGACTGTCTGGCGCTGGCCAACCGCGACAGCCTGCAGGTGCTGGAGAACTTTGTTTATGGCGACACGCCCGAAGCTGCGGGCATCCGCTGGGTGCTCGATGAGATTGAGGCCGTGGCGCCAGGCAAAAATTGGGAACTGACGCTCAACACCCTGTCAGAGCAAAGCAACATTCGCCTGTTGCCTTTGAAAACCCTGCTGGTGCAACTGGAGTTGCGCGGCGTCCTGGCCGCGCGCTACGCCTATTTTGCCGAGTACCGGTTCAAATACCTGATTGAGCCCGAGGCGCTGCTGGCGCATCTCAAAGGCGAGCGCCAGCAATTTGTGCAGGCCATCCTGCGCTGCGCCAAACAGGCACGCACCTGGTGCACGCTGGACTTTGACACGCTGTACCAGACCTACCCGGCCGAACACAGCCGGGTGGTCACGGCGCTGGACTATCTGGCAACCCAAGGCTGGATCGAGCTTGAGGCCAAGCAAATGACCGAGGTCTATACGGTGCTGGCGCCGGGCTTTGATGCGCAAACGCTGAGCGGGGAGCTGGCAGCGTATTTTCAGGCCAAGGAGGTCAGTGAAATTGCACGCATCCACGCCATGCTGGCTTTTTTCGCCAGCGAGCAATGCCTGAGCCAGCACCTTGCCGCTTACTTTGGCGACAACGCCGCGCCGCTGCAATGCGGGCATTGTTCGGTCTGCCACGGCCAGGTGGCGCGCTTGCCAGAACCCGCGCCACGGGCAGCGCTGGCCGGGCAGAAATTTCGGGCCTTGTGTGGCGACTTGATGGCTCGCCACCGTGCACTTAGCCCCAGCCCGATGAGCGCCGACAGTCTGACGCGTTTCTTGTGCGGCGTGGCCGCGCCGCTCTTGAGCCAACTCAAGGCGCGCAGCCTGCCCGGCTTTGCCGCGCTGGAGCACTACCCTTATGCCGAGGTGCGGCCCTGGGTGGCGCAGCAATTGGCAACGCTGGAGCCAGACGTGGCGCCAACTGATTAAGATGCGGCATAGCCTAAAGTTATGCGATGCGCACTTGGCCCTTCCCCATTGATGAAAATGATCGTTACCCCCCAATCCATGCAGTTCGATGCCATCTTGCCCCTGCAAAGTGGTGCCTCGCTGCGTGACTACGCCCTGAGTTTTGAAACCTACGGCGAGCTCAACGCCGCCAGGTCCAACGCCGTGCTGATCTGCCACGCCCTGAACGCCTCGCACCATGTGGCTGGCCGCTACTTGGGTCAGGACAAGTCCGAGGGCTGGTGGGACAACATGATCGGCCCGGGCAAGCCGCTTGACACCGACAAGTTCTTTGTCATCGGCGTCAACAACCTGGGCTCGTGCTTTGGCTCGACCGGCCCGATGCACACCAACCCCGACACCGGCCGGGTCTACGGTGCGGATTTTCCGGTGGTCACGGTCGAGGACTGGGTCAACGCGCAAGCCCGCCTGCTCGACGCCCTGGGCATCCAGACGCTCGCCGCCGTGATGGGTGGCTCCTTGGGTGGCATGCAGGCGCTAAGCTGGGCGCTGCAATACCCCGAGCGCGTGCGGCACGCGGTGGTGATTGCCAGCGCCCCGAACCTGACGGCCGAGAACATCGCCTTCAACGAGGTCGCGCGCCGGGCGATCGCGACCGACCCCGACTTTCATGGCGGGCATTTTTACGCGCACGGCACGGTCCCGAAGCGCGGCCTGCGCATTGCCCGCATGATCGGCCACATCACCTACCTCAGCGATGACGTGATGAATGAGAAGTTTGGCCGCCAGCTGATCGCCGCCAGCCAAAGAGGCGGCGCCGACGACTATCTGTTCAGCACGCTGGAAGCGGAGTTCAAGATCGAGAGCTACCTGCGCTACCAGGGCGACAAGTTTGCCGAGTACTTTGACGCCAACACCTACCTGCTGATCACTCGCGCGCTCGACTACTTTGACCCGGCCCGCACCTATGGCGGCGACCTGAGCCACGCGCTGGCGCGCGCGCGCTGCAAATTCCTGCTGGTGAGCTTCACCACCGACTGGCGTTTTGCGCCCAAGCGCAGCCGCGAGATCGTCAAGGCGCTGTTGCACAACCGGGTTGATGTGAGCTACGCCGAAATCAATGCGCCCCATGGTCATGATGCCTTTTTGCTCGATGACCCGCGCTACACAAGCGTCATACGCTCTTATTTTGATCGTGTTGAGGTAGCACCATGAGCGACCTGCAAACCATGGACGCGCTGGCCCGGCTGGTGCCCGAAGGTGCCCGCGTGCTCGACCTGGGTTGTGGCGACGGCGCCATGCTGGCGCACTTGCAGAGCACACGCGGCTGCAGCGGCTACGGCATCGAGATTGATGACGCCAATGTGCTGGCTTGCGTCAAGCGTGGGGTCAATGTGATCCAGCTCAACCTGGACGAGGGGCTGTCGCTGTTTGAAGACGCTTCGTTTGACGTTGTGCTGCAGATTGACACCTTGCAGCACCTGCGCAACGCCGAGGTGATGCTGCGCGAGACCGTGCGCGTCGGGCGTTTCGGGATTGTGGCTTTCCCCAATTTTGCGCACTGGCCGAACCGCCTGAGCATTCTGAGCGGGCGCATGCCGGTGACGCGGCGCCTGCCCTACCAGTGGTTTGACACGCCCAATATCCGCGTCGGCACCCATGCTGATTTCGGCATTCTGGCTGGCCGCAATGGCTTGACCGTGCTCGACAGTTTCGGCCTGCAAAACGGCCAGGTGGTGCGCCGGCTGCCCAATCTTCTGGCCGGCACCTCGGTCTACAAGCTGTCAAGATAAAGTCGTGCATTTGGCCACTTTGATGTCGCGCCTTTGCGCCAGCTATTTCACTTAACCCGCTAACCATGATTGCTTTATATGCCGTACCGCAATGCCACCCTGTTTGACCCGGTCCAGGCCGGTGACCTGCTGCTCGCCAACCGCGTCGTGATGGCGCCACTCACGCGCAACCGCGCCGCCGATGCCGTTCCTACGCCACTCATGGCCCAGTACTACACCCAGCGCGCCAGCGCCGGCCTGATCATCACGGAGGCCACCGCCATCAGCCACCAGGGCCAGGGCTATGCCGATGTGCCCGGCCTGTATGGCTCGGAGCAGTTGGAGGGCTGGAAACACGTCACCCACAGCGTGCATGCGGCCGGCGGCAAAATCGTGGTACAGCTCTGGCATGTGGGCCGGGTGTCGCACACCAGCCTGCAGCCCGAGGGCGGCCAGCCGGTGGCGCCGTCGGCGATCGCTGCCGACACCAGGACCGTGTTGCTGCAGGACGGCGTGCCGGTCTTTGTGCCCACCTCGGAGCCGCGCGCGCTGCAGGCCTATGAGCTGCCTGACATCGTGCACACCTACCAGGCAGCCGCCCGCAACGCGGTGCAGACCGCCGGCTTTGACGGGGTCGAGATTCACGCCGCCAATGGCTATCTGCTCGACCAGTTTCTGAAAGCGGGCTCCAACCTGCGCCGTGACGACTACGGCGGCAGCATCGAAAACCGCGCCCGCTTTCTGCTCGAAGTGGTGCAGGCGGTGAGCGCGGCCGTGGGCGGGGGGCGCGTCGGCATTCGCCTGTCGCCCGTGACCCCGGCCAACGACGCCTTTGACCCCGACCCGCAGCCCTTGTTTGACTATGTGGTGCGCGAACTGGCCACCTTCAAGCTGGCCTACGTGCACATCATTGAAGGCGCCACGGGCGGCGCGCGCGTTTTACCGGACCGCCCGTTTGACTACAACGGCCTGCGCCGGGCCTACCGGAACGCCGGGGGCAAAGGCGCCTGGATGGTCAACAACGGCCTGGACCTGGAACTGGCGCAAGCGGCCGTTGCGGCGGGCGCGGACCTGGTGGCTTTTGGCCGGCCTTTCATCGCCAACCCCGATCTGGTGGCGCGTCTGCGCCGCGGCGGCCCGTTCAACGACTGTGACAGCAGCACTTTCTACGGCGGCGGAGCCAAGGGCTACACCGATTACCCCGCCTTGCCCACCACCTGACAGCGGGCTCGGCGCCGGGGCCGTCCCGCGCCACCTGCCCGACGCCTGCAGGCCCGCCTGGCGACGACCATGTGCTATTAATTAAATAGCTGCTAGCGCAATGATGACGGGGGCTAGACGCTGATTTTGTCAATAGAATGCCAGAAGCCAACGATCCCACTGCCTGTGCGACACTTTCCGTTTTCAACCACTGCCGCGCCTGCCCATGCCTCGTTTTGCCGCCAACCTGAGCTTTTTGTATCCCGAGCTGGCGTTTCTGGACCGATTTGAAGCGGCGGCGCGTGATGGCTTTGGCGCGGTGGAATATTTGTTTCCTTACGCCTGGGCCCCGCATGAACTGGCGGCTCGCCTCAAACACAACGGCTTGCAGCAAGTTCTGTTCAATGCGCCGCCTGCTGGCGGCGATCTGGCAGCCGTGAATGCGGCCTGGGACGCCGGCGAACGCGGCTTGCTCTGCCTGGCCGGGCGCCGGGCTGAATTTCGTGTCGGACTGCAACTGGCCCTTAGCTACGCCGGTGCGCTGCAGTGCCCGCGCGTTCATGTCATGGCCGGGCGAGTGCCGGCGGGCGTGGCGCGTGAATCGCTGCTCGATGATGTGGCCAACAATCTGCGCTGGGCCTGCGGGCAAGCAGCAAAGCAAGGCGTGAAGCTGATGATCGAGCCGATTAACCCGCGCGATATGCCGGGCTATTTTTTGCAACGCCAAGCCCAGGCGCATGCGCTCCTGGAGGCCGTCGACAGCCCCCACCTGCAAGTGCAGATGGACCTCTACCACTGCCAGATCAGTGAGGGCGATATAGCCACCAAGCTGCGTCTCTACTTGGTCGGCGATCGCGTCGGCCACATCCAGATCGCGGGCGTGCCCGATCGCCATGAGCCTGACGGCGGCGAGCTGAACTACCCCTATCTGCTGACCTTGATTGACGAACTGGGCTATAGCGGCTGGGTCGGTTGCGAATACCGCCCGCGTTTGGGCGCCCAGGTCGGCGGCACCAGCGACGGACTGGGCTGGCGCAAACACTGGCTGTAGCGACTGCGCCAGGCTCACCAGCCGGCGCGCGCCGTGGCATGATCACCGGCATTGACGGCAAACCTCACAAGGAATTTTGTATGAATGCACGCCTTCCCGCATCAACGCTGAATCCCAGCCAGGTGCTCAGCGAAGTCAGTCAAGCCTGGGACGATGACCTCGTGGCCCAGCTCAGCGACTACATCGCGATTCCCGCCAAGTCACCGATGTTCGATCCGGACTGGGCGCAGCACGGTTTTATTGACACGGTGGTGCGCAACGCCGCGCAATGGGTCGAGGCGCAGAAAGTGGCCGGTTTGAAACTCGAGGTCATCCGCCTGCCCGGTCGCACGCCCGTGCTGTTTTTTGAAGTGGCCGCCTGCACTGGCCGCGCCAATCAGGCTGCGTCCAGCCAGACCGTGCTGATGTACGGCCACCTGGACAAACAGCCCGAATTCACCGGCTGGCGCAGCGATTTGGGGCCGTGGACGCCCAAGTACGAGAACGGCAAACTTTATGGGCGCGGCGGCGCCGACGATGGTTACGCCATTTATGCGGCCATCACCGCGATCCAGGCGCTCAAGGCCCAAGGCGCGGCCCACCTTCGCATCGTGGGGCTGGTGGAAACCTGCGAAGAAAGCGGCTCCTACGACCTGCTGCCCTACATCGACGCGCTGCGCCAGCGGCTGGGCGATGTGGCGCTGGTGATCTGCCTGGACTCGGGCGCGGGCAATTACGACCAGCTCTGGCTCACCAGCAGCCTGCGTGGCATGGCCAGCGGCACGCTCAAGGTGGAGGTGCTGACCGAGGGCGTGCACTCGGGCGATGCCAGTGGCCTGGTGCCGTCGAGCTTTCGGATCCTGCGCCATTTGCTCGACCGGCTCGAAGACAGCGCCAGCGGTCGCCTGCTGCCTGCGCAATTTCATTGCGAAGTTCCGGCTGACAGGTTGCGCCAAGCCCAGGCCACCGCCGCCATTCTGGGTGAGGAGCTGTACAAGCGCTTCCCCTGGGCGCACGCCGACTGCGGTGGCGCCAGCCAGACCATGCTGCCCACCAGCACCGACCCGCTGCAAGCCCTGTTGAGCCGCACCTGGGCGCCCACGCTCAGCGTCACGGGCGCCCAAGGCCTGCCGGATCTGCAGAACGCGGGCAACGTGCTGCGTCCCTTTACCGCCTTCAAGCTCAGCCTGCGCCTGCCGCCGTTGGTGGACGCGGGACCCGCGTTGCAACAGCTCAAGGCGCTGCTGGAAGACAACGCGCCGTACAACGCCAAAGTGAGCTTTGAAGGCGGCGCCGGCGCCACCGGCTGGAACGCGCCCAGCACCGCGCCGTGGTTTGAGCAGGCCTTGAACGCGGCATCGCAAGATTACTTTGGTGCACCCTGCGGCTACATCGGCCAGGGCGGCACGATTCCGCTCATGAACATGCTGTCCACCGGTTTCCCGAAGGCGCAAATGATGGTCTGCGGCGTGCTCGGCCCCAAGAGCAATGCGCACGGTCCGAATGAGTTCCTGCATGTGCCTTATGCCAAAAAACTGACCGCCGCTGTGGCTCAGGTGATTGCTCAGGTGCCATGATGAGCGACAGCACTCTGTCCACCTTTGTCGCGATGGACGGCGACAACCTGGCGGTGCAGGACTGGCCCATGGCGCCGGGCCAGGCCCTGCGTGGTGTGGTCCTGCTGGTGCACGGCTTGGGCGAACACGTCGGGCGTTACGACCACCTGGCCTGGGAACTCAACAACTGGGGCTTTGCGGTGCGCGGCTACGATCAATATGGGCATGGCGAGTCGGGTGGACCGCGCGGGGGCCTGCCCACCGACACCCGTTTGCTGGACGATCTGGCCGACATCGTGGACAGCACGCGCGCGCGCATGGCGCCGCAGACACCGCTGATCCTGCTCGGGCACAGCATGGGCGGCCTGGTGGCTGCGCGCTTTGTGGCCTTGGGTGTGCGGCCGGTGCAGGCGCTGGTTTTGTCCTCGCCAGCGCTCGATCCCGGCCTCAATGCGGTGCAGAAATTGCTGCTGGCCGTGCTGCCCAAGATTGCGCCCAATTTGCGCGTCGGCAATGGCCTGGATCCGGCGCTGATCTCGCATGATCCGGCGGTCGTGGCGGCTTATTGCGCCGACAAGCTGGTGCACGACCGCATATCGGCGCGCCTGGCGCGCTTCATTGCCGAGGGCGGCCCCGCCATGGTGGCGCAAGCGCCCACTTGGACGGTGCCCACGCTGCTGCTGTATGCCGGGGCCGACCGCCTCGTCAACCCGGCCGGCAGTCGCGCCTTTGCGGCGGCGGCACCCAAGTCGGTGCTCGAAGCCCATTGTTTCGAGACGCTGTACCACGAAATCTTCAACGAGCCCGAGTCCGCAGCCGTTTATGCAGCACTGAAACAGTGGCTGGACGCCCGGTTCTAGCGCTGCTGCGCACGCCGCTTTTCTTCCTGCCAATGCGCATCAATCCTTGATATTGGACAGCTGCCCCGACCCAAGCCGTGCCTACACTCGGTCCCATCGCTTACCCCAAGGAGTCTTTGCATGAAAATCCTTCTAGCCGTTGACGGCAGCCCCTACACCAAGAAGATGCTGGCTTACCTGACCACGCATGATGAGGTGTTCAGTACGGGTAACGAGTACTTCGTATTCACGGTCCAGCCCGTGGTCCCGGCGCGCGCGCGCGCGACCGTGGGCAAGCGAATCATGGACGAATACTATCTGGATGAGGCCGAAAAAGTGCTCGCGCCGGTCACCAAGTTTTTGCTGCGCCATGGCATCGACGCAAAAAGCGCCTGGAAGATCGGCCACTCCGGCGAGACCATTGCCCAGTTCGCAGAAAGCGGCAAGTTCGACATGATCATCATGGGATCGCGTGGCCACGGCACGCTGGTCAACCTGGTGATGGGCTCGGCGGCCACCGAGGTGCTGGCGCACTGCAAGGTGCCGGTACTGCTGGTGCGCTGAGCGGCTTGCCAGGGGCCGGCAAGATACTATTAATTTAATAGCTGTATAAGCTTATTCCACGCGGGCTAGCGGGCATTCAGGCCCTCAAAACAGGTGCTAAGCACCATCGTCACGATTTGCTCGTCCTGGTACAGGCCGCCCATCTTCAGGAACTCCAGCACCGGGTCGCAGGCACGGGCGAAGAAGGTATACAAAATGGCAACCGCCGGCAACGCCGGGTTGAGCGCCCCGTCGGCTTGCGCGGCCTCGATCCACGCACCCAGGCGGTCGCTCACCTCCATCAAACCATCCATGTAGTCCATGTTGCCGATCAACGTGGCGCGCAGCGTTGAGTTCTGGCTGGGCAAGGACGGCATGTCGCCGGCCAGCTTGACTTGCAGCGTCCAGCGCACCACGTCGCGCAGGTTCTGCAGCGGCGGCGCTTGCTGCGGCAAGGCACTGATGAAGTCCTGCGCCCGGCGCATGACACGCACCATGGCGGCTGCGGCCAGTTCTTCCTTGCTGGAGAAATGTTTGTACAGGCTGGCTTTGGCGATGCCCACCTGAAGCGCCACCTCGTCGACCGTCATGGCTTCAAAGCCCTTTTCCGCCAGCAGCCGGTTCACGGTCTGGATGATGGCCTCTTCGCGGGCCTTGAGCATTTGCTGTTTGAATGAAGTCTTAACGACGGTCGCAGGTTTCATGCCCGGATTTTATCCAGATGCGTCGAAATCTGGATGCGCCGGCTGTTTTATTACCAAGCAGTCTGAAAGGGCAAATCGGTGCGGAGACCGCGCTTGGGCGCAGCGCGCGGCGCGTGTTACGCCAAGGCCACGGCCGCGGCGGCCGTCAGTGCCGCCGTCAGCGCATCGAGCACCACCGAGTCCAGATTCCAGCAATGCCAGTACAAGTCGACCGGCAGCACATGCCCTGGTGCCACATCCACCAGCCGTCCACTGCGCAGCTGCTCAAGCACCTGCAACTCGGGCAGCACGCTCACGCCCCAGCCCGCCAGCACCGCGCTGATCTGGCCTTGCGAGCTGGGCACGTACAACTGGCTCAGCGCCACGTGCTTGAGATGAAAAGCGTGGGCGATGAACTCGCCCTGCAAATCGTCCTTGCGGTTGAAGGCAATGAACGGCACATGGCGAAAATTGTGGGGCGACAAGCCATTCGGGCAATGCTCTGCGGCATAGCCCGCTTCAGCCACGGCCAGGTAGCGCATCGCCCCCAGCGGCACCATCTTGCAGCTGCGCAAGGCCTGCTTGAGCGTGGTGACGCAACCGAGCACCCGGCCCTCGCGCAGCCACTCAATCGTGAAGTCCTGGTCATCGGTGATGATCTCCAGCCCGAGGCCGCGGCGCGCCAAGTCTCCCAAAGCCCCCAGCGCCCAGGTGGCAATGCTGTCGGCGTTGATGGCAATCGAGACGCGCTCCACATCGCCCCCGCCGCCGCCCGCGCCCGGCGTCAGTTCCTGCAGGTCGCGCGCCAGGTCAGCCCGTAGCAGCCGAGTCTGCAGGGCGTGCTTGAGCAGCAAGCGCCCGGCCGACGTCGGCTTCAAGGGCCGACTGCGCACAATCAGCACCGCGCCCACCTGGACCTCCAGCGAGCGCAAGCGCTGAGACACCGCCGACTGGGTGATCGACAGGCGCACTGCGGCACGCTCAAAACCACCTTCTTCCACGATGGCAGCGAGACATTCCAGGGCATCCGGGTCAAGAGTACTCATATCAGTTAGTCTAATACCGCCATGACCAATCCCACTGGACTGCGGCGCACG
>JBBQQX010000070.1:0-19261 GCA_038215405.1 Burkholderiales bacterium
GGCGCTGGCGGTTGCGACACCTTCAGAGCCTGTGCGGACCTGTCCCACGATGCCTGAGAGGCTGTCCCGCATGGACTTAATCGCGTACAGCAAACTGGATTGATCGTTGCTTTTGAGCGCAATAGCCACGGTCAGGTCACCCTGCGCGATGCGCTTCGTGATATCGGTGGCTATATCGGGCTCACCGCCCAGTTGCCGCAGCAGGCTGCGTGTGATCAGCAGACCAAAGAATAGCAAGATTCCGGCAAGGACGGCGGCACCAATGGTGGCGCTGATAACCCGCTTGATAACGACGGCATCTACGTTGTCCACATACACGCCAGAGCCAATGAACCAACCCCAAGGCGCAAATCCTTTGACATAAGTCACCTTTTGTACTGGCGTTTGACTGCCTGGCTTGGGCCACATATAGAGCACAAATCCCGCGCCACTGGTCTTCACGACCTTGGTCATCTCAACGGTAAAGTATTTGCCGGTTGGGTCTTTAAGGTTCGAAACATCCTTACCTTCAAGAGCCGGACTGGTTGGGTGCATCAACATTTTCAATTGCAGGTCTTGAATGAAGAAGTACTCCGTGCCGCTGTAGCGCAATCCCTTGATGGCCGCTATGGCGCGCTGCTTTGCCTCTTCTTCCGATATCTGCCCTTTGTTGACCTGGTCATGGAAATGAGCAATCAAACCATGTGCCGTCTCCACAGCCTGTTGTACGCCCAGTTGGCGCTCCTCCATGAGCATGGTCCTCTCAGTAATGAGAAATACAGCAACCAGAATGACAATGCCCAACAGCGCACTGGTAATGAGCAGACCCAGCCGCTTTGCGATCGTAAGTTTCATAGCGTTTTCCTTCGTGTCTTGTCTGATGATTTAGAAGCTTTCCCAATCGCCCGTCCCAGTTTTGCTGGAACCGCTATGGGCAATCTGCTTGGTAGTCGGTGTGGGTGCGGGTTTGGCTGGCGGTCGCGCCGCTTTGCTGGGGGTACGGCTTGGCCCCCGGCGTTCCGTCCCGGCGTAGGCGGGTTTGCTGACCCCAGTGGCGCGCGTCGCTTGCTTCACGACCGGCGCAGCCGCTCTCGCATGCTGGTCACCCAGCTTGAACACCGCCACAGTGCCGACCAGGTCTTGCGCCTGCGACTGCAGGCTGCTGGCGGCGGCCGCCATTTCTTCTACCAACGCCGCGTTTTGCTGCGTCACCTGGTCCATCTGGGTGACGGCTTCACCGACCTGGCTTACACCCTGGCTTTGCTCATTGCTGGCGGCACTGATCTCGCCCATCAGGTCGGTCACGCGGCGGATAGAGCTCACCACCTCGGTCATAGTGGTGCCGGCCTGATCTACCAGCGCCGTGCCTTGCTCGACCCGCTCCACACTGGCGTTGATCAGGCTCTTGATCTCCTTGGCCGCCTCTGCCGAGCGCCCGGCCAGACTGCGCACCTCGCTGGCCACTACGGCAAAGCCGCGGCCTTGCTCACCAGCACGGGCCGCCTCCACCGCCGCGTTCAACGCCAGGATGTTGGTCTGGAACGCGATGCCGTCAATCACGCTGATGATGTCGCTGATCTTTTTGGAAGAATCGTTGATGCCCTTCATGGTGTCCACCACCTGGGCCACCACCTCACCACCGCGCACCGCCGTGGTGCTGGCGTTCAGGGCCAGTTGATTGGCTTGGCGCGCGCTGTCAGCGTTTTGCTTGACGGTGGCGCTGAGTTCCTCCATCGATGCAGCGGTCTGTTCCAGCGCACTGGCCTGCTGCTCGGTACGGGCTGACAGGTCATGATTGCCCGAGGCAATCTGCGCACTCGCAGTGGCCACGCCTTCGGAGCCTTGACGGACGGTCGTCACGACCTTGGCCAGGCTGTCCTGCATGGCAGCGAGCGATGTCAATAACATAGCCACTTCGTCCTTTCCGTCAACGCGGATGGCTCGGGTCAGGTCGCCTTGCGCCACGGCATTTGACGCGTCAATGGCTTGCTTGAGCGAGCGCGAAATGCCGCGGATCAAGGCCAGGCCAAACAGCGCCGCAAACAACACGCCGGTAACGATGGCGCTGATGGCGATGATGCGGGTCGTGTTGTAGCGGGTTAGCGCAGTGTCGAATTCCTGCTTGGCCACATTGAGCTGTAGTTTGCTCAAGTCGCCAATGCCTTTGCGAACGGGTTCGTACAAGCTGAAAACCGGCCCTATTTCCAGGCGCCTGGCTTCATCCAGATTGCCGGCCTTGAGCGCATCCACCGCCGGCTTCAATCCCTCTTGCAGGAACCTGGTCCGTGCATCCGCAAAGCCTTGGGCCAGCTTTGCCTCGTCGGGCGTCAGTTCGGTGGCCATGTAGGCGGTCCACAGGCTGGTGATCTCGGTCCCACCAGTTTCGATCTCTGAGACGGTCCTATTGATAACCTCAGGCGTCGGATTAATCAGCGCCGCATCCAGCCGCAGCCGGTTGCGCAGCAACAGGCGCTGAATGTCGGAGAGCTGCCCCAAGGCAACCGTACGGTCTTCGTATACCCTCTTGAGTGCATCATTGGACTGGCTGATGCCCACCAAGCCAATACTACCGATGGCAATGAGCAGGACGGACAGGATCCCGATCAGGATCATCAGGCGGGTGGATATCTTGAGGTTGTTCATGTTGTTTTCTTGTCGCCAACGTTTATTGAATGGTCTGCGCGACCAGACCCATCTCGGCGCTGGTCATGAGTTTTTCGATGTCCAGCAAAATCAGCATGCGGTTTTCGACCGAGCCGATGGCCAGCAGGTGATCACTGGCGATGGCCGACGAAAACTCAGGCACCGGATGCAGCTGCTCGGGCGCGAGCGTGATCACGTCAGACACACCATCGACCACTATGCCCACCACCTGCCGGCCAATATTGAGCACGATGACCACGGTGAAACCGTCGTAATTGGCCTGCTCCAGGTTGAACTTGATGCGCATGTCCAGAATGGGCACGATCACACCGCGCAGGTTGATCACACCCTTGATGAACGCGGGGGTGTTGGCCATGCGGGTGGGGGCTTCGTAGGAACGGATTTCCTGCACGCGCAGGATGTCGATGCCGTACTCTTCGCTACCCAGTTTGAAGGCCAAAAATTCCTGAATGGTGGTAACCGAAGCAGCGATTGGCGCTACCAGCGCTGCGGTGCTGACACCGATTTGGGGTGCGGGGGATTGGTTCATGCTCGCTGCTCCTTCTGCTGCGGGAAAGTTATGTCTGGCAGCGAGAGTAACAAATCGAAACAATCGTGTCAATCGATTTGAGCGATTTATCTACTTTATTCGAAATTCATGCTTCAATAGATTTCTTATTGTGCAAAAGTACATCAACCAATGATCGGGAATCGCTTTGTTCTACCGCGGTTACCCATTGGCCACAGCCGCTTGTACCGGGGGGCGAGCAGAGCTGACAGGCCAGAATTTGCGTCACGAGCTTGAGCCCAGCGCTGGCAAAAGATCTCGGCTATTGCCCTCAATGCGGCTGAATCAGGGGGAGACTGAATTTATGGCAGCGTAAGGCTATCGCCTGTTTTCATCGATAAGACGCGGCGCCAGCTTATGCCCGGATATCAACTTAACACCCTGCACTGTGTCAAAGCGCCGGGCCTGGCCCGCAAGTCAAGCCCAAACCGCGCCCACCATCGCACGACTGAGGGTTAGCATGGTTTTTGAGGCTGATTTTTGGAGGCATACTTGGCCCCATGCGGTTGGGACGCTTATCCGTTACTTCGCTTGATGAGGTTGAATTTCGTATCTCCCTCGCGCTCTGATTCTTCGAACCTCCTGTGAAAAACAACTATGGACACGAGAACCACTTCCCTTCCATTGCTTCAACACGCCGCCCGGTTCAAGACCGAAGCGCAGGAGCGCGGTATGTCAAGAGTCAAGCTCGGCATACCGGCATAAGCAAACGGACGGGATTTTTCTCCATGCGCATCCTGATGGTTGAAGATGAGCTCGACATGGCCACCTGGCTGTTGCGCGCATTGAAGCAAAGTGGGTTTGTGGCGGACCATGCACCTGATGCACGCACAGCCGACGGCTTCCTCGAAGGAGGCACTGACTACGATGCTGTGGTGCTGGACCTGGGCTTGCCCGACAAGCACGGGCTGACGCTACTGTCGAACATGCGCGACCGGGGTGACACCACGCCGGTGCTGGTGCTGACGGCCCAAGGCGCGCTATCCGACCGGGTGCGCGGGCTCAACCTGGGCGCCGACGACTTTCTGGTCAAACCGGTCGCGATCGAGGAACTGGAGGCCCGACTTGCCGCGCTGATCCGCCGCAGCCATGGGCGTCCGCATCCGCGACTGCAATGCGCATCGCTAGCCTACGACAACGACAGCCACGCCTTCACGCTCGGCGACTCGATGCTGCAGCTCACGCCGCGTGAGCATGCGGCCCTCACTGCCCTGCTGATGCGTGCCGGCACGCCAGTGGGCAAATCCCAACTCTTCGACAAGGTGTTCCCGCACGACAGCAACGCCGGACCAGACGCCATTGAGTTGGTGCTGCACCGCGTGCGGCGCAAGCTGGCCAATAGCGATGTTCGCATCGTTACAGTGCGCGGCCTGGGCTACATGCTCGAAGCCATCGCACCAGCCAATGTTGCCCCTAAGTCAGCCCATTGACCGCGTGCCGGGACGGCGCCGCTGGTCGGGCATCCGGTGGCACTTGCTGCTCTTGTTGCTGCCCGGCGTCGCCCTGATGCTGGCGATCGACAGCTGGGGCGACCACCAGGAGCGCATGAACGCCCTGGAAAGTGCTTACGACCAAACGCTGCTGGAGCCACTCTCCGCGCTCGACAACAGCGTGCGTTTCGACGCGGCTGGTCAGGTCGACCTGGCGGCGCTGCTCGCTGTGCAGGCCATCTTCGAGTCGACCCCGGAGCGCCACAAGCACCTGCACGTCGGTCTGACCCCACTCGATCCCGGCGCCAACGGCCCGCTTGCGCAGCGCACATTGATGGGGGCAGGCGACCTGCCTATCGCGCCTCCCGCCGCCGAACGGGCCTTGGCACCTCCGGGCTCAGGCAATGCGTACGCGGTCCGTATCGCTTTCTACACCGCCTCCTATCGCGGCTACCCGGTGCGGGTGGGCGCGTTGCAGCGCGAATTGCAGGATGCCGCGGGCCGGCACTACCGCCTGCGTGTGCAGGCGGCCGAAAGTATGGACCGGCGCGACGAGGCGCAGCAGGCCTCGCTGCGCCATGAACTCCTGCAAGACCTGCGCACCCTGGCGGTGACTGCGCTGTTGGTCTGGTTGGGTATTGCTTGGGCACTGTGGCCTCTCAAGCGCCTGCGTGCGTCGCTGCGTGAGCGCGCCACGCACAACCTGCACGCTCTGGATGCGAGCGGAGTGCCCGACGAGGTGGCCCCGCTGGTGGACGCCGTCAACATTCATATAGCCGAGCACCGGCAGTTGCTGGCCGAACAGGGCCGCTTCCTGGCAGATGCATCGCACCAATTGCGCACGCCGCTGGCCATCATGATGACCCAGGCCGGCTACGCGCTACGCGAAAGTGATCCGGAAATCCTTCATGAAACCTTGCGCGCCATCATCGCCCAGCTTGGGCGCAGCCGGCGCCTGTCGGACCAACTGCTGGCCATGGCGCACGCCAGCCTCGCGATCGAAGACGCCGAGCCCCCGCCGCTGGTCGACCTGAATGCGGTGGCGCGCGAGGTAGTGCTGCAGTACCTGCCGCTGGCCCACGAAAAAGACCAGGATCTGGGTTGGGTGGATTTACGCGGCGAAGATGTCACCGACAGTGTTGGCGTCGGGATGCCGGCCGCCCCGGTGCGCGCCCATGCGGCAGAACTGCACGAGGCGCTGGCAAATCTGGTGCATAACGCGATCCGCGTCACCCCTGAGGGCGCCAGCATCACCGTGGAGGTGCGCATTGAAGGTGATGTCGCGCTAGCTGAGGTGTTAGACGGCGGTCCCGGTATTGCGCCAGAGCGTCGCGAGGACGTGTTCCGGCGCTTGCAACGCGGCGCCGGAGCACACCCGGCAGATGGGCCCGGAGTAGCCGGCGGTGCTGGGCTGGGCCTGGCGATCGCTCGCGCCTATGCCCGGCGCAATGGTGGTGACGTCGAGCTGGCCGACGCGCCTCATGATTATCCCGGTGGCACGGGTCTGTGCGCCAGGCTGCTGCTGCCGCTGTCTGTGGCGCATTAGGGAAACGCGAGTTTTCTGCGTCCATCTCGGGCCATTGGAAGCAGATTGGAAGCTTCATTTCCTAGACTACTTTCCAGCGGATTCGCAACTGCCCGAATCTCTATAAAGGAACCAAGTGATCTCTTTACCAAACATTCAAATCCAACGGTGGCGTTTTTCAGTGGAGGCGCTTGCTCTGGGACTGATGGCGGCGGCGACAATTTTGCTGCCACTGGATGCGCAAGCCGTTCCGTCATTTGCCCGCCAGACCGGCCAGAACTGCGTAGCCTGCCATGCCGGAGGCCAGTTTCCTGAGCTGACACCTTATGGTCGAATGTTCAAGTTAACCGGCTACACCATTGGTGAACGCACGATGCCGCTGTCGGTCATGGGCGTGGTCGGTGCCGCCCACGTTGCCGATACGACAACACCCCCGGGCAATGATCCAAATGTCGCTTTCTACAAAAACAATAAACCAGTTTTTGCTGTTGGCAGTGTGTTTGTCGCAGGGAAAATCACCGACAACATCGGTGCATTTTCCCAGATCACCTACGACAACTATGCCAGCGACAACGGCGACAACACGTTTTCCGGTCATACCCAAGTCGACAACGTCGATATTCGCTTAGCCAACCACATTGTTGACGAAAAGAAGGACTGGATTTATGGCGTCAGTCTGAACAACAACCCATCAGTTTCCGATCCCTGGAATACCGCTGCGGCCTGGATGCAGTATGTGCCCACCGCGGGCGTCAAAAGCCACCAATTCGCCGATGCCGCCACCCCTTTCCCCGGCTTCGCTTCGGGGGGAAATATTGCTGGCGTCACTACCTACGCGTCCTGGAACAAGACCATTTATGCCGAGGCAGGTGTCTACAGAACCGCTGACAACGCTCTTCGCTTCATGAGTGGTGGTGTTGATTCGTCCGGAATCACCCGGTTAAATGGCACCAACCCCTACTGGCGTCTGGCCTACACGCGCGAATGGGGAGCCAGCAACCTGATGATCGGCGCCACCGGGATGCTGGCCCATGTGTTCGATCCGGCATCGCCTGACTCGATGGGAAACCCATCCGATCCATCGGATCCCTTGGCCTACAACCGATTCCGCAATACCGGCATTGATGCCCAATACCAGTACATCCTGGACCCGCACACGGTCACGGTGCAGGCGGCCTACATGCGAACGAAGGCAGATTATTCGCCTTACTACATTGCCGCCAACTCGCCGGCATTCAACACCACCAACGTTTTCAGGACAAAAGCTTCCTATATTTACCAAGCCAAGTACGGCGGTAGCCTGGCCTTTTTTGACCAGAGCGGCAATTTCACGGACAACCCGGACACCCGTGGCCTGACCTACGAAGCGTTCTGGATGCCCAAGCAGAATATTCGCCTCGGCGCCCAGTACACGACCTACAGCATATTCAACGGCGCCGCCAACAACTATGACGGAAATGGCCGCAGTGCCAGTGACAACAATACGCTGTATCTCTACGCCTGGTTTGCTTATTGAGCGGTTCATGAGCCTCTACCTACGACCCCAGAACTCGCACCTCAAGTCGATTCAGAATATTGGAGATTCAGCATGAAATTCAGTCAAATTTTCTTGACCATGACCTTGGGCTTGGCCGGCGCAGGTTGCTCGAATATTGAGCATTCCCGCGATTTGGCCAATCCAAATGTTTCGGGAACAACGCTGGCGCAGCAGGTCTGCTCGCTGTGTCATGGCGTCGATGGCCGGGCGACCAGTCCCAACTTTCCGAACCTTGCTGCGCAGCAGCCCACCTACTTCATGGCCCAGATGAAGGAGTTCAGAACGCACAAGCGCCTCGACCCGGCCGGATTTGAATACATGTGGGGTTTGAGCCGGCATTTGACCGACGAACAGATCAAGGGGCTGGCCGACTACTTTGCGGCCCAGGCACCTGCTGCGCCGGGTCCTGCCGCCGATCCAGTCATCGTTGCGAGAGGGCAAGCCATCTTCGAAAAAGGTGTGACGGAGAAAAACATCCCTCCCTGCAGCGCTTGTCATGGCCCACAGGCGCAAGGGAACGAACAATTTCCTCGTTTGGCCCATCAGCATGCAGACTACCTGGTCAAGCAACTGAATGTTTTTCAGAGAACGGATGAGCGGCCGGAAGGCGCCATTATGAAGACAATCGCCCACGACCTTACACCGACGAACATGGAGGACGTGGCGGCCTATCTTCAAAGTATTCCGGCGAAGTAGCTAGCCCACCCGGAGAAACCAACTCAGCCGCCGTGCCAACGGTGATGAATTTACCTTGCGCGCCAGCCACCAGCGAAGGGCAGCGCAGCGTCTCGCCTTCGTTGCAGGTCACAAAAACCTTGCCTGCCAGTTCGAGACATGGCTTGAGTTGGCAAGCTCAGGCCGACGACTGAGGACTAGCATGGTTTCTGAGGCTGATTTTTGAGGGCATACTTGGCCTCATGCAGTTGGAGCGCATATGCGTGTAGCCCCCGTGCAGATTGCGTTTACAGCTTCTTATTTGATAGCTAAGGTAATCGTTAATGCTCGCTGGCGAGTCTTGCGATGCTTGGTGGCGCGACCCGCTGCTGAAATGGGAGGTGGTTGTTACTTGCAGGACCCGACCAGGAGCGGGCATAGCGGCGATTGGCACGACGGTCGGGTCTGGCAGGAAGCAGACGCTGGGCAGACCGATTCCACCGTTACAAGAGTGCTTATGACGATCATCTGACTCAACCTTAGCGATGACCGGTGCCGGTAGCACTGCAGTCATTTAAGTTCGCGCATCAGGTCTTGCGAACCGACCCACAACCGTGGTCGGCCCCTTTAGATCGGTTGCCTCGAACCCGTCAATCCTTTGGGGACGCAGCGACATGACGAAGTGAAAGTGACGTCACCTCAGCGAAACGGTCTCTAAGTCAGCTTGGCAAATCATGCGGACATGTTGGCGTAGCCACCGATGTATTGGGTCAACATGATGGCGAACATGCCAAGTTTGGGTCACTTCGACAGTGGGAGTTGCTATCGGCAACTTGAATACGTGCAATCGATGATGTGCCATCGCCCAGTGCACAAACGGCTCTGGCACGGTGGCAATAAAGTCGGATGTCGCTGCCATTACCAAGGCTGCTTGAAAGCCCGGGGCCACAATGACCACTCTACGGCTCAAACCCAATTCTTGTAACGCTGCATCGATGCGACCAGCAGTTGGGCCCCGTCGCGGTGCCGCGATGTGTGGCCAGGCCACAAACTCTTGCGCACTCACACTAACGACCGTTTTCTTGCGAAACAGAGGATGCTTTTCCCTCACCACACCGACAAAAGAGGCTGCAAAAAGTTGTTCGTTGTAAATTTCTTGATCTGGCGGTCCCGGCACCCCAATATCCAGATCAACGACACCGTTACGCAAGGGCTCAATGTTCTTGTCCCCTCGGGAGATGAAATTCAAAGATACGCCCGGCGCCTCTGCTGTCAGAGCGGATGCCAACCGAGTCGCCCACAGGCCCAAAAAGCCATCGTTTGCCCGCAGTGTGAAAGTGCGTTGAAGCTTTGAGAAATCAACATCCTCACGTACAAAGACGCCACGGACTTCCTCGATTGCAGCTTGCACACGCTCCCTTAAGGCAAGCGCTCGTTGCGTCGGCACCAAGCCCCGTCCGGCCGGGACAAACAGGGGGTCGCCAATGGCATCGCGTAGTCGGGTCAAACGTCGACTCATCGCGGGTGGACTCAGATGCAGAGCGCGCGCCGCCCCCACAACACTGCCCTCACGTAATAAGACATCCAAGTCCAGCAACAAATTGAAATCAAGGTGGCTTAAGGGGCGACTCTTCATCTTTGGGCACTCTATGACTGACCAAATAGCTGCATGCAGTGCATCAATAGATTGCAAAAATGTCACTTTATGCAGTTGTCAAATTGTCGGACTATAGCGCCTCCCAGACATACAAAACCTTTAGGAGCACCTCATGCAAACCCAAACAGAAGCCTTACAGCTACCCTCAACCGCAGATTTTTCCGTCTACCCATTGTCTGCCGTCCTGATCTGGACGGGTAACACCCTTGTCACCAAAATGGCCGCAGGGGCGATTGAGCCCGCGGCGATCACCTTCTATCGCTGGCTGCTGGCCGGTTCGGTCCTGACACCGTTTTTGTTGCGTACGGTGTGGCTGCAACGCACCATCGTTGCAGCGCACTGGCCCAAACTGGCATTTCTGGGGTTTCTGGGCATGGGCATGTACCAGGGCCTGGCCTATGAAGCCGCCAAGACCACCTCAGCCATCAATATGGGTGTTGTGGTCGCATTGATGCCGCTGATGTCAACCCTCCTGGCAAGCCTTTTTGCCGGTGAAGCCATAACAAGCTCACGCATTGGCGGCGCATCCTTGTCCTTGGCTGGCTTGGTGTTTCTCAGCACGCACGGTCATCCTGGTGAATTGCTGAATGGTGCAGCGCATCTGGGCGATGCCATCATGCTGATCGCTGTCGCCTCCAATGCACTCTACGGGGTTTTGCTCAAGCGCTGGGCTGTGCCACTATCGACATGGCAACAGCTCTATGTACAGATCGGCTTTGGCGTCCTGGTGATTTTGCCATTCTGGTGGCTGGCACCGGCCTCACCCGTTACTGCTCAAAGCGCCCCGCTGATCCTGTATGCCGGCATTGCTGCCTCGATTGGCGCGCCGTTTTGCTGGATGAGTGGCATCAAAAAATTGGGGCCAGCCCGTGCCAGCCTGTTTATGAACCTGCTGCCCATCTTTGTGGCATTGGCTGCGTCGACCTTTCTGGGTGAAGAATTGCACAGTTTCCACGCCGTCGGCGGTTTGCTTGCACTGGCAGGCGTGTGGTGGGGACAACGCAAATGAATGATCTCTACTTCTGGGAAACCCCGAACGAGCACAAAGTGGCGAATTCTTGTGGAGTATTCCATTGCAAACTAAAACCGCGCAGCGCCGGTTAGTTCTACGTGTGTGCCGTGCATGGCACGAGTCCAGTTAGGTGGAAGTCCTGACACCGGGTATTCGCAGAGCCGAAGGTTAGCCAATGTCTTGGACCGCGTCCTGGATGCCGGACTTTAACGACCTTAAGATAATCAGCAGCAACGCCCCACGCGTCCTTGGCCGCCGCCGTAGCGGGCGGCCTGGCGCTCACGAAAGAACTCTTCGTACGACATCACCGCCTCGCCAGGGTGGGTGACACCCCGGTGCGCCAGATAGGTGTCGTAGCGCGGCACGCCGACCATCAAACGCAGGCTCTGCGTCAAGTAACGGCCGGCCTTGCCGATATCGTCCGACACCGCTTGCAGTGCCGAAACGGCGGGCACGCTGGCGCTTGGGATCGTCATCAGACCACGGCCGCAGCAACCAGCGGCATCGCCACAAACGGTGTCTCCTGCATCGTCGGCTTGTGCGCCCGCCGCGCAGCGAAAACCGAACGCACGCTGTACACCAGCATGCTGATCACGACAAACATGAACAGTGCGCACAGTGCTGCATCGAGACGGTCGTTGAAGACGACGCGCGACATCGCGTCGAGGGTCTTGGCCGGGGCCAATATCTTGCCTTGCGCCAGCGCATCCGAATACTTTGCAGCGTGGGCCAGGAAGCCCACCTTGACATCGTCGGAGAAAATCTTCAGCCAGCCAGCGGCCAGTGTGCAGATCAACAGCCAGGTGGCCGGCGCCATCGTGACCCAGGCGTAGCGGTCTTTTTTCATCTTGAACAGCACCACGGTGCCCAGTAACAGCGCCACAGCGGCCAGCATCTGATTGGAGATGCCGAACAGCGGCCACAAGGTGTTGATGCCACCCAGTGGATCAATCACGCCCTGGTATAAGAAATAACCCCAGGCAGCAACGCAAAGGCCCGTGGCCACCAGATTGGCGGGCAGCGAATCGGTGCGCTTGAAGGCTGGCACAAAGTTGCCCAGCAGGTCCTGCAGCATGAAGCGTCCGGCACGCGTACCGGCATCCACTGCGGTCAGAATGAACAAGGCCTCGAAGAGGATCGCAAAGTGGTACCAGAAGGCCATCATGGCCTTGCCCCCCACAACCTGTTGCAGGATGTGCGCCATGCCGACCGCCAAGGTGGGCGCACCGCCGACGCGTGCCAAGATGGTGTTTTCACCCACGTCTTTCGCCGTCTGAAGAAGCAGCTCCGGCGTGATGACGAAGCCCCAGCTTGAAATGGTGTGTGCCACGGTGATGGCGTCGCTGCCCACCAATGCGGCTGGGCTGTTCATGGCAAAGTAGACGCCCGGATCGATGACCGAGGCAGCGGTGAGCGCCATGACCGCGACAAACGATTCAGCCAGCATACCGCCGTAGCCGATGAAGCGCGCCTGGGTCTCGTTTTCCAGCATTTTTGGTGTGGTGCCCGACGCAATCAGTGCATGAAAGCCCGACACCGCGCCGCAAGCGATGGTGATGAACAAAAACGGAAACATGTTGCCCGACCACACCGGCCCGCCGCCTTGCGCAAACTGCGTGATCCGAGGCATTTGCAGGTCGGGCGAGACAATCACGATGCCGATCGCCAGCGCAACGATGGTGCCGATTTTTAAAAAGGTGGAGAGGTAGTCGCGCGGTGCCAGCAGCAGCCAGACCGGAATCGACGCAGCGATGAAGCCGTAGCCAATCAGTATCCACACCAACATCTTGCCGTCAAAGCTGAAGAGCGGCGCCCAGGTCGGACTCTGGCTGACCCACTGGCCGCCAAAGATCGCAGCCATCAGCAGCACAAAACCGATCACCGATACCTCGCCAATGCGCCCTGGGCGAATGAAGCGCAGGTAGACGCCCATGAACAAGGCCACGGGAATGGTCGCCGCCACCGTGAAGCTGCCCCAGGGTGAGTCGGCCAACGCCTTGACTACGATCAGCGCCAGCACGGCCAGGATGATGATCATGATCATGAAGGTGCCAAACAGCGTGATCAGCCCCGGAATGGTGCCGAGTTCCTGCTTGATCAGGTCGCCCAGCGAGCGCCCGTCGCGCCGCGTCGAGATGAACAGCACGATGAAATCCTGCACCGCGCCCGCAAACACCACACCCACCAAGATCCAAAGCAGACCCGGCAGGTAGCCCATCTGTGCTGCCAGCACCGGCCCGACCAGTGGTCCGGCGCCGGCAATGGCTGCGAAATGGTGGCCAAACAGCACGTACTGGTTGGTTGGTACATAGTCCAGTCCGTCGTTGCGGCTCCAGGCAGGCGTCTGGCGCGTGGCATCCAGGCCCAACACCTTGGTGGCCATGAACAGGCTGTAATAGCGGTACGCGATCAAGTAGACGCAAACTGCCGACACCACGACCCACAAGGCACTGACGGATTCACCGCGGCCCAAGGCCACGGTAGCCAATGCAAACGTACCCAAAATGGCTATAGCAAGCCACACCAGGTGGCGACGAATTCCGCTCATGTCTTGCTCCTTTTTTTGATCCAGCAGTCTATGGTCTGCGAATTCAGGCCATGCGCTGAATTTTCGGACGACGCTTGCTTTGGCGCATCCGTCAGAGCGCGCGACAAGGCAGGCGTCAATACCTAGGTAATAACCCTAGTGCAAGGGCCAGCCAGCGCTTCAACGCCGCGAGGCGATGGTCAGGTCGACGGATCAGTCCGGGTGTGCTCCACCGCGTACCTGATGAGCTCTGCCTGGCCATCGATATCGAGCTTGCGTTTGATGCTCTGACGGTGCGCATCGATGGTGCGAAAACTCAGGTTCAGTTTGGCCGCGATGCGCTTGCTCGACTCGCCACGCCCGATGGCGGCCAGAATCTCGCTCTCTCTCGGTGTCAGCAGTGGACTCTGCTTCTGGCCACGAAACAGGCGGCCAGACACCCCGGGGCTCAGGTAGGTGGCGCCGCTGCTCACCACCTCGATGGCAGAAATGATTTCGCCGGCCGGCGCGTCCTTGAGCAGGTAGCCGCTGGCCCCGGCCTGCAAGGCGCGCTGCACAAATTCGGGGTTGTCATACATGCTGAACATCAGCACCCGCAAACCCGGGTAGGCGCTCACCACTTTGGCGGTCAGTTCGATGCCATCCACCCCCTTCATACCGACGTCCATCAACACCAGGCTGACGTGGGTCGTGGCCAGCGCAGCCAAGGCTTCGACGGCTGAACCGGCTTCGGCCACCACTTCGATACCGTCCACCTTTTGCAGCCGCGCACGCAGGCCCTCACGCACCATGGGGTGATCGTCCACCAGCATCAATCGAACACCGCTGAGACTCATAAGGTCAACATTTTGAGGGCCGTCGCCGGCACATGCGCCTGCACCTGCGTGCCGTAGCCCGGTTGAGATTGAAACACCACCTGCCCGCCCAACGATAACAGCCGCTCCCGAATGTTTCGCAGCCCGATGCCGCGCTGTGGGTCACGGTTGACGGCCTCCAGGTCAAAGCCCTTGCCATCGTCGATCAGATCAAGGTGCACACCGGTGGATTCACTTACCTCCAGCCTGATCTGCACCCGGTGCGCGTGCGCATGCTTGGCAATGTTGGTGAGCGCCTCCTGAGCCACACGGAACAATGCTGTTTTGACACTGTCTGGCAACTCCCGCTGAGGCTGGGACATCAGCACGTCAATCTTCAATTGCCTGGCGTCACCAAACTCGCGCGCCAATTGCTCCAGCGCAGCAGGCAAGCCCAGGGTGTCGAGCATGGCCGGGCGCAGCCGGTGCGAGATGCGACGCATCTCGGTCAGGCTGTCGGCCACACGATCGAGCGCATTCTCCAGCCCCCTGACGATTGGAATCGAGCCGCTTTGAAGATCGTCCACCGCCGATTCGATCAGCAGCTTGGCCGACACCAGCGTCTGGCTGGTGCCGTCGTGCAACTCGCGAGCCAGATGGGCACGCTCATCCTCTTGCGATTGCACCACTTGCCGCGCCATCAAACGCAGCTTGACGTCTGCCGCTCGGTGCTCGGTGATGTTAAGCGTCAGCCCGCCTGCGCTGATCAGCGCCATACTGAACGCCGCAATCCCGGCAATCCAGATCAGCGTGGTGGCGATGTTGGCGCCAGCTTCGTCATCAAGCTGCGACATGGTGTGGTCGATGTCGTCCAGATAGAGCCCGGTGCCCAGCATCCACTGCCATTGCGGCAATCCCTCCACGTAGCCCAGCTTCGGCGCCATCTGGCCGCTCGATGGTTTGCTCCAGAGGTAATCGACAAACCCGCCGCCTGCTTTGGCGGCAGCGATCAGGTCCTGGATCGGCGCGCGGCCTTGCGGGTCACGCAGATTCAGGAGGTTTTGCCCAACCAGTTCGGGTTGGCGCGAATGCATCAGCACCTTGCCTGACATGTCGTAGACAAAGAAATAGCCATCTGCGCCGTAGTCAAGCGAGCCCAGCAATTTGAGGGCCTGGCGCTGCCGTGCATCTGGGTCGCCTGCCTCGTCGTATAGGGGCTTGACAGTGCTGATCGCCAGGTCAACATAGTGACGCAGTTCGGTGCGTCGGGCATCCATATAGGCCCGCTCCACCAGTTGGTGCTCGCGCCGCGCAAGGTCTGCCTGCTGGTGGCGCACCGCGACGGCAATCAGCAGCAAGGCCGCAGCCATCGGCAAAATGGCCAACAGTATAAGTTTGGTTCGGATGCTCAAGGTACGGCTATTTTCATCTATAAAGAAGCGTCCGAAAAAACGGCCAGACAGTCGATTCAAAACAATTGCGTCGATAACTATTCAGCTTGGCCTGGGCTATACCGTTTACAGCGAATGGCACAACACGACGGTCACACAAAGTTGGGCCTACTCTGCGACGATGCCGCGTCTATTTGGCATCGGTTTGGCGCCTGTCGCGCAGTGGCTATTTGTTCCGAGCTTTGTTTTTTGGTGGATATATTGTCGATTGCCTGTTGGGCAATCGACACCAATTGGCAGTCGCTTGTTGAAGTAGAAAATCCCGCTACCAGGGGGGGATTTCAGGTTGATCACAACAAGCCATCGCGATTTACTGCATACCTTATCCGGCCTATTGCCGCGTGTTCAGCGCGGCGCCCATCCAAATTCACACAGACGGATGCATGCTTGGGTGTGCCTCGTTGCACTTTTGACCATTTTCCGAGATCATGAAATTACCGGTACGAATGGCTTCGGCCAACTCGGTTTTCACTTGTTCGCGACTGAGACTCGCCTGCGCCTGTTTGGCTGGATAACGACTCGGGTACAGCTCATTGAGCCTCACGCCACGATTACCGGGGGCCAGCATGTCGCCGGTGCGAATGGCTTCCGCCAACTCGGTTTTCACCTGGTCGCGACTGAGACTCGTCTGCACCTGTTTGGCTGGATAACGACTCGGGTACAGCTCATTAAGCCTCACGCCACGATTACCGGGGGCCAGCATGTCGCCGGCGCGAATGGCTTCGGCTAACTCGGTTTTCACTTGTTCGCGAGTGACGTCGGCGAGCGCTGGGGTGCCAGCGATCAGGCCGGAGGCGAGGACCAGGGTAATGGCTGCAAATTTTGTTTTCATGATGATTCCTTTCAAAGCTTGTTAAACATGTCCGGGCAGGTTGGTCGTCATCGTGTACCTTCTTGTCCAGCTTCTATCGCCACATCGCGATATGAGTGAACTATAGAAAGTGGACCCCGACAGGGACATGACTGGCAAATTACAAAGTGGTCATCAATTCGTCTCAGGGGACGCGCGGCAGTCTGATCGGGAACGTGGTCACTTTGTCGAGGGAGGTGACAGCGATCGTGCCGCCATGGGCGACGACGATTGACTTGGCAATGGCCAGACACAGGCCGGTGCCTTCAGTGCTGCGTTGTCGTGAGGGATATACCCGGAAAAAGCGGTCGAAAACACGCTCTAAATGCTCTTGCGCCATGCCGTCGCCCGTGTTTTCTATGGCAATCGAGACTGCGTGCTGATCAGTATGAACACCAACGCGCAGCGTATTGCGGGCTGTCGAATGCCGCACCGCGTCGCGCCAGAGCGGATGGCGATGGGGCGCAACTTCCTGGTCAAGATCAACGCCAACATTGGTAACTCGGCCGCCACTTCCAGCATTGAAGGCTCGATGAAGATTTCGCAAGAGGTGCGTGACTACGCCAGTCTGATCTTTGCCACCGTATGGACCGCTGATGTGTGGATTGGGACGCATAGAATCAAAGGCTGTCCCAACAAGCGACCATCAAGCAAAATGTCTTCATCCAACGACGGGTATGTCATGCCCGCGCAACTGTGCATCGGGATGTATGTGCAGCTCGACCTGTCATGGACGGAGCATCCGTTTACCTTCTCAAGTTTCAAGATCAAGAATCTAGAACAGATATTGGCCTTGCAGGCGCTCGGGCTTGAGCGCATTCAGTACAAGCCGGCCAAGAGCGATAGCGAGCCAATGAAAGTCCCGCAGGACTTTGCGCCCGGGACGCCGCCGGCCAAACCACTGGACAACGGCCCCCTTTATCTGGCCAAGCGCGCACGTATCGAGCGCTTGCTGTCGCAGCAGGCGCGGGTCGCGGCCTGCGAGCGTGAGTTTGTGAGCTCCGCGCGCGCTGTCAAGTCAATCAATCAAAACCTGTTTGCCAAGCCGGAGCAAGCGCGCACAGAAGCCGAAACGCTGGTCCAGGCGATTGCCGACTCGATGCTGACCGAGTCAGACATCGCGATCAATCTGATGAAGGATCAGGTGGGAGGAGAAGATGTCTACTTTCATTCGCTCAACGTCACGCTGCTGTCCATGATGCTAGCCAAGGAGTTGAAGGCCCCGGCGGAGGCGATCCGCCTGATGGGCATGGGGGCGATGTTCCATGACGTTGGCAAGCACGATATTCCGGACCGCGTCGTGCGCAAGATCGAGGCCTTGAGCAAACCCGAATTGTCTTTGTTGCAGCAGCATTGCGCCTATGGCGTCGAGACCGGGCGCAAGCTGGGTCTGCCAGCTGTGGCTTTGCTGGTGATCGCGCAGCATCACGAGTACATGGATGGCAGCGGCTACCCAAAGGGTTTGACCGGTGCCGACTTCAACCTGCTGGCCCGTATTGTCGCCATCGTCAACGCCTATGACAACCTGTGCAATCCGATCAAATCGTCTGGGGCTTTGACGCCGCATCAGGCCCTGTCCTTGATGTATGCGCAGCAGCGCGTCAAGTTTGATGCCGCCGCGTTGACCGCTTTTGTGCGCTGCATGGGTATTTATCCGCCTGGCACGATCGTTGTTTTGTCGAACGACAGCGTGGGCATGGTGGTGTCGGTCAATAGTTCCAAACCGCTCAAGCCGACGGTGCTGATCTATGACCCGCAGGTGCCACGGGACCGGGCGATCCTGGTCGATCTTGAAAGCGAACCGGATGTGTTGATCAGCCGCGCAATCAAGCCCGATCAATTGCCGCAGCCGATCTATGACTATCTCTCGCCACGTCGGCGCGTGACCTACTACTTTGACGCCGAATCGAGTCGCGCTGGTGCCCCGTAGCGCCAAATGGCTACGCAGTTTGCCCGACTTTCCTCAGTGGTTTCGCTGGACTGAGGTCTACAGCCAGCGGCCCCAGGCTAATCTTGCCCAATGCCGTGTCATCTGCATCCGCACCTGATTCGGCGCGGTGCCGCCCAAAATGGCGCGCGCATGGAGCGAACCGCGAAAGGACAGCATTTCGTACACGTCCTTCTCAATACTCGGGTTGAACTCCCGCAACACACTCAAAAGCAGTTCCGCCGCCAGCGCGGCGAACTGGAAACGGTCGTTGGCATGCCAGATGGTGATGATGTTTTAGGCTTCTAGCCCTCGTATTTACTGACTAATACGCTATCTATACTATAGCAAATTCAGGGCTTGCCCTGATTTGCTTGGCGGCCGGGCCGCAAGATGGCGAAGGTGGCCAGCGCGACCGCCGCCAACGCCGCCGCCACCAGAAAAGCGCTGGCCGGGTGCAGCAACCACAGGGCTCCGGCCATCAGCGAGGCCGGCAGGTAGAGCAGGCCGGTGACAAAGTTGTAGAGGCCGATGGCACTGGCGCGCCGCTCCAGCTCCAGATCGGCGATGAAGGCCTTGTTCTGGGCTTCGTCGATGGCGTAGAACACGCCATACGCGATGAACAAAGCCAGCAGTTGCCCCCGGCTGGTGGCAAAGGCAAAGCCCAGGCACAGCAGCAGGTAGCTCAGGTAGCCCAGCATGATCAT
>JBBQQX010000071.1:0-18996 GCA_038215405.1 Burkholderiales bacterium
GGCGTGGAGAGCATGAGCCGCGCGCCCTTCGTCATGCCCAAGATGGAAGCCGCCTTCAGTCGTTCCAACACGGTCTATGACAGCACGATCGGATGGCGCTTCATCAACAAGCTGATGAAAGAGAGATACGGTGTGGACAGCATGCCCGAGACCGCCGAGAACGTTGCCACCGAATACAAGATCGAGCGCGCTGCGCAGGACCGCATGGCGCTGGCCAGCCAGATAAAAGCCGTGGCGGCGCAACAGGCCGGTCATTTGGCGCGCGAAATCACAGCGGTGACAATCCCGCAGAAAAAAGGCGAGGCGCTCGTGGTTGACCAGGACGAGCACCCGCGTGAAACCTCTCTGGAGGCCTTGGCCAAGCTCAAACCGATCGTGCGCCCCGACGGCACGGTCACCGCGGGCAATGCCAGCGGCGTCAACGACGGCGCCTGCGCGCTGCTGCTGGCCGATGAAGCCACGGCCGCCAAACAAGGCCTGACACCCAAGGCGCGCGTGGTGGGAATGGCTTGCGCCGGGGTCGCGCCGCGTCTGATGGGTCTGGGCCCGGCCCCGGCGACGCAAAAGGTGTTGGCACTCACCGGCTTGACGATCGAACAGATGGATGTGATTGAGCTCAACGAAGCGTTTGCCGCCCAGGGACTCGCGGTCTTGCGCCTGCTCGGACTGCAGGACGACGACCCGCGCGTGAACGCCTGGGGCGGCGCGATTGCGCTGGGTCACCCGCTGGGCGCCAGCGGCGCGCGCCTGGCCACCACAGCAGTGAACCAGTTGCATCAAAGCGGCGGGCGCTACGCGCTGTGCACCATGTGCATCGGCGTTGGGCAGGGTATCGCCGTGGTCCTGGAACGGGTTTAGTTTAATTTAATTTCAATAGCGAACTATGTATATTCTACGTGGGCTAGAGGCTGATTTGTTATAGATTCTTTATGGTTTTAGGCACGCCTGCAGGCGCCTGGCTGCCATGTGTTCACAGCCGCCAGGCCGACAGCTTCCAGTTGCGCCACAACGCGAGACCCCGCAAACCGAAGGTCACGAGTACGCAAGCCAGCAGCGCCACCCAGGCGGGGGCATTGGCCTGCCAAAGGCCGATATAGACCCAAGCGCCGGCAAAAGCACACACGGTGTAAGGCTTGTGGTCACTGAAGGCCGTGGGAATCTGGTTGCACACGATGTCACGCAGCACGCCCCCGAACACGCCGGTGATCACGCCCATCAACACTGCCACCATGGCAGGCATCTGGAGCTCCAGCGCCTGATGCACACCGTTGGCCGTAAACAGCCCCAAGCCCAGGGCATCGGGCCACTGGATCGCGCTTTGCGTCAAGGCCAGATGCCTGCGCCGCAGAAACAGCATGGCCAGTAGACACAGCGCCAGCACCCCCCACAACGCGTCGACATGGCGGACCCAGAAAAAGGGCCGCTGGTCCAACAGCAGATCGCGCAGCGTGCCGCCGCCAAAAGCCACCAGACAACCGACCACACAGACCCCGACGGCGTCCAGCCGGCGGCGCGCCGCCTCCAACACACCCGACAATGCAAACGCCACCGTTCCCGTCAGCTCCACCAGCAGCCGCAAGCTTTCGCCCCAGAATTGAATATTGTTCATGTCAGGATTTTCGCGCCATGACCTTGCCTTTGTCGTTCCCCCTCATCACTGACCCGTATTTCTACGCCGTCACCATCCCCGCCGTACTCTTGCTGGGGGTGAGCAAGAGCGGCTTTGGCGCCGGCTTTGGCTCGCTGGCCGTGCCCATGATGGCCATGGCGGTCACTGTGCCCGACGCGGCCGCCATTTTGATGCCGGTGCTGCTGCTGATGGACCTGCTGGGTATGGCCGCCTTTCGCAAAGATTTTGACCTGAAACTGCTGAAGTTTCTGATCCCCTGCGGCCTGGTCGGCATCGTGATCGGGGCGCTGCTGTTCAAGCTGCTCAATGCCCACACCGTGGCGGGTCTGGTGGGTCTGTTCACGCTGACGTTCCTGGCGCAGCGCCTGCTGTTCCCCCCCGAACCCGACAGCGCGCCACCGCCGAAATGGCTGGGCGCGCTGCTGACAGCCACCGCAGGTTTCACCAGCTTCATTGCCCATGCGGGCGGCCCGCCGATCAGCGCTTACGTGATTCCACTGCGCTTGTCGCCGTTGAAGTTCACCGCCACCATGGCCTTCTTTTTCTTTGTCATCAACCTGGCCAAATGGATTCCCTACGCCTGGCTGGGCCTGCTCGACACCCGCAACATGGCGACCTCGCTGGTGCTGCTACCCGTCGCCCCGATTGGCGTGTGGATCGGCGTGCATCTGGCACGGCGCATCAACCCGCTGCTGTTTTACCGCCTGCTGTACCTGGGCATGTTCCTGACCGGCACCAAGCTGGTGTGGGACGCGCTGCGCTAGACACTTCAAAATAAGTAGCGTCTTAGGCAACAAGGACGAGGGCTACGGGCCGTTTTGATGAATAAAAAACAAAAACGGTCGTCCGGCTGCTTTCCCCTTTGCCGACGGTCATCAGTGGTCTATTTCCAGCTCTGTCACCAGCAGCAGGTTTCCAGCCTTGGTGCCCTTGAGCTTGACTTTGATGCCCCGCCTAAGATCAGCCGCCGTGCCGTGGCTGATGACTGCCCCACGGGCATCACAACGCTGCCCGCGCACCACAAAGTCGCCCAGGCTGGTGAATTCTTCAATCATGGCCTCAATCTCCACCTGATTCAGGTTTTGCTCCTCTTCCAGCTTGACCCGACTGGCGTTGAGCACGCCTGACTGCCAAGTGCCATAAACCTCGAGCCGTGTTCCCACCGTGATCTGGACACTGAGTGGCACCAGCGCACTGGCGTCGACCTTGAGGTTGCCCAACATGAAGCCGCTGGCCGTCAGCCCGCCGGTCACGACCCCCTCAATTTCGACCTCGACTGGGCTGCCGGCCGGCGGCGGCACCAGCAGACCGGCGCCCAGCAACTTGACGTGCGCGACCGCCATGCTGCCAGCGCCAGCGCCAGCCGACATCGTGCCGCGCACCCGCACCAATGATTTATCCACCAACGCAGCCGCGTCCCCGCCGCTAAGCGGCATGCCATTGAGTGAACGCTGAGAATTGCTGTCCACCTTAACCAAACCGGTGCTCACCACGTCCATCGTGCCCATCGGCAGCGCCGCCACGCGGGTTGCGGTCCAGTGCGTACCATCGGCACCGGCCTGCAGTCCCCACACCACCACCACTTGATTGACCGACAGGGCGGACGCGGCCGCCACGCCGGAAAACGACGTGCTGGGGTTGGTCAACACCGTCATACCGGCAACCGTGAACTCGGCCGACTCGACCACGCTGCCGTCCGTCAACTGCGTTTTCTGCGTCACCGTCGCTGCCTGCAGCAGCGGACCTTGCGCAATCGACCAGACCTCGATCTGATGGGCCGTGCCCAGGGTGAGAACAGCTCCCCGCTCGCCCTGCACGCTCGCCACCATGCCCACCCGCAAATCAGCAGAAGTGGCTGAACCGCCGTCCATCTGTACCGTGGCCAGCCCATCGTCGAACTTGATGCTGTTGACGATCACGCTGCCAAAACCAGAAATGGAACCTTGGGTATAAATACCTGTGCCGCCGGTGCCGGGCAGCAAGGCCGTGCTGACCCCACTGCCGCCACCGCAGCCGCTCACGGCCGAGGCGGCCAGGGCCAGCCAGTGGCGCCGGGTCAAGTAAAGGTTTGGTTGTGTAGGTTTGCTCATGGTGCAGGCTCTCTCTTGTCTTGACGTCTCTTCGTTGCCCCTGGCTTGGCCGAGGGCAGCAGCTCGGGCGGCAGCTCTGGCGCCGCTTGCAGCGCGTCGTGGAAATACACGCCGAATCGCACCCGGTGTTTGGGCCCGGTATCGGCCTGGCTGCGCTGCTCGGCCACCGTGGCCGTCTGCAAGAACTGCCGCAAGCTGCTGGCCCACAGGCGCCGCGCCTGCTGTTGCAGTTGCGCCGCCTGCTCGGCCGACAAATCCTGCGAAAAAGCACTTTGTTCCAGCATCAAAGGCCCCTGGCGATCAGGGGCCAGATTGTGCACGGCAGCCGCAAGGTGTTCGCTGACATTGGTGGACAGAAAATGGAATGATTCGTCCAGCCCCTCATGCGGCACAAAAGCGCTGGTCTTCAAGGCCACGTAGCCATCGCCCTGCCGTTCCACCACGCCCAGGCGCGCCAGTTCGTCAAGCACGGCGCGCGCCCCTACATCGCGGCTGACTTCCGCCACCAGTGTGGTGAAGTCCGGCTCGCCCACGCCGCCGCGCCGCGGGGTGCGTGCCAGGGGTCGGGCGCTCTGGTCGGCGTTCAAAAAACGGGGCTCGCTGATCCAGCGCGCCACCACCGAAGCCGCCACCGGCACCAGGGGCACCGCCGGGCCAGCGCTCGCCGGCGCTTCGCGCAGCCGTTTCACATCCTTGCGGTGCACGCCCGTCAGCAACGCAATGCGGCTGTCGGAGCTGCCTTTGTCGGCCAAGCCAAAAGTCGCCGTCGCCTCGCGCACCAGCTCATTTTTCAGGAGTTCCACCATCGACGGCAACTGCAGCCCGTGGTCAATCATCAAGCGCGCCAAGGGTTGCAACACCCGCGCCATCGCTTGCGCCGCCAGCGCCGGCTGAGGCAAGCCGGGGGCACGCGGCGCCGCGGATGCTGCGGCGGTTCCGAGCTTGCTCAGGGGTTTGATGATTTGCTGTTTCACTAAGCGCATTGTGCCCGAACAAACAATTACACAAGAATTTTGGGGTTTTTTCCCAAATTAGCATTTAATCCGGTTGACAGAACGGGCGAGGTGCGTGACATTAATGGGAAATATTCCCAAAATATTAAATCTGATTTCTCGGCACGTTCTTGTTTTAACCACCTCTGGAGTCTCACTATGAAAATTTCCACTTCGCAATTCACGCTCGGCCTGATCGCCGCCGCCGTCGTCTCACTCACTGCCTGCGGTGGCGGTGGCGGTGGCACGGCAGGCGTCGACACCACCCCCGTAACGACCACTGTCATGGATGGACTGATCTACAACGCCCTGGTGTGTGTGGACAGTAACAACGACGGCGTGTGTCAAGCCACCGAAACACAAGGTCGTACGGATGCAACTGGCAAGGTAACGCTCAATATCGCCACCACCGAATTTGCCACTGCCAAGCTGATTGCCATGGTCGGCACCGATGCCACTGACATGGACTTCCCGGACGTCAAGGTGCCCGTCGCCTACGTATTAAGAACCTCGGCCGGCAAGCACAGCGTCATCAGCCCGTTGACCGACATGGTGCAGACCAAAATGGACCTCGATAGTACAAAGACCTTCGAACAGGCTGAAAACGAGGTGAAAACCGAAAAGGGACTGGACCTCAGCGTTTCTGTCACCGTTAACTTTGTGGCAAATCGCGACACAGATAGCGCTTACAAAAAAGCCAGCGACAGAGCACGTGAGCACGTTCTTGAAATTCAAAAATCAAAGGACGAGTTGAGCAAACTCCATTGCGAACACACGGATCAAGAAGGCAATGACGACGACCGCATTCGCAAGATGCTGGCCACTAACTCGCCCAACGCCTCTTTGGACCTGGAAAACGATGCTGACGTCAAGATGGCTTGCAGCGCCGCCAGCAACGCCAAATGCGACGAAGTCAAGAAGGACAAGATCAAACCTGTCGTGTTGAGCTGCGCGACACCGACACCGACACCGACACCGACACCGACACCGACACCTACACCTACACCTACACCTACACCTACACCTACACCTACACCTACACCGACTCCGACTCCGACTCCCACGCCTGCAGCGCAAACCATCACGTTCGCCTCGCCTGTCAACCAGACCATGGGTATTGCGACACCCGCGCTGAGCGCGACCTCGACCTCGGGCCTGGCCGTCACGTTTGCATCCACCACACCGTCGGTCTGTACCGTCAACGGACCCGTCCTGACGCTGGTCGCAGCAGGTTCTTGTACCGTCAGCGCCAACCAGGCTGGCAACGCCAGCTTTGCAGCGGCGGCAGAAGTTTTGCGTACCTTCACAGTGGCCGCCGCGGCCCCCGTGGTCGTGACATCAGCCGCCGCCGGCAAGGCCTTGTACGCTGCCAATACCTGTGGCAACTGCCACGGCACACCGCCCGCCAACTTGAATGTCTTGAAGGGTGCCAACTCCCCCATCACCATCAGTAGCGCCATCAGCGGCAACATGGGTGGCATGGGCATGTATGCCGGCAGATTCACGAGTCAAAACCTGACCGACATCGCCGCCTACCTGGCCACTCCCGGCATCTAATCAACTGATCAGCTAAGCAAAAAAAAGCCGGGCCACTTGACGTGGCCCGGCTTTTTTTGTTTCGTAGGGTGTTCGCTTAATGCCTGAAATGGCGCACGCCGGAAAACACCATCGCCACGCCGCGCTCGTCGGCCGCGTCGATCACCTCCTGGTCGCGCATCGAGCCACCCGGCTGGATGACGCAGGTGGCACCGGCGTCGACCACGACATCCAGGCCATCGCGGAACGGGAAGAACGCGTCACTCGCCACCGCTGTACCGCTCAGCGACAAGCCCGCGTGCTCGGCCTTGATGCTGGCAATGCGCGCGGAATCCAAGCGACTCATCTGACCGGCGCCCACGCCCATGGTCATGCCACCTTTGCAGAACACGATGGCGTTGCTTTTGACAAATTTGGCCACGGTCCAGGCAAACAGCAGGTCCTGCAGTTGCTCTGCGGTTGGCTGCACCTTGGTGACGACTTTGAGGTCAGCCAGGGTCAGTACATGGTTGTCGGCGCTTTGCAGCAGCAGGCCAGAGCCCACGCGCTTGGACTCGACGGCGTTGCGGCCATTGTCCCAGTCGGCGGCGCCACCGGGCGGCAGGGCAATCTTCAAAATGCGCACGTTGACCTTGGGCTTGAACACCGCCAGCGCTTCAGGGGTGAAATCCGGTGCCATCAGCACTTCAATGAACTGCTTCGACATTTGCAGCGCGGCGCGCTCGTCCAGCGTGCAGTTCAGGGCAATGATGCCGCCAAAGGCCGAGGTTGGATCGGTCTGAAACGCCTTGCTGTAGGCCGCCAGCGCATCGGCACCGACCGCCACGCCGCATGGGTTGGCGTGCTTCAAGATCACGCAGGCAGCGCCGTCTCGTGTCCCATCAAAACTCTTGACGCATTCCCAGGCGGCATCGGCATCGGCAATGTTGTTGTAGCTCAGTTCCTTGCCCTGCAATTGCACGGCGGTCACCAGCGAGCCGGGCGCCGGGTGCAGGTCGCGGTAAAAAGCGGCGCTCTGGTGCGGGTTTTCGCCATAGCGCAGGTCTTGCAGCTTGACGAAGCAGCTGTTGCTTTGATCCGGGAACAGCTTGCGCGCGGGCGTGTTGTTGCCTGCTTCAAAGTTCAGGGACGACAAATAATCGCTGATGGCCGCGTCGTACTGCGCCACGCGGTTGAACGCCGCCACGCTCAGGGCAAACTTGGTGGTTTGCGTCAGCTTACCGTCTGCCTTGAGTTCTGCCAGCACCTGCGGGTACTGCGAAGCGTCGGTCAAAACGCCAACGTCTTTCCAGTTCTTGGCGGCGCTACGCACCATGGCCGGGCCGCCGATGTCGATGTTCTCGATCGCATCGTCAAGCAGGCAGCCTTCTCTTGCCACGGTCGCCTCGAAGGGGTACAGGTTGACCACCAGCAGGTCGATGGTGTCAATGCCATGCGCCTTCAGAGCCGCCATATGCTCGGGCAGGTCGCGCCGCGCCAGCAGGCCGCCATGCACCTTGGGGTGCAGGGTTTTGACACGCCCATCGAGCATCTCCGGGAAACCCGTGAGCTCGGCCACTTCGGTCACCGGCAAGCCCGCATCAAACAGCAACTTGGCGGTGCCGCCGGTGGACAGAATCTTGATACCCAACGCGTGCAGCGCCTGGGCAAATTCAAGGATGCCGGTTTTGTCGGAGACAGAGATGAGTGCGTTCATAGGTGATTGACAGTAGTTTAAGAATCAGGTCAGGGCCGGCGGCAGCCCCAGGCGGCTTACTTGATCAGCTTGTGGTCAAGCAGTTTTTTACGTAGCGTGTTGCGGTTCAGGCCCAGCCATTGGGCCGCTTTGGACTGGTTGTGATCGGCATGGCGCATCACCACCTCAAGCAGCGGCTTTTCCACCACATTGACCAGCATGTTGTACATGCCGTCGGGTTCGGTGCCCCCCAGATCGCGCAGGTAGCCCTCCAGGTTGCTGCGCACGCATTCTTCTATAGGCATTTGGCTCATCGTGTTGTCTCCATGTGTTTTTCATTTTTCTTAACCAACCCAGGCAGCGCACCGGCCGGCATCCGGTCCATGCGCGCATTCAAGCCCTCAAAAAAATCAGCGACCGCCCCCGCCTGCTGGCCACAGTCTTCCAGCACATTCATGCGCGCCCGAAACGCGTCGCCACCGGGCAGGTCCTTGACGTACCAGCCAATGTGCTTGCGCGCGGTGCGCACACCCAGAAAGTCGCCATAGAGCGCATAGTGGTCGTGCAAATGATCCAGCAGCAATTGCTTGACTTCGGCCACCAAGGGCGGCGCCAGGTGGCTGCCGGTGGCCATGAAATGCGCCATCTCCCGAAATAGCCAGGGCCGCCCCTGCGCCGCGCGGCCCACCATCACGGCGTCAGCCCCGGTCACAGCGAGCACATGGCGCGCCTGCTCGGGCGAGTCGATGTCGCCGTTGGCCACCACCGGCACGTTGACGGCTGCCTTGACCGCGGCAATGGTGTCGTACTCGGCCGACCCGCTGTAGCCCTGCTCGCGGGTGCGCCCGTGCACTGTGATCATCTGCACGCCGGCGCGCTCAAACGCGCGTGCCAGCTGCACCGCGTTTTTGTGCGCTTGGCACCAGCCGGTGCGCATCTTGAGCGTGACCGGCACGCCGCGCGGCGCACACACCGCCACCACCGCCTGCACGATGGACAGCGCCAGCGGCTCGTTTTGCATCAGCGCCGAACCGGCCCACTTGTTGCAGACCTTTTTGACCGGGCAACCCATGTTGATGTCAATGATCTGGGCGCCGCAGTCGATGTTGTAGCGGGCAGCCTGCGCCATCATCAAAGCCTCGGTGCCGGCAATCTGCACCGCAATCGGACCGGCTTCACCGTCATGGTTGGCGCGACGCGCGCTTTGCGGCGTGTGCCACAAATCGGGCCGACTCGTCAGCATCTCGCTGACCGCATAGCCGGCGCCCAGACGCCGGCACAACTGGCGAAAAGGCCGATCCGTCACCCCGGCCATGGGCGCGACAAAGAAGCGGTTGGGCAACGAATAGGGGCCAATGTTCATGAGAACAAATTGCAGTCAATGGGGTGATGTGAGGGGTTGAAATCTGCGGTGGCGCAGCGCCGCGCGTTGATTCTAACTGCCCAATATTTCAGCAATTGAAACGCCAGCCAGAATCGCCACCCATGCACAAACTTATACTCAAGCACGCATGCATACCTGGTTTGATCCCCTCCTCGTCTTACTCGCACTGCCGCAATTTGGCCTGAGCACGGTGTTTGTGGTCGCCTTCATTTCTGCCACGCTGTTGCCGCTGGGCTCGGAGCCGGTGGTGTTCGGGCTGATTGAACTCTCGCCACATCTGTTTTGGCCCGCCATTGGCGTAGCCACCGTGGGCAATACCCTGGGCGGCATGGTGACCTGGGCCATGGGTCTGGCGTCGCACCAGGTGGTGGACAAATACGGCCACTCGGACCACCACCTGCGCGCGCTGGCGTGGCTGGAACGGCTCGGCCCCAAAGCCTGCCTGCTGGCGTGGCTGCCTGTGGTGGGCGACCCGCTGTGCGCCGTGGCCGGCTGGCTCAAGCTGCCGTTCTGGCCCTGCGTGGCCTACATGGCGGTTGGCAAGTTGGCGCGCTACACGCTGATGACGGCGGCACTGATGGGGCTGTTTGGCGGCTGAATGAAGTGCTGAAATTGCAGCTGTTTTGACAGCTTGTCAGGCCTACTCCACACGAGCCAGTGCCAGATTAAATACAGGGTGTTTTTGAGCTTTAGCCCCCGCCGGACGGGCGTATACAGCTATTACATTTGAAGCTGATTCGCTGCCCCTTTGCCGCCCTGCTCCACCGCCAGCACCTTGCCCCGCTGCAAGCCCACCACGCGCTGCGCCCCAGCGATGGTCTCGGGCCGGTGCGCGACGATGATGCGTGTCAGGCTCATCTGCGCCAGCGCTTGCGTCACACGCTGCTCATTGGCAATGTCCAGATGGCTGGTGGCCTCGTCAAGTGCCAGCACCTTTGGTCTTTTGTACAAGGCGCGCGCCAGCAGGACGCGCTGCTTTTGCCCACCCGACAGGCTGGAGCCCATGTCACCGACCAGGGTCTGGTAGCCCATCGGCATGGCGGCAATGTCCTCATGCACTGCGGCGATGCCTGCGCAGGCGTGGACTCGCTCCAGGTCGGCCTGTACATCAAAGAAGCTGATGTTGTCGGCAATGCTGCCCGCCAGCAGCGCGTCTTCTTGCATCACCGTGCCAATGCGGCGGCGGTAGTTTTGCAGCCCCAAATGTTTGACCGGGATGCCGCCGTACAAGACCTCGCCCTCCTGCGGGTTGAGCAAGCCAAGCAGGATTTTGAGCAGCGTGGTCTTGCCGCAGCCGCTGGGGCCGACCAGCGCCACGCTTTGCCCGGCGGCCAACGTCAGGCTGGCGTCCTTCAGAATCCACGGCTCGCCCTCACCATAGCGAAAGCTCACGCCCCTGAGTTCAATGCTGGGCTTCAGGTGCGCCAGCTCATGGTTCGGCACCGTGTCTTGCTCGACGGGCGCCAGCACGATGTCGCCCAGGCGCTCGGCGTGCAGGCTCAGCATTCTGATCTCCACGGCGTAGTTGATCAGCGCCGACACGCGGCCGGTGAACTGACCTTTGTAGCTGATGAAGGCAAACAACATGCCGATCGTGAAGGGCGACGCCATGCCGGCCCCGACTGCGCCCATCTGCATCACGAGCCCGGCCCCAATCCAGAACACCAGCAGGTTCTCCACGCCAAACACCAGGGTTTGGGCCGTGGAAAAGGCAATGTTCATTTTGGCGGTGAGCACATCGCGGTTTTGCACTTCGACCAGCAGGTTTTGCCAGCGCGCGCGGCGCTCCTGCTCGCGGCCGAAGAGTTTGAGCGGCGTGATGGCGCGCAGGGTTTCCAGAAAGTGCGAGTTCTCGCGCGCCGAAATGACCAGCCGCTCAGACGCCGCACCGCGAAACGGCATGTAGGACAGCCAGCGCAGCAGGCCGTACAGGGCCACCGAGCCAAGCACGACGCAGGTCAACTTAAACGAATACAAAAGCATCATGCCCAGCGCAGCCACACCCATGATGCCGTCCAGCACGGCCTCGATCACGCTGGTGGTCAGCGTACGCTGAATCGCCCCGACCGAGCCAAAGCGCGACACGATGTCGCCCAGATGGCGCTTCTCGAAGAACTCGACCGGCAGTTTGACCAAATGCGCAAACACATTGCTGGCCCATTGCAGGCTCAGGGACTGGCCCAACACCATGACCATCCAGCTGCGCGCAAGGCCGACTGCGGTCTGGATCACCAAGAGCATGGCAAAGCCCACAATCAGCACCGACAACAGGTCGGCATCATGGGTGGCGATGGCATCGTCCACCACCAGCTGGTTCAGCAAGGGCGAGGCGATGGCAAACAACTCCAGCACCACGGCCACGGCAAAGATTTGCAGCAAGGAGCGCTTCAGGCCCAGCACCCGGCCGGTGAGCGCCGACAGCGCGACGCGCTGGCGCTTGTCCGCAGGCTTGAAGCGCGCGTTGGGCGTGAGTTCCAGCGCGACCCCGGTGAAGTGGCGCGACACTTCGGCCAAGGCCAGGCGGCGTTCACCGACGGCCGGATCCAGTATGGTGACCGTGCTGCGTCCGACTTTCTTCAACACCACAAAGTGATTCATATCCCAGTGCAGGATGCAGGGCAGCGGCAATTGGCCTAGTTCGTCCAGTTCAAGACGCACAGGGCGGCTGCTGAAGTTCAGCCTACTGGCGAAGCTGACCAGTTGCGCCAGCGTCGCGCCTTTGAGCGAAACCGGAAAACGGCGGCGCAGCTCTGACAAGTCAAGCTGCAGGCGGTGCTCGCGGGCGACCATGGCCAGGCAGGCCAGCGCGCATTCGCTGGATTCGGATTGGAGGATTGTTTGCACTTGATATCTTGGCTAACCAATGCACTGACAAGGTCGTTGCCGGGCATTTTGGATGAATCTGAAATCTTTGAGCTATTCAGCTAAGGCTTGGACAATCGAAACTCGCGCAAGGCAGTCGACCACTTGGCGATTGGCGTGGCGGCAAAAGCCTCCATATCGGCCCCCACATCCATCTCGGGCAATGAGTGCGCAATTTTCGAGCGCATCTCCAACCCAATAACCCGGTTGCGCGCCTGTTTGAATAACTCCTCCAGAGAAATTTGTCGGTTCAAATCCTTGTCAAGCAGGGCTTGCATGAAGATGCTGCTGGTGGAATCTGCACCGCAACCGAAAGAAACCCGGTCGGCAGCGGCTGCAGCGATGATGACGCGGTTCGGCGCGCGCAACACGGGAATCAATGAGCCTGCGTGGCAGGCCGAAATAATGACAACGACGGGACCACTGCCCAAATCACCAAGAAACCTTGCCAGGTAGTCGCCTAAGAGAAGCGCCAGCGGATACTCATTTCCAATGCGCAGCAACAAGGTGTTCTGGCCACCATGCGCGCTGATAGTGACAACCGCCAACGCTGGCGAACGGTGAAGAAGCGCCTGTTTGCTCAGCCACTGTCCGGCCGCCTTTGCCACCCTTGGCATCGTCTTGAAATCGGCGTGAGGTTCCGGGCCGGGTTCCACTTTCAGGTTGCTCAACAAAACCGTCGGTCCTTTGACTGCTTGCAGAAAGAGCCGGTCGCGGGCGCGGCGGATGTCGCCGTCAAAAGCCGGAGACTGACCATCCAATGCCAGTCCCAGATAGACGCCAGGTGCCGGTGCAGCGCCAATCAGCGGGCGTGGGTCGACCTCAAACGCGCTCAGCGCCTGCAGCGCGTGCTGCGTCAGCTCCAGATTCTTGGCTTCTGATCCCGGATGTTGGCCGGTGCTCGCGCATCCGGCCAACACCACCAGACAGAAGACAGCTCCCAAGAACCGCGCGTAATGACCCAGTCCGAAGACGCCTTTCACACCCATGGCGCGGAACCATCGTCTTGCTTCACTTGTCATAGTGATCGAACTTCCAGACGCCATCCACCTCAATGAAAACCATGCGCCAGGTTGCCATCGGCGGCCACTTCATACGCCCGTTTTCCATCGAGCCGTAATCAACAGTGACGGCCAGTTCGTGATCGCTGCGGATATCCCAGCCGGAATAGCGTTGCGGGTTGTAGCCCCGCGTTGCGTCGTGAGGCAGCGGTGGCGGCAGTTGCACAAGCTCCAGGCCACGCGCGGTGATGTGCCGCAAGCCGCGCCCTGCGGATTCAGTGGGCTTGCCGTAGGGCAACGAAATACAAAGATGAATTACCCCTTCAATCGCCCTCGCCAGCACTGCGGCTTCTGCAGCGGAGTCGATTCCTGTCGGATCGATCATCTGCTTTTGCTTTCGCAACGGGTCTTTGCGCAGGAACGCCAAATCATCAGGCAAGACCGGAGGACCGGCCTTCATCAAGCCTTGTTTCTCTGGCTCTGCCGCAATCAAGTTCACCCCGCCCAGCATCAAGCTCGCGAGAGTCATCGCTTGGGCGATGGCGATTCGGCGCGTTCTTGGCGCGCTCATAACAGAACGCTCCACCCTATCTCGGCCATGCTACTGAGCATATGCAACTCCCCCGAAAAGACTAACGGCACTATAGTAAACATAAGAGGTTCCGATGCCCAACAGATTGCTTCCGCTAGCATTCAGCATGTCAGTGAGAAATTGAGAATCACAGGTGGCTCGCGGTACGATCGCCTCAGCATAGCAATCGTCATGAGCCGAACAGGCACCGGAAAAATCTACGCCCCAAGGCCTGTCAGGAATGAATGCCGTGGTCCCTGCTCCGCAATAGTCCACTACAGTCCCGGACCGATCAAGCCGGGCAAAATCTCCAGTGGTCTGGAAGTCGACATCCCCACCCCAATCGCCACCCCAATCGCCCCCAAAACCGCCTCCGCCGTCCGAACTCCAAGTAGTGATGAACTCCATCAACCCACCCGACACCGACGCCAATTCAATCCCATTCAATTCACGCATGATTTTCCTTGTTTTTCTCTATCCAGCCGACAATGCGCTCGGCATCACGAGGAATGTCGTCGCGAACTTCTCGATCGTGATATTGAGATAACCCGGCACCGCGATTGCCATGAATAGGAGTACGTTGTGCTGGATATTGACCTGGCCCAAACTAGTTTGATTCATCGACGTTGATTCAATTTTCTTTTGGGAGGGATGGCATGATTCCATATTTGGATCCTCCATTCAATTCAATTGACAGGACGGTATGTTCATATTACTTGTCACCAATTAAGCAAGCGCAGCAGACCGCCCAGCAAATTGCCAGAAATTACCAAACACAAGCCGCCAAAGAGGACCGAACGAGACATTTTTGAATCCTGCCAAGGAGGCTTCTTGCCACGAGAAATGTAGAAAGACGCAAAGATCGCCAGAACGCCGAAGGACAGAAGCACTTTGCGAGCGATTTCGATCCAGTATTCAATCATCATGGAGGTGTGGCCTTCTATAGTCAAGCTCGACTCGATTCGATTTCAAATCAATTAGTATGCTACCTGCCATCTCTATGATTGATCTGATCCCCATGACAGCGCGATCAGGCACCGCGTCCGGCGACTCCACAAATGCGCAGACGGTTTGGTAGAGGCCCGCAACCTTCTTGCCGCCGATCAACACATGTCCGGCAGATTTGATCGGTTTTCGACACATAACTGGGCCGAGAACTCCAGGGATCTGAACAACATCGTCCGTCACGCCCATATCTACGAGTACTCGCATCGGAACAAACTCGACGATGTCTGCAATAGTAAGACCAGTATCAAAAATAATTGACTGACAATGCGGTCGGCAAATATCGAATCCGATTCGACTCATATCTGTTTTTAGATCTAAGTTGAACGATATCAGTGTTTTTGAAGAATGTGTCGAGTCAGAACCTTCAACTATTTGCATTTTTTGCTTGTCAAATAAGACCCGAACCACCTTGTCTCTAAACCAGTCTAAACCGAGAACACCGACAATGCCGGTTGCAGGTCTGGGGACCGAAACCAACGCAGCGATTTCATCAAACTGCGTATGCTCGCTGCTCAACCTAATGCGAGCGCGTTTACCTGAATCGCCAAGGAATACTGGTTTTGCCGAGTGGGTTGAAAGCTGCATCACTCGCTCGTCAATAGCCCTTGATTTTCCGGGCGTCTCAAATAGAAGACTTGTTGACGCTCCTGTATCAAGTTGAAATGCCACAAAGTGGCCTGGCTTCGACTCCATTCCCACAATGACGGCCAATGGCACACCGTCTGGTGTGGTAACTGTGCTGATCGGAAAAACCGACGCGGGATAGGCACTGCCGATGACGCTAGCGAAAAGTGCCAAAATAAAGGATCCTGTCCGAGCCATGCAATCACGCTTTCTAGATGAGGCTGTTTGTAAGCGGGTGCATCCTTGCATTGTTCAGCGGTGCAACCTGACCTATCTACCCGTTTGAGTAGATAGGTGGTTCAGCGCGATTTCAGTCCGCGTACGCACCGCCATACTTGCCCAAGTCGCGAATTAGCCCCAAGCCCGTGCCGACAACGCATCCAGCAGCGCCCCCAATTGCGCCCCCCCAAGGCGGATCCGATCACGGGGACGCCAATACCCGCGGCCGCTCCAAGAATGCCACCGGCTCCCCCGACCGTTGCGCAGTCCCCGAGGGCAGTAGATATACCCGCTGCTGCACCCGATATCCATGAACTTGCACTATTTTGCCAGTCTGAAAAACCACTATTGGCACCGCTGTAATCACTTGCCATGCAGATATTGCCACCCCCATCACTATCCCCAATAAAGAACCCATCACCACTCCAATCCCCGCCCCAATCCCCGCCCCAATCACCACCCCAATCACCACCGCCTCCGCCGTCATAATTCCAAACAGTGACGAACTCCATCAAACCACCCGACACCGACGCCAATTCAATCCCATTCAATTCACGCATGATTTTCCTTGTTTTTCTCTATCCAGCCGACAATGCGCTCGGCTTTTGCGCTTCCAGCACCGCCCCCCTTAGCCGCCTGCGCGTACCTTGTTCGGCTCGGCACTGAGAACCTTCATCTGTTGCCGGGCGGCCAGCACCGGCTCCAGCACCCACTCCCAAACCTTTCTGCGCTCCTGCAACACATCGGCCTCCAGCGTCAAGCCGGCTTTCAGCGGCACGCTGTCGCCATAGACCTTGATGTCTTGCGCGTCCAGCTGCACATTGATGCGGTACAGCGCTTCGGCGCTGCCGACCTGGTTGATCAGTTGCTGGCTCAAGTTGGAGGGCAGCTCGCTCGGGGCAAACGGCGTGGCGGACACGGCCGTGATGTGGCCGCTGTGTAGGCCGAACTTTTGATACGGGTAGGCGCCGTAGCGCAGGTATACGGTTTGGCCCGGACGCACAAAGCCTGCGGTGCGGCTCGGGGCGAACAAGTGCGCTTGTAGCGCGCCCTGCGCCGGGTCCTGGCCTGCGGCGGCCAAGGGCACGAGCGTGGCCAAGGTTTGCCCTGGCTGCACCGACTGGCCGACTTTCAACCCCAGCGCTGTGACGATGCCAGTGTAGGGCGCCGTGATCACCGTGCTCTTGCGCGCGGCGTTTTCGGCCGTCTCCTGACTTAGGCTGGAGCGGCTGCGCTCAATCTGGTTCAGGTCCGCCTTGAGCTGGCCATCGAGCGCGCCCTGCTCGCCTCTCAAGGCCTGCAAATCGTGCTGCAGCGCTAGGCGCGCGCGCTCCAGGCTTTGCAACCGGGCATCGGCATCAATCAGTTCCTCCTGGCGGGTTTGCACCTGGGCGGGGGCGACAAAGCCCTTGTCGGCCAGTTGCTCATGGCGGGCGAGCGTGGTGCGCGCCAGTTGCACGCGGCGTTGCTGCAGGCTGCGTTCTTCCTCGGCTTGGCGCATTTCGGCTTGCAAGGTGCGGATGCGGTCTGCCAGCACCTGGGCGCGCTGGCGGGTTTGCAGCTCGCGCAAAGTTTGCTCCGTGCCCAGGGTTTGCTGGCGCGCCTCGATCTGCAGCGCCACGCGCTCGCTGATGTCGCCCACGGCGCCATTGAGCAGGCTGTTTCGCTCGGTGTTGAGCACCAGCAGCACAGCACCCGCCTGCACCGTTTGCCCCTCCGTGACGGGCAATTGCAGCAGCACGCCGGCCTGCGGTGCGCTGATGCTCAGGCTGCCCTGGCTGGGCACCAGCAGGCCTATCAAACGGGCTTTGCGGTTGACCTCGCCCCAGGCGGCAAAGGCGACGAGCGCCAGGGCCATGGCCAGCGCAGCCCCGGTCACCAGCGTGAACGACAAGGGCCGATGCAGGCGCACACTGCCCAGCCATTGGGCGGCTTGCGCGGCCCCGACCTCCTCCCTGAACAACATATTGTTGTGATCCCGCTTTTATTATTGACCCGTGTTAATGTATTTTGTCAGGGGGGGGGGGGCTGCGAGAGGGGAAACCCTTGGGTGAAAAAATGTCTTTCTATTATCGCGTCAGCATGGCGCCAATTGTCACCAAACCGAGTCTCGATCCAGCCGCATCACTTACATCATGACCGAAATGCTGTGTGTGGTCGGCCCACGACAAATTCGCACTGACCAACTCAGAGCGTGACAGCGAGTTGCTGCGGGTGGTGTGCCCCAATGCCGCGCCCCAGGATCAAATGTTTATTGATCTGGCCTATGCGGCTCGGGTGAATGCACTGATGGGGCTGTTTGGCGGCTGATTCAAGTGCTGAAAGGCAGCAAAATTGCTACTTTTTTAATAGCTTCTTGCGCATGTTCCACGGGGGCTAAAGCCCAATTTCTTATAAATTCCGAAAAATCAGGAACTGAACAGGAAGTTCATCAAGTCGCCATCCTTGACGACGTATTCCTTGCCTTCGCTGCGCATCTTGCCCGCGTCCTTGGCGCCCTGCTCGCCCTTGAACGCAATGAAGTCTTCATAGGCAATGGTCTGGGCGCGGATGTAGCCCTTCTCAAAGTCGGTGTGAATCACGCCTGCGGCCTGCGGCCCGGTGTCGCCCACATGGATGGTCCAGGCGCGCACCTCTTTGACACCGGCGGTAAAGTAGGTTTGCAGGCCCAGCAGCTTGTAGGCCGCCACGATCAGGCGATTCAGGCCCGGCTCGGTCTGGCCGATTTCGGCGAGGAACATTTTCTTGTCCTCCTCTTCCATGTCGGCCATTTCGGCTTCGATCTTGGCGCAAATGGCCACCACCGGTGCGTTTTGTGCCTTGGCATAGGCCGTCAAGCGGTCCAGGAACGGGTTGTTCTCAAAACCGTCTTCGGCGACGTTGGCCACAAACATGGCGGGCTTGGCCGTGATCAGGAAAAACTGCGTTAACAGCGGCAACTCTTCCTTGCTGAAGTCCAGCGTGCGCACCGGCTTGGCTTCGTTCAAGGCGGCCTGGCATTTCTCCAGAATCGCCACCAGTTTGATCGACTCCTTGTCGCCCGAGCGCGCCGCCTTGGTGACGCGGTGCAGGGCCTTTTCAACCGCCTGCAAGTCCGCCAGACACAACTCGGTCTGGATCACCTCCATGTCGGAGATCGGGTCGATCTTGCCCGCGACGTGGATCACGTTCTCGTCTTCAAAGCAACGCACCACGTTAACGATGGCGTCGGTCTCGCGAATGTGCGCCAGAAACTTGTTGCCCAAGCCCTCGCCCGTGCTGGCACCGGCCACCAGGCCGGCAATGTCGACGAACTCGACGATGGCCCGTTGCACCTTTTGCGGCTTCACAATAGCTGCCAGCGCATCAAGCCGTGGATCGGGCACTTCGACGATGCCCACATTGGGCTCAATCGTGCAAAAGGG
>JBBQQX010000072.1:0-18191 GCA_038215405.1 Burkholderiales bacterium
GCCCGATGCTAAAAACTGCGGTGCTGAGCGCCAGCCTGGCCGTGGCCGCCTATGCCTGCTCAGCTTGGCTGACCCACGACTTTCAGGTCTGGACGGCTGAAGGTGCGCGGCGCCTGGAAGTGGCCTTGCAGCCCATCACGGCACCTTCCGTGCAAATTGACGGCCCCGGCTTGCCTGCACAAAACTTGTCGCAATTCTTGTCCGACGGTCAAACCGTCACCCTGGTTGACTTCGTCTACACACGCTGCCAGACCGTGTGTCTGGCGCTGGGCAGCGTTTATCAGCAAATGCAGACGACGCTGCAAGCGGCCGGTCAAACCGACGTCTCGGCGCGCAGGGTGAAACTGCTTTCGATCAGCTTCGACGGACAGCACGACGACCCACGGATTCTGCAGGCTTACGCAGCGCGTTTGAGCGCCGATCAGTTGCTGTGGCGTTTTGTTCGCGTGCCGGATCCGAAAGAAACACAGCGCCTGCTGGCGGATTTTCAGGTCATCGTCGTTCCTGACGGTCGAGGCGATTTCGAGCACAACGCGGCGCTGCTGGTGGTCAACCAGCACGGGCAACTGGTACGCATCTTTGATTATGCGGAGCAGCAACTGGCCCTCGACTATGCCCGCGACCTGGCGAACGCCTCTTCACCGCGATGAAATTGACGCAGTTTTGGTTCAAGTGGCATTTGGCCATTGCAGGCTTGGCGTTGTGCCTGCTGGCCCTGCCCAGGGCACGACTGTTTCTTGAAGCCAGCATGACCCGCCACATGCTGCTTCAGTTTCCCCTGATTGCCCTCATCGGTTTTTGGTTCGCGGGGGCGTTGCCGCGCAACTGGATGCGGCGTCTGAATTTATGGAACGGCTACGGCATCAGCGGCTTGTTCGCCAGCGCACTGTTGCTCGCAATATTGATGATTCCCCGCGTCCTGGACCTTGCCCTGGTTGACGGCCGCATTGAACTGGTCAAATGGCTGGCCCTGCTTTTGTGCGGCGCAGCCGTGCGCCTGTCATGGCAGCCTGCGGGCTTGCTAATGCAAGGCTTTTTTCTGGGCAACGTGCTGCCCATGATGGTGGTTGTGGGCTATCTGTTTGAAAGTTCGCCGGTGCGCCTGTGTAACGCATACCTCCTCGACGATCAGGAAAAACTGGGGCAAAGCCTGGTTTGGATTGCGGTAGTCACCGGGTTGGCGTGGATTTCCATCCTGGTGCGTGCGATGATGCTCCGAGATGCAGCGACCGCGCCACCAACACCCTCCGAAGAAGACCCGAGCACGACAAACTGAATTGTGTCTCCGAAGCCATTGACCTCGGCATCAGCGGCCGAACTGGTCGACGCGCTGTTTCAGAATTGCGACCTCAACAATAGCAAGTGGAGTCGCGCCAGGCTGTCCTCTGCGTCTTTCAACGAGTGCAAGCTCACCGGCGCCAATTTTGAAGAAGTGGCGCACTTGGGGCCGTCCTTCCATGACACCTTGCTGCTGAGACGCCCGGGGAACTTGGAATACTCGTGGCCTGAGCGGTCTTTGCCGTACCGGTGTCCGTTTTTGACAAAAGTGGTTAACCTGCGATATCCACCGACCAAGTAGTCTCCCAGCAATCAACTTCGAGGGGCAATGATGTGAAAACAGAAGATTTGATACTTGCGGCCCAAGTTCGCGAACTGGCTGCCGAATTGCGGCAGCAACATGCGTACAGAACCAAGAAGGACTTGGAGGCAAGACTGCCCCAAGACCAGCACGAATCGCGCGAAGACTTTATGGAAAAATACAGGGCAGCGCATCCGATAGCAAAATTTATTCCCGAAGCCATGCAGAAGCTGGAAAAAGTCTCTGAGGTGATCCAGACGTACCTCAAGACACATCAAAGTAATTGATGACTGCGAAAAACTTGGATATCGAGCACGACTGACGACCTTGTCCATGTCCGAGCTCCAGCCCTCACACCACCGCCCCCGTGGCTACGCCAATAGCAATGCCAGCATCGTCATCGGAAATTTTCCATGGTATGAGATGGTCTGGCGCTCCCTGCGGGGCGACTTCAAACCTCTGGCGGAGCCTAGCGGTGGCTACGACGCGTTTGCACGCCAGTGGAGCGTCCCGGTGGACCATGCGCGCATTGCGGTGCGACAGCGCGCCCCGGTGGTGACATGGCTGGGTCACGTCACCATGTTGCTTCAAGTGGGTGGCTTGAATATTTTGCTGGACCCGACCCTGGCTGAGTTTGCTGGCCCCTACGGCCGCTATGGTGCCCCCCGTCGCGTTGCGGCGCCACTGCAGCCCAGGGAATTGCCGCCCATTGATGTGGTGCTGATCTCACACAACCATTTCGACCACCTTTGCGAGGCCACTATCCAAGGTCTGCTGGCGGCTGGACAGCGGCCGTGGTTCTTCGTGCCTTTGGGCTTGAAAGCATGGTTCGATGCACGAAGTATTCCACAAGTGACCGAATTGGATTGGTGGGATCAAATCGATTTGCCCTTGCGTGCGGAACATCCTGCGCCAAAGGACAAACTGCGGCTGCACTTCACGCCGTCGCAGCATTGGAGCCGCCGCACGCCATTCGACACCAACGCCTCCCTGTGGGGCGGCTATATGGTGGAGTGGACTCGGGCAGACGCCACGCCCTGGCGCTTCTTGTTCCCGGGGGACACCGGTTATAGCGCTGACTTCATCAGCATTCGCGATCGCATTGGGGCGGTTGACTTTTTGGCCCTGCCCATTGGTGCTTACCTGCCGCGCGATTTCATGAAGAATATGCACGTCAATCCGGCCGATGCCGTGCAACTCATGATCGATCTGCAAGCCAAGCAGGCCATGGCTGTGCATTGGGGCACCTTCATGCTCACGCAAGAAGGTTTCGACCAACCTCCGCGCGACTTGGCCTTGGCATTGCGTCAGCACGGCCTGCCCGATGCTGCGGTCTGGCTGCTGCGTCATGGTGAAACACGAGCCCTCGTGACATCGTGCGTCCCCTGAATGGCAGGGCTCTGCTGACCGGTAGGCTCAAGGCCGGGCGACAGCGACTTCGTCCTGAAATGGGTCTACATTTTTTAAGCAATGTCAATCAGGTAATTCCCTTGAACGATTATGATGCACTGCACAATTGCCCTTCCCGTTGAGCGCAAGGGGTTGATGATCACAAGCGGAGTTTCCCCTTATGCGTACGTTTTTCCTGGCCCCGACTCAACCCAACGTTGGTCTGACCTCGGTTTCACTTGGTCTACTGCGAGCGCTGCAGCGGCGCGGACTGAAGGTGGCGTTTGTCAAGCCGATCACCAAAGGCACGCCCGAGACCGAAGCGTCGGTGCTGTTCGCACGTAGCATCTGCCACCTCCAGAACACGCCCGATCCCTTGCCCATGAGTCTGGTGACCAAACGCGTCACCAGCGGCCAGAGCGATGAACTGCTCGAAGACATTGTCAGCCTGACCTCGTCCTGCACGCAGGAGGCCGACGTGCTGGTGGTCGAAGGCGTCCATGCGGATCCGAGCCGGGTTTTCCTTCCACGCCTGTCAGGCCACATCGCCCGCAGCCTGCAGGCAGACGTGGTCTTGGTGGCCAGCGCCGCCAACGCGCAAGGCATCGCCGAGACCAATTACCTGATCGCCCAGATCCGCCTTGTGGGTCGCAACGTGGTGGGTGTCATCTTCAACCGTGCAACAGCGGGTTTCGATGAAGCCGCCGCCGCCCAGCAATTGGACAACGTACCCATCTGGGGCGTTGTCAAAGAGGATCCGGCGCTGTCGGCGCCGCGCATGATCGATGTGGCCCGCCACATGGGCGCCGAGGTGATGATTGAGGGCGACATCTCGACTCGTCGCATGCTGGAGACCGTTCTTTGCGCGCGCTCCGTGGCTGAAGTGGTGCCGCGCCTCAAACCCGGCACCCTGGTCGTCAGTGCCGGCGACCGCGACGACGTGATACTGGCCACGGCACTGGCGGCCAGCAACGGCGTGGAGTTGGCCGGCCTCATGCTGACCCACCACAGCTTCATCAGCCCGCGGATCGAACGCTTTGCCGCGCTCGCCTTTCACAGCGGCCTGCCAGTGCTGCGCACCGACGGCGACAGTTATGAGACCGCTGCCCGTATCAGCCGCTTGCCACTGGCCGTGCCGCAGGACGATCTGGCCCGGATGGACGCGGTGATCGACAGCGTGGCCGAGCAACTGCATGGCGACGTGATTAGCGCGGGGTTGGAGCGTGCCACGCCGACGCGCATGTCGCCGCCGGCCTTTCGCCACCAGCTGATTCAGAAGGCGCGAGCCGCCAACAAGCGCATCGTGTTGCCAGAAGGTGACGAGCCCCGCACCATCCGCGCCGCGGTCATCTGCACCGAGAAAGGCATTGCGCGCTGCGTTCTGCTGGGCAAGCGCAAGGTGATTCAGTCGGTGGCTGACGCGCTCGGGCTTGAATTGCCCGCCGCACTGGAAATACTCGAACCCAGCGAAATTGCCGAGCGTTTTGTGGCGCCCATGGTGGCGCTGCGCAAGAGCAAAGGACTCACGCCCGGACAAGCCCTGGCCGCGCTGGAAGACACCGTGGTGCTCGGCACCATGATGCTGGCGGTCGACGAGGTCGATGGCCTGGTGAGTGGCGCGATGCACACCACGGCCAGCACGGTGCGCCCTGCGCTGCAATTGATCAAGACGGCGCCAGGCACCTCACTCGTGTCATCGTGCTTCTTCATGCTGATGCCCGAGCAGGTGCTGGTGTATGCCGACTGCGCCATCAACCCGAATCCGACCGCCCAAGAACTGGCCGACATCGCCAAGCAGAGCGCCGACAGCGCACGGGCCTTCGGCATCGAACCCAAAGTGGCGATGATCAGCTACAGCACCGGGGAATCCGGATCGGGCGACGATGTTGACAAGGTGCGCGAGGCCACCGCGCTGGCGAAGGCGCGCTGGCCGGAGTTGGTGCTCGACGGCCCGATGCAGTACGACGCAGCGGCCGTGCGGGAAGTAGCGGCGCAGAAAGCGCCGGGCAGCGCGGTCGCGGGCCAGGCCACGGTCTTCATATTCCCTGACCTTAATACCGGCAACACGACCTACAAGGCGGTGCAGCGTTCGGCCAACGTGGTGTCGGTCGGACCGATGCTGCAGGGCTTGCGCAAACCCGTGAACGATTTGTCGCGCGGCGCCCGGGTCGATGACATCGTGTTCACGATCGCGCTCACCGCGATCCAGGCAGAATCGATGGCGCTGCAGTCAGCCGCTTCAGCTTGATGCGGCCCACTCCTGTGAATGCGCAGACTGCGCATTCGCCCAGGCAGGAGCCATCCGACGGCCACCGGCCGATGAGTTCTATTCAAGCATTTGCTTGCTGTCATAGACTATCCAAGGCAATAGCTCGATCAAGGAGTCACTCATGTCAACCATCGCTTTTCTCGGCACCGGCCTGCTCGGCGCCGCCTTTGCCCAAGCCGCTGCCCAACGTGGCGACACCGTTACGGCGTGGAACCGCTCGCCCGACAAAGTTCTTGCGCTGGCGCCGTTTGGCGTGATCGCCGCAGCCAGTCCGGGCGAGGCGGTGAAGAGCGCGTCGCGTGTTCACCTCGTGCTCAAAGATGACGCCGTGGTGGACGAGGTGCTGGCGGCCGCGCGCGCCGCGCTGGCACCCGACGCCATCATCATTGACCACAGCACCACGCTGCCATTGCTCACAAAGGCGCGGGCCGAACGGCTGCAGGCGCAAGGCCTGAACTACCTGCATTGCCCGGTCTTCATGGGCCCGCCAGCGGCACGCCAGGCGCAGGGCACGATGATGGTTGCCGGACCGAAAGCGCTTTTTGAGCGCGTGCAGGCCGAATTGACCAAAATGACGGGCCGACTGGCATACATGGGTGAGCGCACAGACCTGGCTGCCGTGAACAAGCTGTTTGGCAACGCCATGATCATCGGTGTTTCCGCGTTGATGGCCGACATACTGACAATGGCACAGGCCAGTGAGGTGAGTGCCGAAGACGCCGTCCGACTCCTTGGTTTTCTCGACTTGAATGCCATGGTCGCCGGGCGTGGATTGAACATGGCCAAGGGCAACTTCACGCCGAGTTTTGAGCTGACGATGGCGCGCAAAGACGTGCGGCTCATGCTCGAGACCGCGGGCGATCGATCCCTGGCAGTGCTGCCTCTGGTCGCGACCCGCATGGACCAGCTGATTGCAGCCGGCCACGGCTTTGATGACTGCTGCGTGCTTGGCATTGACGCCGTGCAGCGGCCCTAGCGCTCCCGCCTGTTTCAAAACCTCGCCAGTTGGGGCTACGGGCGCGCCGCAAGGCGACTGATATCTATATACAAAATAAGCCGCTAGCCCTTATCTTATATACGATTTTAGCTATTATTTTTATATTTTAGAAGTTTGACTCTTGTCAGCAGGCAGGACCGGTGTCGTTGGGAATTATCAAGGCCGACGACGCGGGGAATCTGCCTGCGTGGCCAAGCGCAGCATCGTGACGCAAACAAATTTCTAAGAATAATTTAAATATTTCAGAAATAACCCTAAATAACCCCCTAAATCTGCCGTTAAGAACTTACGAACACGGAGGAAAGCCCCAGACCTGATCTGCCGCCCACAAAAAATGCAACTACCGCCCCTTGAGCGAACCCCCAATCTTCGGCCTGCTGGCGCCGAGGCGGTGTCAGTTGCGTCCGCCAGAGTCATGCCGGTGGCACCCGTGAATCCGCCAAATCAGGCTTCCATCACGCCGGCTGAACCAACGCCCAGCGTGATCAACCTGGTCAATCAGGCCCACAAACCCAGCATCGGCGAGGCGGTGTACAGCAGCGTCTCTGATCCGGGGCGGCGTGGCTCCGAGGCGGCCACCTCTGAAAAAGACTGGACTATTCATCGCCCGGTCGTTGAAAAAGTCGAAGACCCGCCGCCAGTGCCGATCTCCAAAGTATTGATGGACCATATCAAATCGCTGTGGATTGCCAGCGCCAGCGCGGTCCAGGTGCAGCAGCACGTCAAGAACCAGTTGGACAGCTCGCAGTCCAATCCGAACGCCACGCCCGGCACGCTGTCGAGTGAAGTGTTTACCTATTCCCCAAACAAGATCAACAAGACCGGACAGGTCTAGTCCGGACGGGTCAGCAGCGGCCAGTCAGGGCGCGTTCGATCTCCATTTAGCTCTTATTTAGTGAGCTACTATGGCATAAAGGACGCGGGCTACAGCTCATATTGCCAAAGGATCCACGTCAATCGCCCAGCGCAGCAAACCGCGCCCGGCGGGCTGCTTGCGCGTGCTGTGCAGCACCGGTTGCCAGGCTGCCAAGAAACGTTGTAGCGCCGCACGCGACGGGCTTTCAATCAGCATTTGCGCTCGTTCCACATTGGCCACGCGCTGGATGCTCATGGGCACCGCCGGGTACAGGGTCAATTGCGCCAGCAGTTGATCAGCATGCGCCATGGCACCAGCAGCCCTACTTGCCGCTGTCAAGAATCCTTGCGCAGTTTCCTGACTGCGTGCGTCCGCTCGCACCAGTGCCTGAAAACTGAAGGGCGGCATGCCGGCCTGCTCACGGTCCTTGAGCTGCTGCGCCGCAAACGTCGGGTAGTCGTGACGCTTCAAGGACTCAAACAGGGGATGCTGCGGATGAAAGGTCTGCAGCCACATCTCGCTTTGGCTGCTGATGTCGGCGTCACGCCCGGCGCGCCCGGCCGCCTGCATCAGCAGGCTGAACAAGCGCTCGGGCGCCCGGAAGTCACTCGAAAACAAGGCGCCATCGGGATTGACGGCCGCCACCAGCGTAATACGGCGAAAGTCATGCCCCTTTGCAATCATCTGCGTGCCCACCAGCACATCAACGTCACCGGTGTGCACGCGCGCAAGCTGCGATTGCAGCGCACCCTTGAGTTTGGTGCTGTCGGCATCAATGCGCAGGATGCGCACCGGCTCGCCCTGGGGCCATTGCTCACCGAGCGAGTTTGGGCGGCGCACGTCAGCCAGCAACTCGGCCAGGTGCTCCTCCAGGCGCTCGGTGCCGCGGCCCAGCGGTGCAATATCGGGGTTGCCGCAAGCCGGGCACGCCCGCGGCACGCGCTCGGCAAAGCCGCAGTGGTGGCAGCGCAGCGTACGGTCGATCTTGTGAAAGACCCGGTAGGCGCTGCAGTGCGGACACTCGCTCTTCCAGTCGCAGTCGGTGCAGTGCAGCACCGGGGCATAGCCGCGTCGATTCAAGAACACCATGCTCTGTTCGCCACGGGCAATGCGTTCAGAGATGGCGGCCAGCAACGGGGGCGCAATCACGCAGTGTTTGGGCTGGTGGTTCATATCCACCCGGCGCACCAGGGGCAGGCCGGCGCTGGCGGCTGCGACATCGCTCGACGCCAGTTCGCTTTCACCTTGAACTGCAGGCAGCGCGCTGCGGCTGCCGATGCGACTCGGCATGCAAAGGCGCTGGTAGCGCCCGCCCTCGAGCGCGGGCCGGCTGTGGTGCCAGCTCTCCAGCGATGGGGTCGCCGACCCCAGCATGACCTTGGCCCCGTCGAGCCGGGCACGGTACACCGCCAGATCGCGCGCCGAGTAGCGGGCGCCCTCCCCGCTTTTGTAGCTGGGGTCGTGCTCTTCGTCCACGATGATCAGCTCGAGCTGGGGCAGCGAAGCGAAAATCGCCATGCGCGTGCCCAGCACGATGCGGGCGCTGCCGCTGTGCGCCGCCAGCCAGCTCTTCAGGCGCAGCGCCGGCGTCATGCCGCTGTGCATGGCTACGACGGCGCCGTCACCGTAGAGCGGCGCAAAACGGGCGACAAAACGCGCTTCCAGCTGCGGTGTGAGGTTGATCTCGGGCACCATCACCATCGCCTGCGCAGCCGGTTCGCGCGCAAGCAACTGCTCGACGCACTGCAAATAGACTTCGGTCTTGCCGCTGCCGGTGGCGCCAAACAGCAAAAAAGGCCCTGAATTTTGATTAAATTGGGCGATAGCCCGCGCCTGCTCTGGACTAAGCGCTATCTTTTTTTCAGTGCTACTGGACACGATACCGACCGGGCCAGACGCTTTGGCCTGCCGCTTGAGTCGACGGCCCCACTGCTGGGTACTCAAATCGCGCAATTGCGGCGGCAAGGCCGCCAGCGCCACCTCGCCCACGGAGCGCTGGTAATAGTTGGCCGCAAATGTCACCAGCTCGCGCCAGCTGGCGCTCAGCGGTGCAATGCCGTCCAGGACACTGGCAATCGACCGCAATTTATCCGGCTCCAGGGCGGGTCTGGAGAATTCAGGCGCCGCATCCCAGACCACCCCCAACAACTCACGCTGGCCCAAAGGCACACGTACCAAGGTGCCGACGGTGAGTGGCAACTCACTGACATAAGTCAGAGGGCCGGCAACGGCGCTGTGAACGGGCGTCTGCACCAATACGGCCAGTTGATGGCTCATGCCAGCACCCTGTTTGCGGCCATCAGTTCAGGTGGACTTGCGAAAGTCGCCTTAAGCCCTTGATTCATAAACGATTTGATGGAAATCCAATATATCTGTGGATAACTTTGTTGATAGATTGCCTTGATGGTCCCAAAACCCACGTCAATCAAGGCTTTTGTCAAAATGCCCACAAAACTGGCAAAAATAAAAATCGTTATAAAACAATAAGTTAAAACCGCTATTTGATTAATAGCAAGTCGACGTCGACGCGTGGCGTCTTTCTGGCCCCAAGCCGATTTTTGTGTATAAGTTCAATCGCGAGAGTGCCAATTCGGGCCAAAAAGGTGCTAGGGATTCAGCCTCAGGACAACAATGAGGCCGGACACCGCCGCATTCCCGGTGTTCTTAGGCCCGCATCTTGCGCGAGTGCTCGTGCACCGCCTGCACCAAGGCCGCCACATGCTCCGGCGGTGTGTGCTGGCTGATGCCGTGTCCCAGATTGAAGATATGCGTTGGGCCCGTGCCCTCGCCGGCATAAGGCGTGCCAAAGCTGTCAAGCACCTTGATCGCTTCGGCTTCAATCTGGGCCGGTGCGGCAAACAGCACATTCGGGTCCAGATTGCCTTGCAGCGCTTTGCTGTCGCCGACGATGGCGCGCGCTTTGGCCAGGTTGACGGTCCAGTCCAGGCCCAGCACGTCGCAGTCAAGCTGCCCCATTTCCTTCAGCCACAGGCCGCCGCCCTTGGTAAAGACAATGCGGGGAATGCGCGCACCGTTGTGTTCGCGATGAAGCTGCGCCAACACCCGGGCCGTGTAGGACAGGCTGAACTCCTGGAATGCGCCATCGGCCAGCACGCCGCCCCAGCTGTCAAAAATCATCACCGCCTGGGCGCCCGCTTCGATTTGCGCGTTGAGGTACTGCGCCACCGAGTCGGCGTTGATCTGCAAGATCCTGTGCATCAGGTCCGGTCGGCTGTAGAGCATGGTCTTGACCAGCCGGTAGTCGTCCGAGCCCGCGCCTTCGACCATGTAGCATGCCAGCGTCCAGGGGCTGCCTGAAAAACCAATCAGCGGCACCCGGCCATTGAGCGCCCTGCGGATCGAGGTGACGGCGTCAAACACATAGCGCAGCTTGTCCATGTCAGGCACGGCCAGCTTGGTCACCGCCGCTTCATCCCGCACCGGGTGGGCAAATTTGGGACCCTCGCCCAGCGCAAAGGACAAGCCCAGGCCCATGGCGTCGGGCACGGTCAGGATATCGCTGAACAAAATGGCAGCGTCGATCGGGAAGCGCTCCAATGGCTGCAGCGTGACTTCGGTGGCGTAGTCGGTGTTGGTGGCTAGGCCCATGAAGCTGCCGGCCTTGGCGCGGGTGGCGCGGTATTCCGGCAAAAAGCGCCCGGCTTGGCGCATCATCCAGATCGGGGTGTAGTCGGTAGCTTGGCGCAGGCACGCGCGCAGGAAGGTGTCGTTTTTCAGGGGCGCAAAGGCGCTGGAGTGAGTTGAAGTATTCATGGCGTCTTGCTGGAAAGCGTTGGGTTATTCAAGGCGCAATTGTCGCCTTTCTTTGAAGCGGCCCCTACCGCCGGGGCCGCTTGGCACGGGCAAGCCGCCGCAACGGCCGGCGTGCGCTACTGCGCGTCGCGCACCGCCCGGCCGTGTAGCGGCTGCAGTGGGCGTGCGTTGTGGGGAAAAAGCTGCGTAAACAGCCTGATCTGCGCCGGGCTGACCGGGCTGGGCTGTTTCAACACCAGCCACAGCACGCCCTCAGAGCACGGTGGCGTCGTGAGCGACCCGATGAACTGGTAGTAGCGCTGGTCAGTCGGCAGCAACTCGTTCATGTCAATCAGCCCCGTCGGGATGCGCACCCGGTCAAGGGTGTCAAGCGGCATGTAGGTCCAGACCTTGTGAATCAGGGCATTGGCCGCGCCAGCTTGCAGCAGCACCGAGACCACGGCGAGTTGACCCTCGGCGTTTTGATGCACCAGGTGCGCCACCATGGCAAAGCCCTGGCCATTGACGCTTTCTTCCGACGGTGCATGGAAGTGAAACTGCAGCAGCTTGTAGCTCGAGCCGCGCACCGTCACGCTGTTGTCGCCCTGCAGATCGACCTGGATGGTGTGGCCATTGTTCACCACGCTGGCGCTGCTGGGCCGGTAATTGAATTGCAGGGGCTCGGCCGGGCCCTGCAAGGTCAGCGACTCGTCGATGTTGATGGGCGACTGGCGCTGCCCGCTCGCGCACAGCTTGAACTCGGGCTTGAGCTGACCCCAGGCCTGCGGCCCGTTCTCGCCGTCGTAACTCCAGTGCACTTCATCGTTAAGCACGCCAGGGTGAGCAGGGCCTGTCGGGCTTGGCGCTTCGTGACCCACCATCGCGGCGGCCTTGACACGCATGTACTGAGGGCTCACTTGCGGGTTGACGCCCTGGGTGTTGCGCTTGGGAGCAGCAACGGGCGGGGCGGCGTTGTGCGCGCTGTCCGCGCCATCCGCGCTGTTGTGCGCCGCCTCAGCCGGCACCCCGGGCTTGCCAGCAGGAATCGTGATGAACTTCTTTTCCTTGCCATTGATCACCAGCGTGACACGCTGGGGGGCCGTTGCGCCACCAGCGACCGCCTCGCGCACCTGATCAGCCATGCTTTTGGCAGCGGGCGCGCCAGTTGCCGGTTGGCTGGCAGGCGCGGCGGGCTTGCTTGCCACGGTGGCGGCGCCAGGGTCGGCGGCCCAGCCTGGGCTGCCGAGCGCCGTCGCCAAGGTCAGCAATAACCAGGTGAAACCGTGTGAGGCAGCGTGGAGGCGAGTCTTGTGCATGCCTGCTTATCGACCAATTCACAGCGGCACTTAAGTTTGCCAGCCCGGCTGCAGGCTATAGTCAAGCTCCCTTAAGCACCTGCACCCGCCGTGAGCATTCAAACCGACAATTTTGCCGCCCCGCCGCCCAAACGCATTTTGTCGGGCGCACCTGCGTCTCCCAATGAGGAAGCGGTGGAGCGCGCCTTACGTCCCAAGCTGCTCGACGAATATGTGGGCCAGGCCAAGGTGCGCGAGCAGTTGGAGATATTCATCAGCGCCGCCAAGATGCGCGACGAGGCGCTGGACCATGTGCTGCTGTTTGGCCCACCCGGATTGGGAAAAACAACGCTGTCACACATCATCGCGCACGAGTTGGGCGTCAACCTGCGTCAAACCAGCGGCCCGGTGCTGGAAAAGCCCAAGGACCTGGCAGCGCTCTTGACCAACCTGGAAAAGAACGATGTGCTGTTCATCGACGAGATCCACCGCCTGAGCCCGGTGGTGGAAGAAATCCTGTACCCCGCGCTGGAGGACTACAAGATTGACATCATGATCGGCGAAGGCCCGGCGGCGCGCTCGATCAAGCTCGATCTGCAACCCTTTACCCTGGTCGGCGCGACCACCCGCGCCGGCATGCTGACCAACCCGCTGCGCGACCGCTTTGGCATTGTGGCGCGGCTGGAGTTCTACAGCGCCGAGGAACTGGCGCGCATCGTCACGCGCAGCGCGGGCCTGCTGAAAGTGCCCACCGACGAGAAGGGCGGCTTTGAGATTGCCCGGCGTTCCCGCGGCACACCGCGCATTGCCAACCGACTGCTGCGCCGCGTGCGCGATTACGCCGACGTGAAAGGCGCGGGCGAGATCACGCTGGACATCGCCCACCGCGCCTTGATCATGCTCGACGTGGACCCGCAAGGCTTGGACCTGATGGACCGCAAGCTGCTTGAAGCCGTGATTCACCGCTTTGACGGCGGCCCGGTGGGCTTGGACAACATTGCCGCCAGCATTGGCGAAGAGCGTGAAACGATTGAAGATGTCATCGAGCCCTACCTGATCCAGCAAGGCTACCTGCAGCGCACGCCACGCGGTCGCATTGCCACGCTGGCAGCGTACAAGCACCTGGGCGCCACGCCGCCTGCAGCCCAAGGCGGCGGGGATATGTTCGGGCTTTGAGGCACAACTTGGCGCGGACCAGGCTGGCAGTAACGCAGGCATTGCCATTCATTCGACGCTGGTTGATGGCTGCAGGTCTGCAGCAGACTGTTATAGAAGTGCTGCAATCAACGCGGTAGCAGTGAAAGTCTGGGTGCCCAAGTCACGGGCCTGGGGGCCGGACCGTCTGAATCTGCTTGTTTGTGACTCAAATCAGTGACGACTTTGCCTTAACCTGTTACAAGAAGTATCCTAAATTCAACCACCCGTGACCCGCAGTGAAGGCTGTCCCACGGGCGATACAAAGCATTCAGCGCCAAGGTCATCAACAATGCCTCGATCAAGTGCACTGCGCGACTTCGGAAAATGGCGGCTCGGTACAAGAGTGACGCTGTTTCTGAGCTTGACCGCCGCCGGTATGGCTGGCAACTACTTCAAGTATCCCGTTTTCCTCAATATCGACTTCCTCTTTGGCAGTGTTTTTGCCATGCTGGCGTTGCAGGTGTTTGGATTAGGCCGGGGCATTTTGGCCGCCGCCCTGATTGCCTCGGTCACCTATGCCCACTGGAACCACCCGTACGCGATCATCATCATGACGCTGGAGGTGGCAGCAGTGTGGTGGATGATCCGGCGCCTCCAGATCGGACTGGTGCTGGCCGACGCGATTTACTGGCTGATCATCGGTATGCCCCTGGTTTATTTGTTCTACCACGTCGTGATGGACGTGCCCTGGGGCAACACCAGCCTGACGATGATCAAGCAAGCCGTCAACGGCATTGCCAATGCGTTGCTGGCGCGACTGCTGATCACCGGCTTTGTCCTTGGCGCAGGCCAGGGACAAGTCACCTACCGAGACCTCATCCACAACCTGCTGGCCTTCTTTGCGCTCTACCCGGCCCTGGTACTGCTGATGGTTGCAGGCCACAGCGACTTCCTTGAAACTGAAAGCAACATCCGCAGTGAACTGCTTCACAACAGCCGGCTGGTGGGCAACCGCATTGATGTCTGGTTGCGCAACCGGGCCACCTCCATTGAGCAACTCGCTACGCTGGCAGCAACGCTCAATCCCGGACAAATGCAGCTTCGCCTGGAGCAGACCCACGGCTCAGATGGCAATTTCTTGCGCGTCGCTTTGATGGACAAGGAGGCCACGAGCACTGCCTTCTCGCCTTTGACCGACGAACTCGGGCATTCCAACATCAATCTGAATTTCGCCCACCGCACTTTTGTGGCGGAACTCAAACAGAGCCTCAAGCCCATGCTCTCAGAAGTCGCGATGGGACGCGTCGGCACGCCCAAACCATTTGTCACCATGCTCGCTCCGGTCATCAGGGCCCATGCCTATGAGGGCTACATCGCCGGCGCTTTGAGCCTGGCTCAGCTGCAGGAGTTCCTCGAAAAAAACACCCTGTCCAACACAATGCTTTTCACGCTGCTGGACAAGAACGGCAATGTGGTCCTGAGCAGTCGGCAAGATCAATCTGCCATGCGTCCATTTGTTCGCACGGCCGGGAGCTTGCATCGTCTGGATGACGCCATTTCGCAATGGGTGCCCAGGCTGGCGTCGAACACGCCCATATCCGAGCAGTGGAAGTCCTCTTTCTACGTGGTCGAAACTCCGGTCGGAAGCCTGGCCGAGTGGCGCCTGATCCTGGAGCAACCAGTGGCGCCGTTCCAGAAACTGCTGTACGCGCGCTATGGCGGGTTGCTGGGGCTGTTGTTTGTGTTGCTTCTGACGGCATTGGCCCTTGCGGAGTTCCTGAGTCGAAAAATTGCGGCCAGAACTGAGCAGCTCAGCGCGTTTGCGAAACATTTGCCTGAAGATCTGGCAATGGACGCACGACCGATCTGGCCCGAGAGCAACTTGGTTGAACACGATCACCTCATCGGCAAATTCAAGGCCATGGCAGTGGCTCTGGCGACCCAATTCAGTGCCAACCGGGAACTGACTGACTCACTGGAACAGAGGGTCGTGCAGCGAACAGCGGCACTTGCTGCAAGTGAGGAGAAATACCGTCTGCTGATCGAGAACAGCCACGATATTATTTACACGCTCAATTCCGATGGCGTCTTCACCTTCGTGTCGCCGGCCTGGACGACCCTGTTGGGCCATCGATTGAGCGAGGTTCTTGGGCAGCCTTTCATGGGATTTGTACACCCCGATGATCTGCCATTGTGCATGACGGCGCTGCACCAGATGTTCAAAACCGGGAAACTGCAGACGTACATTGAGTACAGGGTGAAACACACGGACGGAACCTGGCACTGGCACACCTCCAGCGCCTTGCCAATGAAGGACGAAAATGGCACGGTGACGGGGTTTGAGGGCATCGCCAAAGACATCACAGTGCAGCGGGGGCTTGAAAACACCGTGCGGCAGCTGGCGTTTTATGACCCTCTTACCCAACTCCCGAACCGCCGACTGCTGGCCGACCGCTTGAGCCAGAGCATGGACGCGAGCAAGCGCAGTGCTTGCTACGGCGCATTGATATTCCTGGACCTGGACAATTTCAAGTCACTCAACGACACGCACGGCCATGGCGCCGGGGATCTGTTGCTGATTGAGGTGGCCAATCGCTTGACGGCCTGTGTGCGCCAAGTGGACACCGTGGCCCGGTATGGCGGCGATGAGTTTGTGGTGATGCTGGGGGACTTGGACAAGGAGAAGGTCGAGTCAACTTCGCAGGCCGGCGTTGTCGCTGAAAAGATAGGCGTCAGCCTGTCGCAGCCGTATCTGCTGACGGTCGATCAAGGTGCAGGGGTTGAATGCGTCATTGAACATCGTTGCACGGCGAGCATTGGCGTCGCGCTCTTTATCAACCACGAGGTCAAACTGGAGGACATTGTCAAAGCAGCCGATGCCGCGATGTATCGCGCCAAAGCGGCCGGACGAAATTCAATCTTTTTTGCCGAGTAAAACGTTCGACCGCCTGACTCGGACCTTGCCTCAGTCTCGCTTACGGATGCGTGACAGTTCACCTTCAGCGGCCATTACTATTATTTATATAGCTAGTAAAGCCCAATTCACGTGGGCTAGCGCTCAAAAAACCAAAGAATTATTCCGACGACTGCTGCAGCGCACACATCTGCGCGTAGCGACCTTCTGAAGCGAGTAGCGCTGCATGCGAACCGCGCGCCACGATGCGCCCGGCGTCCATCACCAGAATCTCGTGCGCGTCCACCACCGTGGACAGTCGGGTTCTTCAGCAGGGTGTCATGGCTTACCATGGCCGCTGACGCCCCTTGCGCGGAACTAGCGAGGGGTCATCTTCATCTCTCTGGGAAGTTTCAAACAGCCGTGATCACAAAATGTCCCTGCTAATTATTGATGCGCTGAACATCATCCGGCGAATTCACGAGGCTATTGCCGAGCCAGACAGCGAGGAGAAGGTGGCGAACACCGTCAAATCAAGTCTGAGCTCGCTCAAGCGCGCCCTTAATACCCACAGGCCGACCCACGCGGTAGCAGTCTTTGACCATGGAGGTCGCACCTGGAAACAGGATCTCTATGAGGGCTATCAAGCCAACCGCAAACCCATGCCGCAACCCTTGCGTGATGGCTTGCTGACCATCAAGCGTGAACTGCATGACATGGGCTTGCACTGGATTGCCATTGAGGGCATAGAAGCGGACGATGCCATTGCCGCGCTGGTCGAGAAATGGTGCGAGTACAGTGCGGAACAAGCCATCATTTTGTCGACCGACAAGGACTTCTTGCAGCTGCTGACTGACCAGGTCTGCATCTACGACCACTTCAAAGACGCTTGGCGTGACGCGGCTTATGTGCAGCAGAAATTTGGTGTCACGCCATCGCAGATGGGCGATCTGCTGGCCCTCATGGGTGACGCAGTGGATGGCGTCCCCGGCGTGGACAAGGTCGGCCGCAAAACCGCAGCCACGCTGCTGCGCATCAATGGCAATCTTGACCGGCTGATCTCCAACGCCGACAAGGTAGGGGGCCAGGTTGGCGCGAATCTGCGCAAGGGAATTGCGATCGCCAGGCTTTCCCGACAACTGGTTTCATTCAAGACCGATAGGCCGCTTGGGCTGACCTGGAAGATGCTGGCGCAGGTTCGGGTACAAACAGTCCCGTCTCACACCATGCCCGAGAGTTTGCCATGAGCACACGGCAAGCGGAGTCCGGCGGTCAGAGCGGCGACCTCAGCCATGCCATCCGTCACAGACAAGACGGATGGCAGCCAAGCCAACCAGAAGTCAAAGCATTAGCATTGCATGGGAATAGTCTTGATCCCAAGGTTTTTTTTCTCGGCGTTGTGAGCGACAAGACGGTTGAACTTCATCTGCGTATCGCGGCTGCTAAAGCACTGTTGCCCTATTTCGAGGGGCGGTGCGGCGGTTAAGCTGGCCGAAGATCTTCAGGTTAACGGAATGTTTCTTGGCAGCTATGGCTGGCTTTCTCAGTTGGCCTTGTTAGCGGACAGCAAAATCAACGCGCCCATAGACCCATAAATATTATGGGTTTAGAGTATGATCTAAAAAATCAAAAGGAAGTGTTTGATGCACAAAAGCTTCAAGAAGCAATCGGTCCAGCAGCTTCAACGGCACATCAGGGTGAACTCAAAACAGACTGAACTGGTGTTTTTGTCAACACATGCTCAAGATCAAATGCGCGCCAGAAAAGTGCTTCAGAGTGAGATCTATGAATGCCTGCGGGAAGGCGTCATCGCACTGCAGCCGGAAGAAGACATGAAGACCGGGCATTTGATCTGCCGCATGGAACGCTACGTTTGCGGTCGCAACCTTGCGGTTTGTGTTGCGCTGGATGACGACGATCCTGACTTGATTGTTGTCACTGTATTTGTCGTAACGAACAAGGGGAAATGATGTACCACTACACAGAATGTGGGCTGGACAATGTCTGGCTGTCCAACGGATAT
>JBBQQX010000073.1:0-18005 GCA_038215405.1 Burkholderiales bacterium
CAGAGGGAGTGCAAACGCCGCCGTTTTCCCCGAGCCCGTTTGCGCAGAGCCCAGCACATCCGCTCCGCGCAAAATGGCTGGAATGGCTTCGATCTGAACCGGCGTGGGCGTCGAGAACCCGAGCTCACTGGCTGCGTGGGCTAGGGTGGGGGAGAGTCCGAGAGATAAGAAGGGCATGGAATAACGGTTTGTGGGCCTTAGCCCATCAGCATGGAAATGTCGCTGAACGATTCAGCGTGCGGTATACGAGTTTTCAGTGTATCCAGGTCGAGCCCCAGTATCTGCACCACGGCAGCAGGAAGCTCATCCAGCGTTTGAGGGGTTACTGATGCGGATTCTGATAGCAATGCTGCCAGATGCGCTACGGCACCCAGCCGGGAAAATTCTGCAGCAACCATGGGTTGCGAGCTGGTGTTAAGGGCCTGTGCCACTTCTTCAGGGAAATCCCAACGGCGAGCTAACTCCGCTGTGATCTGGCATTCGTCAAAACCGGTTAAACCGCGTTCGCGACGCCAGCGTTCGCCTGGGGCGGATGGCCGGCGCTCAATTTGATCGAGTAGTTCCGGGCTGCGCTGCGCAATGACCAGTTCACCGAGGCGCAGCATCATGCCGGTCAGCCATGCTTGCTGCTCATCCAGCGCAATGGTTCCAGCCAGCCACTTCGCGTAGCCCGCACAAACCATGCTGCTGCGCCAAAATTCAAGTCTGCTCAGGTTGGGGGGGAATCGGAACGCATTGGCGATGCAGATCGACAGGGCGCGAGCTCGGATCTGTGACATACCCACCACACTGACCGCACTGTCGAGCGAACTGACGCTACGAGAAAGCCCAAACAGGGCGCTGTTCGCGATACGCAGAAGGCTCGCGGTGAGCGCCGGGTCTTTCGCAATGACATGGGTCACGGTTGTGACGTCTGCTTCCGGATCATTCAGCGTTCGAATGAGCGCCTGTGCAACCTCTGGCATGACCGGCAATTTGATTGCGTGAAAAAAATGTGCAAGGTCCGCCATACTTCCCTGAATGATACTGTTGTTGTAGTCGGGGCATTTTGCAGCGAAATCTGTTCGGATGAATCGATTTCACAACTAATACGGGCATCCATTCCGTTCATGGTCCTTCAGGTCAGAAAGCGCAGGTGAAATGATGTGGATAGCCCTGATGGTGGTAGTCCTGCTTTTGGCTGGTGGAGTCTGGTGGCTTCACCAGTCGCTTGGCTCGGTCCTGGCGTCCTCTGTGCGTGAATATGGGCCCCGGGTTCTGGGTGTCACGGTCAAACTGGGGAAAGTCGCTATTCACCCTGCGTCGGGAATGGTGACCATCCGCGGATTGCGGCTGGGTAACCCCAAGGGCTTTCGCACCAAAGAAGCACTCGCCGTTGCGATGATCAGCTTGAAACTGGATGTAGCCTCATTGGCAAAGCCGGTGATCGTTGTTCACGAAATTTGGCTCAAGCAACCAGATATCACGTACGAATATGCGTCTGATGGCAGTAATCTGGAAGTCATCCAGCGATACGTGGAGGCCTATATTGCTGGCACGGCTGGGGGAGAAAAGCCGGTCAACCAGCCGGGATCAGAGAAAAAGCTGATCATTGGCGACCTCCACATTCGGGGTGGCTGCGTCAAGTTGAGTGCGGACATGCTTAAGGGTAGGGCGCTCTCCGTAGCGCTACCAGATATTCACTTGACGGACCTTGGCAAGGCGGTTGGCGGGGCCACCCCGGCCGAGGTTGCCAGGCAAGTCTCGACAGCCATTACCCAAAGCACCCGTCAAGCCGTGGCACCCTTCAACATCGGCGGCGCGGTGGTAGACGCCGCACGCGGGATGGCTGCAGCGGCAGAGGCAGTCAAAGGTCTGTTCAAATAGTTCACCCTCTGAAGCGAGAAATTCATATGAAAAAACACCTGAAAATCGACTTTGTGTCTGACGTCTCCTGTCCCTGGTGCGCCGTGGGTCTGGCCTCCCTGCAAACTGCGTTGGAGCGCGTGGCAGGGCAGGTGGAGGTGGAGATGACTTTTCAACCCTTCGAGTTGAATCCGCAGATGGTTCCTGAAGGGGAAGACACCACGGAACACCTGGCGAAGAAATACGGCTCCACGCCGGAACAGGCGGCAGCGATTCGCGAAACCATTCGCGCCCGCGGTGCAGAACTGGGTTTTACCTTCAACCTGGACAAGCGCTCCCGCATCTACAACACGTTTGATGCCCACCGTCTTTTGCACTGGGCGCACCTTGAAAGTGCAGAACGACAGCTTGCGCTGAAGCAGGCCTTGCTTAAAGCCTATTTCACGGACGGGGAAGACCCCAGTGATCACGCGGTTCTGGTGCGCGTCGCGGGTGAGGTGGGGCTGGACAAGGTTCAGGCCAAGGCCATTCTGGACAGCGACACCTTTGCTGCCGAGGTGCGCGAGCAGGAGCAGTTTTTCCTGCAACAAGGCATTCACTCGGTACCCGCAGTCGTCATCAATGGCCGCCACCTGATTTCTGGTGGGCAGCCGCCGGAGGTGTTCGAGCAGGCCTTGCTGCAGCTAGCGGCCGCTTGAGTGGACCGTCGCCAGCTTCTGCTCCTGGCTTCTTCTGCGGCCAGCACTTTGTGGGTGCCGCGCAGTGCATGGAGCCAGCCGCGCCTAGCGAGCAACCCCTTCACCCTGGGTGTGGCCAGCGGCTCGCCCACCCATGAGTCGGTGGTGTTGTGGACCCGCCTGGAGCACGCCAGCCTGCTGGGCAGCACAAGCGCGGGCCCGGATGCCGTCACCGTGCGCTGGGAAATCGCGCATGACGCGCAGTTCAAACGCATCGTGCAGAGTGGTCAGACCCGTGCCACGGCGACATTGGGGCATTCGGTGCATGTGGAGGCGGTGGGTCTGGAGCCGGACCGCTGGTACCACTACCGCTTCATGGCGGCCGACGCGGTGAGTCCGGTGGGACGCACCCGCACTTTTCCGGCCCCCGGTGCAGACGTGGCCCGGCTGCGCCTGGGATACGCTTCCTGCCAGCGCTGGGAACATGGCTACTACAGCGCCTGGCGCCACATGCGGCACGAGCACCTGGATGCGGTGATGTTTCTGGGTGACTACATCTACGAATACCCGGGTGCGCTTCAGGCGGTGCGCAGCGTGCCCGGTGGTTGGGTGACGACGCTGGACGATTACCGCGCCCGCTACGCGCTGCACAAAAGCGACAGCGATTTGCAGGCCATGCACGCGGCCTGCCCCTGGCTGGTGACCTGGGATGACCACGAAGTGCAAAACGATTACGCGGGTACGGCGGCGGGAGACAGCGGCTTGTGGCCGGTTGCCGACTTTGCAGCGCGCCGTGCTGCCGCCTACCAGGCGTATTACGAGAACATGCCCCTGCGCGCCAGTGGTTTGACCCGCGCATTGGGTGGCGTGGTCAGCGCTGCCCATTTCGCTGCCGACATGCGCATCTACGGCCGTGTGCCCTACGGCAAGCTGGCAACGCTGTACCTGCTGGACGACCGCCAATACCGCGATGCGCAGGCTTGCAGCCCCGGTGGCAAGCTGGGTGGCGGCGCAGTGAACCCTGCCCGCTGCGAAGCATGGAATGACCCACAGCGCACCCTGCTGGGCACCGCGCAAGAGCAATGGGTGGACCGGGCGTTTAGCGAGGGTAGCGGGGGCTGGAACGTGGTGGGCCAGCAAACCGTGTTCGGTCAGCGTGACTTCAAGCCCGGCCCCGGACAGTCACTCTCCAACGATGGTTGGGACGGCTACGCGCCCGCACGTTCGCGCTTCGTCGGGTCCATGCAGCGCCACCAACTGGCTAACCCGGTATTGCTGGGTGGCGACGTGCATGCCAACTGGGTGGGCCATGTAAAGGCTGACTATGCGCGACCGGACAGTGCCACCGTGGGGGTCGAGTTTTGCGGCACCAGCATCACGTCGCGCGCGGGCAGCAACGACAAGCTGCCTGAACGCCTGGCCGAGAACCCGCATTTTGTATTTGCCGAGAGCGAGCACCGGGGTTATGGCGTGGTGGAGTTCACGCCCAAACAGCTCACCACCACGCTGCGGGTGGTCGATGACGTAACCCAGCGTGATGCCAGGATTTCCACACTGGCCCGCTTTACCGTGGCAGCCGGAACATCGCGGATTGAGACCGCCTGAGTAGTTGTCTAAGGCCTGACGACTTCGAGCAAGCGGTCCAGCCCGCCACTCTGAATCGCCACCATCGCCTGCTCGCGCACCTTGGGTTTTGCGTGATAGGCCACCGACAGGCCCGCAGCCGCCATCATGGGCAGGTCGTTGGCACCGTCGCCCATGGCAATCGTCTGGCTCATGGGAATACCCATCAGCGAGGCCACTTCGATTAGCGTGCGGCACTTCTCGGCGCCGTCACAAATATCGCCCCAGGTCTGGTCGACCATGCGGCCCGTCAGCACGCCGCAGTTGGGGCCGCTCTCAATCTCCAGTACGTTGGAGCGCGCAAAATCAATGCCAAGGCGCTCGCGAACGCGGTCTGCAAAGTAGGTAAAGCCCCCGGATACCAGCAATACCTTCAGTCCTGCAGCCTTGCAAGCCGCCACCAGCGCGGCGGCACCGGGGTTGAGTTGCAGGCGCTGGGCGTACACCGCTTCCATATCGGCCACGGTCACGCCCTTGAGCAGCGCCACGCGCCGGCGCAGGCTTTCCTTGAAATCGGCAATCTCGCCGCGCATGGTGGCTTCGGTGATGGCCGACACCTCAGCCTTGCGGCCTGCAGCGTCGGCAATTTCGTCCACGCACTCAATGTTGATGAGGGTGGAGTCCATGTCAAACGCGATGAGTTTGAAATCGCTCAGCTTCAGGTTCGGCTGGACGTTTTGGATCACCAGGCCGGGGGCTATTTCTTGGGCGGGGAGAGTCGTCATTTGCTATAAAAATAGTAGCTGCTTACGCAATGGTTACGGGGGCTAGAGGGCTAAATGGCAGTCAAAGGGGGTTCAAGCCGTCGGTACCACAGCCACCACTGGTTGACCCAGAGATTTCAAAATATCTCGCACCATCTGCGCCCGGTCACGGGCCTCCGGCAGCTCGCGCTCGATCCGCAGCTTCTCGTTGCCAGCCAGTTTGATGTGCTTGTGCTTCTGTATCAAGGCGATGATCTTCATGGAGTCAATCGGCGGGTTCTTCTGGAAGGTGATGGTAATCACGCCCGGCGCTGCATCCACCTTGACCACACCATAGGGCTTGGCCAGCACCCGCAGGCGGTGCACATCAATCAGCGTTTGCGCCTGAGGGGGCAGCTTGCCAAAGCGATCCACAATTTCTTCCAGCAGGTTGTCTACCTGTTCGGTCGTCTTGGCGGTGGCCAGCTTCTTGTAGAAGCTCAGGCGCAGGTGCACATCGCCACAGTAGTCATCGGGCAGCAGCGCCGGGGCGTGCAGGTTGATCTCGGTGGTCACGCTCAAGGGGCTTAACAGGTCGGGCTCAATACCGGCCTTGAGGCAGCGCACCGCCTCGGACAGCATCTCGTTGTAAAGCTGAAAGCCCACTTCCAGCATGTTGCCGCTCTGGTTTTCGCCCAGCACCTCACCGGCACCGCGAATCTCCAGGTCGTGCATGGCCAGGTAAAAGCCGCTGCCCAGTTCTTCCATGGCCTGAATGGCGTCCAGGCGTTGGCTGGCCTGCTTGGTCAGACCTTCCAGATCGGGCACCATCAAATAGGCATAGGCCTGGTGGTGGCTACGCCCCACACGGCCGCGCAACTGGTGCAACTGTGCCAGACCGAACTTGTCGGCGCGGCTCATGACGATGGTGTTGGCCGTAGGCACGTCAATGCCGGTTTCAATAATGGTGGAGCACAGCAGCAGGTTGTAGCGCTGGGCTACAAAGTCGCGCATTACGCTCTCCAGCTGACGCTCGGGCATCTGGCCGTGGGCGACTGCAATGCGGGCTTCGGGCAGCAGTTCTTCCAGCTTGGCGCGGCGGTTTTCAATCGTTTCCACTTCGTTGTGCAAAAAGTAGACCTGGCCGCCGCGCTTGAGCTCGCGCAGCACGGCTTCGCGGATCACGCCGTTGCCTTCGGTGCGCACAAAAGTTTTGATGGCCAGGCGGCGCTGGGGTGCGGTGGCAATCACACTCAGATCGCGCAGGCCTTCCAGCGCCATGCCCATGGTGCGGGGAATGGGGGTGGCGGTCATGGTGAGCACATCCACCTCGGCGCGCAGGGCCTTCATGGCCTCCTTGTGGCGCACGCCAAAGCGGTGTTCTTCGTCGATGATGAGCAGGCCCAGGTCTTTGAAATGCGTGTCTTTGCTCAGCAGTTTGTGGGTGCCGACCACGATGTCGATGGTGCCGTCACTCACGCCCTTGAGCGCGGCGGTGATCTCCTTGCCCGATCTGAAGCGGCTCATTTCAGCCACCTTGACCGGCCACTTGCTGAAGCGGTCGACCAGCGTCTGGTAGTGCTGCTCGGCCAAGAGCGTGGTCGGTGCCAAGAACGCGACCTGCTTGCCGCCGGTGATGGCAATGAAGGCGGCGCGCAGGGCGACCTCGGTCTTGCCAAAGCCGACGTCGCCGCAGATCAGCCGGTCCATCGGGCGCGGGCTGATCATGTCCTGGATCACGGCATGGATGGCGGCGCTCTGGTCGGGGGTTTCTTCAAAGCCGAAATCGTTGGCAAAGACCTCGTAGTCGCTGGGCGAGTAGCGGAACGCGTGGCCCTCACGCAGGGCGCGCCTTGCGTAGATGTTGAGCAGCTCGGCCGCCGAGTCGCGCACCTGCTCCGCCGCTTTGCGCTTGGCCTTGTCCCACTGGCCCGAGCCCAGCTTGTGCAGCGGCGCTTCGTCCGCCGCCACGCCGGTGTAGCGGCTGATCAGCTGCAACTGGCTCACCGGCACATAGAGCGTGGCCTGATCGGCATATTCCAGGTGCAAGAACTCCTGCACCTCGGGCTCGCCATTGGGCAGCCTATTGCCCAGATCCAGATTGATCAGCCCTTTGTAGCGGCCAATGCCGTGGGCCGAGTGCACCACCGGGTCGCCGACCTTGAGCTCGCTCAGGTCCTTGATCAGCGCCTCGACGTCGCTGACCTGTTCCTGTTTTTTGCGCCGTCGCGTGGTCGGCCCTGCGGCAAACAGTTCGGTTTCAGTCACCAGGTCGATGCCCGCTTCCAGCCAGCCAAAGCCCGCGCTTAAGGAGGAGGTGGCGATGCCGATCGGCTCATCGCTGCGCTCGAATTCGGCCAGGGAATCAAACGCGGGTGGGTCGAACTGCGCGGAGTGCAAAAAGTCCAGCAGGCTGGCGCGGCGACCCTCGCTCTCGGCCAGCACCAGGGTGCGCTGCGGGGTGCTCTGGATATGGGCTTTCAGGCGGGCGAGCGGATCTTCGGCGCCACGCACCACGCTCAAGGGCGGCAGCGCTTCAAAATCGGCGTAAGCGCTGGCAGTGTCCAGGGCCGGCCGCAAGGCCAGTTGCGCATGCTGATTGACCCGCTCGTAGAACTGCTCGGTGCTTAAAAACAGCGCGCCCGGCGGCAACACCGGCTGCTGCGGGTCGCCTTGCACCAGCCGGTAGCGTTCGCGCGTGTCTTGCCAGAAGTGGGCAAAGGCGGGCTCCAGGTCGCCGTGCAGCACCACCGTGGCCGCCTCACCCAGATAGTCAAACACGGTGGCGGTGTCGTCAAAAAACAGCGGCAGGTAGTACTCGATGCCGGCGGTGGCCATGCCGGCACCGATGTCCTTGTAAATACGGCTGCGCGTGGGGTCGCCGTCCAGCAACTCGCGCCAGCGGTTGCGAAAGCGTGCGCGCGCCGCGTCGTCCATCGGGAACTCGCGCCCGGGCAGCAGCCGCACCTCGGGCACCGGGTACAGGCTGCGCTGGCTGTCGGGGTCAAAAGTGCGGATGCTGTCGATCTCGTCGTCGAACAAATCGACGCGGTAGGGCACGGCGCTGCCCATCGGAAACAGGTCGATCAGGCCGCCGCGCACCGCGTATTCGCCCGGACTCAGCACTTGCGCCACGTGGCTGTAGCCGGCCAGCGTCAACTGCGCCTTGAGCCTGGCCTCGTCGAGCTTTTGCTTGACCTTGAAATGAAAGGTGTAGCCCGCCAGAAAAGACGGCGGCGCCAGCCGGTAGAGCGCCGTCGTCGCGGGCACCAGCACCACATCGGCGCCGGTTTCCTTGTCGCGCTGGCTGATGCGCCACAAGGTCGCCAGGCGCTCGCTGATCAGGTCCTGGTGCGGTGAAAAGGTGTCGTAGGGCAGGGTCTCCCAGTCGGGGAATAGAACACAGCGCAGGCCAGGCGCAAAGAACGCCATTTCGTCGATGAGACGCTGCGCGTCCAGCGCATCGGCGGTGATGATGGCCGTGACTTTGTGCTGGCTCTTCTCGCGCAGCCCCAGCTGGGCCAGCAACAGCGCATCGGCCGAGCCGACCGGGCGCGGCAGCGTGAAGCGCTTGCCGGGGATGAGTTTGGGTAATTCCATGGATGCAGGGCTGGTGGTGGCTAAAGCGCCAATGCGTGACAAAAACGCCAACACCCTGCGCTTGTCGAGCCAGGGTGATTCAGGGAGGATTCTAGAATGCGGGCCACACCATGCTAGACACCCCCGCACTTATCCCCTTATCCGACAGCGCGCCACGCTGCTGGGCCTTGATTCCCTGCGCCGGCACCGGCTCACGTGCCGGGGCGGTTGGCCCCAAGCAGTACCAAGTGCTGGCCGGTCAACCGATGGTGCTGCACACGCTGGCGGCCTTTGCGGCGGTGCCGCGCATTGTCCGTACGCTGGTGGTGGTGGCGCCAGACGATGCATTTTTTGCCTCGCGTCCGTTAAATGACGCTCTCTTTTTAGTAGCTTCTTGCGGAGGTTCCACGCGGGCTGCGAGTGTATTGAATGGTTTGAAATGGTTGCTTGGCCACGGCGCAGACCAACGTGACTGGGTGCTGGTGCACGATGCGGCGCGCTGTTTGATTCGTTCTGATCAGGTCGATCAGCTGATCGATGCCTGCCGGCAGGACGAGGTGGGCGGTTTGCTGGCCCTGCCTCTGCCCGACACTCTGAAACGTGAATCCCAGGGCCGGGTGGTCGATACCTTGGAACGGGTCGACAAGTGGTTGGCACAGACGCCCCAGATGTTTCGCGTGGGTGCCTTGCGGGACGCGCTGGAACGCGTTGGCGACCGGGCCACCGACGAGTCCAGCGCCATGGAAGCCATCGGCCTGTGCCCCAAATTGGTCCCCGGCAGCGCCCAGAATTTCAAGGTCACCTATCCGCAGGACTTTTCCCTGGCTGAAGCGGTGCTGCAGGCGCGCTCGTTCAGTGCCGCTGCGCTGCAGCCGTCAATAAGCGCTTCAAATAAGGCCAGTGCCATGAATTTCAGAATCGGTGAAGGCTGGGACATCCACGCCCTGATCGCGGGTCGCAAGTTGATTCTGGGCGGCGTCGAGGTTCCATTTCACCTCGGACTGCTCGGCCACTCGGACGCGGACGTGCTGTTGCACGCCATCACCGATGCGCTTTTAGGCGCAGCCGCGCTGGGAGACATTGGCACGCACTTCCCGGACACCGATGCGCGTTTCAAGGGCGCTGATTCTTTGACTTTGCTGACGGAGGCGGCGCGGAGGGTGCGCGGGCAGGGTTTTGAGATCGGCAATGTCGACAGCACCGTGATCGCGCAGGCGCCCAAGTTGATGCCCTACATGGTCGCGATGCGCGCGCAAATTGCGCTGGCGCTGGGCATCGGGGTTGATCAGGTCAACGTCAAAGCCAAGACAGCCGAAAAAATGGGCCCGGTGGGACTGGGCCAAGCGATGGAAGCGCGCGCCACTGCGCTGCTGCAAAAATTTATATAAAAACGGTTTCTAGCCCACGTCCTGCCTTGCTTAGTAGCTATTAATTTAATAGTGTATGCAGAGGAATGTCTTTTTCTCTGGCGAGCGCATCCAGGCCCTGGCGGTTCATCCCGAGCAGGTAGCCGGCAATGGCCTGATGCGTTTGGGGCGACAGCATGGTCAGGATATTGGCGTACGGCACACGCGCGGCCGCGCACAGGGCCTTGGCAAAGTGCGGCTCCAATGCAGCCACCGCCACCCGGCCATCCTTGCAGGGATAAACCCGGTAACCCGCGTGACCACCGCCAACGGCCGCGCCGGGTTGCGTCAGGCCCCATTGGCGCGGCAAGGCCAAGTAACCCGCCGCGTTTGAGAGCGCGACTTCAACCAATGCGCCTTTGCCTTTCTTTTGCTGCATCAGCACCGCCGTGAGCACCGCTTCTGATGCCATCAGCGAGCCGCCCATGTCGGCATACAAGGTGGGCGGCAAATCCAGCCCATTGACGAGGTCGTTTTCCGCCAGATACGTCAAATCATGGCCGGGCTCTTCGGCGCGCGCGCCGGGGGCACCGACAACCGCGACCTGCGACAGCGCCGGGTATCGCTGGTGCAGCGCTTTCCAACCCAGCCCCAGTTTGCTCAGGGCTGATGGGCGAAAGGACGTCAGCAACACATCGGTTTTGGCCAACTCCCGGTGCAAGGCCTTTTGCCCTTGCTCCGTCTTGAGGTCGGCCACGATGATGCGAACCCCCTGGTGCAGCACGTCGTAGGCCGTTCGGTTGTACAGGCCCATCGGATCGCCCGACGCGCCGGGCGGCGCGCCCAGCGGCGCTGGCGGTTCGAGTTTGACGCAAGACGCGCCCATTTGTTGGCAGCGCATCAAGGCGGCCGGGCCGGGCAGGTTAAGCGCGAGACTGAGAATGCGCACGCCTTTCAGCGGCTGCAGGGGTTTGGGGGATGACGTTGCCATGCGGGTCGGTGCCTTGCTGCGATTTGCGATTTAACAGGGGATTTTGGCGGCCATCTTACGTGAACGGCTCGGGGTCTGCGGGTAAGGCGTTGCGGGTCGCCAGGAGTCGCCGAGCGCCGGACCAGGCCGTCCGCAGCCAAGCACTTGGGCTGAAAAGGGCAATTATCAATCCGGCAGATTTGAGAGGGCAGGCGGGTAGAATTCCAGGCTGACAAGACGATGTTGTCTTGCGACTTTCAGCTTCTCCTTTGCCCTTGGGGTCCACGTTCAGGACGGGTGCCCGAGCTGCTGGAGTCCCCCCGAGGATGCTCATGAAACGTGTTGATGATTTTCGTCTGAAGTTCGGCAAAAAAGAGTATGTCCCGATCATGGTCGGCGGCATGGGGGTTGATATTTCAACCGCCGAACTGGCCCTGGAAACAGCCCGGCTGGGCGGTATCGGCCACATCTCCGACGCGATGGTGCCCGACGTGTCGGATCGGCGTTTTGACACCAGTTTCGTCAAAGACAAAACCCGCTTCTACAAGGCCAACATCGACAACGCCGACAAGTCCAGCATCAAGTTTGATCTGGGCGTGTTGGCCGAGGCCACCCGGCGTCACGTCGAAGCCACCATGCACGCCAAAACAGGCGAGGGCCTGGTCTTTGTCAACTGCATGGAAAAGCTGACGATGAATGGGCCGCGCGAGACCTTGCAGGTGCGCATGGCGTCCGCACTGGATGCGGGCATCGATGGCATCACCTTGAGCGCCGGTTTGCACCTGGGCTCGTTCGGGCTCATGGCCGACCATCCGCGCTTTCGCGATGCCAAGCTCGGGATCATCGTGTCCTCGGTGCGCGCCCTGCAACTCTTTTTGCGCAAGAATGCCCGGCTGGATCGCACGCCCGACTATGTGATCGTGGAAGGGCCTTTGGCTGGCGGACATTTGGGTTTTGGTCTGGACTGGGCGCAATACGATCTGGCCACGATCGTGGCCGAAGTGGTGCAGTTCATGAAGACCGAGCAGCTCGATATTCCGGTGATTGCTGCCGGCGGCATCTTCACCGGCAGCGATGCGGTGTCCTTTCTTGAAGCAGGCTCTAGCGCGGTGCAGGTGGCGACCCGCTTCACCGTCGCCAATGAATGCGGTTTGCCCGCCGATGTCAAGCAAGATTACTTTAGAGCCAGCGAAGAAGACATCGTGGTCAACACGATCTCGCCGACCGGCTACCCGATGCGCATGCTCAAAAGCTCGCCGGCCATTGGCTCGGGCATCCGGCCCGGCTGTGAGTCTTACGGCTACTTGCTGGATGGCAACGGCAACTGCGCCTACATCACGGCCTACAACCGCGAATTGGCCTTGCACCCCGATGGCAAAAATATCGTGGTGATGGACAAAACCTGCCTGTGCACCCACATGCGCAATTTCAAGCTTTGGACCTGCGGTCATTACACCTACCGGCTCAAGGACACGACCCACCGTTTGCCCGACGGCAGTTACCAGAGCTTGAGTGCCGAGCACATTTTCAAAGACTACCAGTTCAGCGTCGATCAGAAAGTGGCGCTGCCGGTTTAATGACGCGGCCGCTCTGGTGCCGTCGTTGGACTTTGATCAACCGGGAAGGCGGCGCAAGTCGATGGTTTTGCGCGGCTACGCCGGTCGGTCGGGGTCGATACGTGGGGGCGCGCTGCTGGCTGTAGATATTCCCGCATGGTGGGAAAGCGATTTTTCAATGTGAAAAGTGAAATAGTGCAGCGCAATAATTTTTTCCATTGTAAAAAATCATATTTCGCAATATGAATTGACAGTGCTAAGTGACTGATTTCATTTAATTTAAATAATGTCTTCTATAAGACATAAGATCGATTTAAGTCTTATAGAAGACCTAGAATTAGTCTTGCCGCATAGAACCTGCGAAGCGCAGGTGCAAACCGTTTCATCAACTTTAGGAGTGATCTCATGCCACAGACCATCAACGAGCAATTGAGCCGCGAACAACAAATCGCCGCACTGGAAAAAGACTGGGCCACGAACCCGCGCTGGAAGGGCATCAAGCGCGGCTACAGTGCTGCCGACGTCGTGCGCTTGCGCGGTTCGTTCCCGATCGAGTACACCCTGGCGCGCCGCGGTGCTGAAAAACTCTGGAACCTGCTGCACACGGAAGACTACGTCAATTGCCTCGGTGCTTTGACGGGCGGTCAAGCCATGCAGCAGGTCAAGGCAGGCGTGAAGGCGATCTATTTGTCGGGCTGGCAAGTCGCTGCTGACGGCAATACGTCTATGTCGATGTACCCGGATCAATCCTTGTACGCGGTCGACTCGGTGCCCACGATGGTCGAGCGCATCAACAATGCGTTCCGCCGTGCCGACGAGATCCAGCATTCGCGCGGCATTGACGCCGGTGACACCGGCTATATCGACAACTTTGCACCCATCGTGGCCGACGCTGAAGCCGGTTTTGGCGGTGTGCTCAACGGTTTTGAGTTGATGAAGAACATGATCCGATCCGGCGCTGCGGGCGTGCATTGGGAAGATCAACTGGCATCGGCCAAAAAATGTGGCCACATGGGCGGCAAGGTGCTCGTGCCCACCAATGAAGCGATTCAGAAGTTGATTGCAGCCCGCATGGCGGCTGACGTCTGCGGCGTGCCGACTCTGGTGATTGCCCGCACTGACGCTGAAGCGGCTGACCTGTTGACCAGTGATTACGACGAAAACGACAAGCCTTTCCTGACCGGTGAGCGCACCGCCGAAGGTTTCTACAAATCCCGCAAGGGCCTGGACCAAGCCATCAGCCGCGCCGTGGCTTACGCTGACTACGCTGACCTGGTCTGGTGCGAAACCGGTACGCCTGACCTTGAATTTGCCCGCAAATTTGCCGAAGCCGTACGTGCCAAGCATCCGGGTAAATTGCTGGCCTACAACTGCTCGCCGTCGTTCAACTGGAAGAAGAACCTGGACGACGCCACCATTGCCAAGTTCCAGAAAGAACTCGGCGCCATGGGTTACAAGTACCAGTTCATCACCTTGGCCGGTATTCACTCGATGTGGTTCAACATGTTCGACCTTGCGCAGGATTACGTCAAACGCGGCATGACGGCTTACGTTGAAAAGGTGCAAGAGCCCGAGTTCGCTGCACGCACGCGCGGTTATACCTTTGTGTCGCACCAGCAAGAAGTGGGCACTGGCTACTTTGACGAAGTCACCACCGTGATTCAGGGTGGCAAGTCGAATGTGACGGCGCTGACCGGTTCCACTGAAGAAGAGCAGTTCCATTAAGCGACGCGGCTAGCGCCATTCAGGGCCTGTGTTCCCCGGCAAGGGGGCACAGGCCCTTTTTGGTTAAACTAGTTAGGTTGACAACGCCATGCGAACCAGATGAGATGGTTGCTCATGGCGGTGTCCAGGATAATCGCGCAATTCATGAGTGTTTTAGGCCTCTAGCCCCCGTACATTGGGCGTTAATAGCTACTATATTTATAGTAATAATTTCCAGTGAAGCGCGGCCTGTCCCGCGCTTTTTTGCTTGGTTTTCATTCTTTTCTTTATATTGATCATGATTCAAATCACACTGCCCGACGGCTCTCTTCGTGACTACCCGGCGCCGGTCACCGTGGCCGAGGTGGCTGCCTCCATTGGGTCCGGGTTGGCCAAGGCAGCGTTGGCGGGCAAGGTGGACGGCAAGGTTGTGGATACCAGCTATCTAATCGAGGCGAACAGTCCAGTGTCCATCATCACGGCCAAGGATGCCGAGGGTTTGGAAGTCATTCGGCACTCAACCGCGCACTTGCTGGCCTACGCCGTCAAAGCGCTGTTCCCGGATGCGCAAGTCACGATTGGTCCAGTAATCGAAAACGGGTTTTTCTACGATTTCTCCTACAAACGCCCGTTCACACCGGAGGACTTGCTCGCGATTGAGCAAAAAATGGCAGCGCTGGCGGCCAAGGACGAGCCCATTACCCGCCGCGTGCTGCCGCGTGACGAGGCGGTGGCGTACTTCAAAGGCTTGGGTGAGCACTACAAGGCGGAAATCATCGGCAGCATTCCGGCGGGCGAAGATGTCTCGCTGTACCGTGAAGGCCAGTTTGAGGATTTGTGCCGCGGCCCGCATGTGCCCAGCACCGGAAAACTCAAGTTCTTCAAACTGATGAAGCTGGCTGGTGCCTACTGGCGCGGTGACCATCGCAACGAAATGCTACAGCGCATTTACGGCACGGCCTGGGCCACCAAGGATGAATTGCAGCAGCATTTGACAATGCTCGAAGAAGCCGAGAAGCGTGATCACCGCAAGCTCGGACGCGAACTGGATCTGTTTCACATTGATGACCATGCGCCGGGTCTGGTGTTCTGGCACCCCAAGGGCTGGACCTTGTGGCAGGGGGTGGAGCAATACATGCGCCAGGTCTACCGCGACAACGGCTACCAGGAGGTCAAAGGGCCGCAGATTCTCGACAAATCCTTGTGGGAGAAGACCGGTCATTGGGACAAATACCGCGAGAACATGTTCACGACGGAGTCGGAGAAGCGTGAATACGCGCTCAAACCGATGAATTGTCCAGGGCATATCCTGATCTTCAAGCAGGGCATCAAGAGCTACCGCGATTTGCCGCTGCGCTATGGCGAGTTTGGTCAGTGCCATCGCAATGAACCTTCGGGCGGCTTGCACGGCATCATGCGGGTGCGCGGCTTTACCCAGGACGATGGCCACATTTTTTGCACCGAAGATCAGATTTTGCAGGAGTGCGTGGACTACACGGCGTTGCTGCAAAAGGTCTATCGTGACTTTGGCTTCAAGAACATCATCTACAAGATCGCCACTCGCCCTGAAAAGCGCATTGGCTCCGACGAAATCTGGGACAAAGCCGAGGCGGCGTTGGTGCAGAGTTTGCAGGCCTCGGGTTGTGACTATGAAATCACCCCGGGCGAGGGCGCTTTTTATGGCCCCAAGATCGAGTACACGCTCAAAGATGCCATCGGTCGCCAGTGGCAGTGCGGCACCATTCAAGTTGATTTCTCGATGCCGGAGCGCCTCGATGCCGAGTATGTGGGTGAAGATGGTGCCCGCCACCGGCCGGTCATGTTGCACCGCGCCATCGTTGGCAGTCTGGAGCGTTTCATCGGCATCTTGATCGAAGAAAGTGCCGGCGCTTTGCCAACCTGGCTGGCTCCGGTGCAGGTCGCAGTGCTCAACATCACGGACGCGCAGGCGGATTATTGTCGTGAAATTGTTGAAAAATTGAAAAATGCACTGCCAGATCAAAGGCTTAGGGTAGTGGCTGACCTTCGCAATGAAAAAATTACGTTTAAAATACGCGAGCATTCAATGCAAAAGCTGCCCTACATCTTGGTCGTTGGTGACAAAGAGAAAGCAGCAGGTACCGTTGCAGTGCGCGCCCGGGGTGGTTTAGACCTCGGTGTGATGTCCCTCGATGCATTCGTGCAAAAAATCTCCGGTGACATCACTCACAAGTTTGTTGGTTGAGCTCAATTGAAGCGAAATAACAGTTTGTCCGCGTGTATCAGACGGTTGTAGCTACGATTAACGTAGCAAATATTGTGAAGGATTAAGCCATCGCTACTGAATTTCGTGACCGCCGTCACCGCGAAGAACGCAAACATCGCCTGAACCGGGAAATCATGGCCCCGGAAGTCCGACTCTCGGGCATCGAAAACGAGCCTTTGGGCGTGGTCAGCCTGATGGAGGCGCTGCGGATGGCGGGTGACCTCGATGTTGATCTGGTTGAAATTTCTGCCACGGCGGTTCCGCCGGTCTGTCGTTTGATGGATTACGGCAAGTTCAAGTACCAGGAGCAGAAGAAGGCGGCGGAGGCCAAGGCCAAGCAGACGGTCATTGAAATCAAAGAAATCAAGTTCCGTCCGGGCACTGATGATGGCGACTACAACATCAAGATGCGCAACATCAAGCGTTTTCTGGCTGAAGGCGACAAGTGCAAGATCACGCTGCGTTTCCGGGGTCGCGAGATCACGCACCAGGATTTGGGCATGGCCTTGTTGAACAGAATTCGAACCGAGTTGGGCGATTTGATTCTGATCGAACAGTTTCCCAAGCTCGAAGGGCGCCAGATGATCATGATGATCGCGCCTGGCAAGAAGAAAATTGCCACGAAGCCGGTGGTCGAGGCAGCATCGTAAGAAATTATTGCGCGCCGGTGAGTGAACTGGTGCTTTGAGAAACGGGGTGGGGTAATTCCCACCGCGACAGCGGCGTTTGAAATGGCGTCGCTGAAAAGTGGTGAAGTAACACGCACCACTCAAAAGTGGCTCGGGGCCAACAAGTCTGCAAATCGTTTGCAGACGCCTCACGAGCACAATGAAAAGGAGCATGAACATGCCCAAAATGAAGACCAAGAGCGCGGCGAAGAAACGCTTCCGCGTCCGTCCAGGTGGCACCGTCAAGCGCGGCCAAGCCTTCAAACGTCACATTCTGACCAAGAAGACCACCAAAAATAAACGCCAATTGCGCGGATCCACAGCTGTTCATGAGACCGATATGGGTCGCATGTCACAGATGTTGCCCGGCCGTGGCATTTAATTAACGACGAACAAGGAGTACTCACATGCCTCGCGTCAAACGTGGTGTAACGGCTCGCGCCCGCCATAAAAAAGTTTTAGCCCTTGCAAAAGGTTTCCGCGGTCGCCGCGGTAACGTCTTCCGCATCGCCAAAGAAGCGGTGATGAAGGCCGGGCAATATGCCTACCGTGACCGCCGCACCAAGAAACGTGTCTTCCGTCAATTGTGGATTGCCCGTATTAATGCCGCTGCTCGTCAGTGTGGCATGACCTACAGCCAGTTTGCCAACGGTCTGAAGAAAGCGAATATCGAGATTGACCGTAAGGTATTGTCCGATATCGCCGTGCATGACATGGCCGCATTTGCCGGCATCGTGGAACAAGTCAAGGCCAAGCTGGCTGCTTGAGTTCACGGTGGTTCGCTATTCATAGAATAGCGTTCTATGCATTAGAAACAAGGGCTAGAGCTTGAAAGAGCACTAGCCCTTTTTCATTGACAAAGAGAATTTATGAACGAGTTGAACGTCGTCGTTGACAACGCCAAAGCAGCCTTTGAGAAGGCCGTCACCCCCGCTGACCTGGAAAACGCCAAGGCGTTATTTGTTGGCAAGTCAGGTCGCATCACCGAACTGATGAAGGGGATGGCAGCCCTGTCTGTCGATGAGAAAAAGTCACGCGGCGCTGCCATTAATCTTGCGAAGCAGGCGATCGAAGCGGCATTGAACCAACGCCGCCAAGCGCTTGCGGAT